>JBJEJA010000029.1:0-39830 GCA_051877575.1 Lachnospiraceae bacterium | reverse complement strand
GTAAGATTAGCATAACGGAAGCAGATAAACGTATTCATAGCTATTATGAAGAACGCAAAGATAGAAATGAAATGGAAGATGATACTAAGGAAGCGGATATCGTTTCTGTAAGAATTGCAAAATTACTTGGTGAAAAGACTTTTCAGTTTTCGCCTGTAGAGTGGCAGAACATTCATCGAAAGTTGTTTGATGGTGTGTTTGAACATGCAGGCAAGATTCGTGATTATAATATTACAAAAAAAGAATGGGTACTGAAAGGTAATACGGTAACATATGCATCATATGACAGTATTCGTGCTACTCTTGATTATGACTTTTCTCAGGAAAAGGAATTTTCTTATAATGGATTATCAATAGAGGAATCAGTACGTCATATTGCAAAATTCACATCGGGAATCTGGCAGATTCATCCTTTTGGAGAGGGAAATACCAGATCTACTGCAGTATTTATTATTAAATATTTAAAGACTTTTGGGTTTAATGTGAGCAATGAGACCTTTGCAGAAAACTCATGGTATTTTAGAAATGCATTAGTAAGAGCTAATTATAATGATTTGCAAAATGGTATTCATGCAACTACAAAATTTTTAGAGATGTTTTTTGAAAATCTGTTGATGAATGCAGGTCATGAATTGAAAAACAGATATATGCATGTTGATTATAAAAATGAAGGTGCAATTCAAAGTGCAAACATCTCGATTTCAAAGTGCAAAAATTGCACTTTGGAAGAACTTGCGATTATTAATGAGTTAATCAAAAATCCTAGTATTACTCAGAAAGAATTGGCAGGTGTTATTGGAAAATCCGAGAGAACAATTAAGACAAGAACTGTAGAAATGCAGGAAAAAGGAATGATTCGTAGAGAGAATGGAAAGCGAAATGGCCAATGGAAAGTGCTTGTAGAAGTATAGTTTTGTTCGTGCAAACGGAAGAAAGAGAGACCGTCATATTGTTACGGGGGTAAAAAGCATAGATTTTGTGCTCGAGGGGGCAAAAATTGAAGAAGTGTGCTCTAACTTGTCCGCAAATGTTAATGCGAAGTAAAGCTTTAATGCATGTGAATGCAGCTCTTGATATGGACGAGTACTAGAATAAAGCTTTTTTAGTTCGTTTCGATTTGCACAGCCTGTTTTTTTCAGGATATTACGTATATGGAATTTAATGGTGTTTTCAGAAATATACAACTCCGATGCAATGTTTACATTGGTCATTTCTGTCAACGCCAAAGCCAAAATATCGGTTTCTCTTGAGGAGAGACCGTATTTTTTTGCAAAGAGCAGTATTTTACCGGACGTCTTTACCGAATTTTGGGTATCTGACATATCTTCACCTATGCCCGCTGTGTTTGTGCGCTCAGGTACAATGACAGGATAGTATATTCTTTCTGCAAGGATGAAAAAAACAATGACAGTCAGAATAAAAAGGAATGCCCCAATCCATAGACAGTATAGTTGATTGAAGTCAAATGTCAAACCAACTATCGTGCTCAGTGCATCGCCGATGCGACCAAAAAGCAAACCAAAACCTGCAATATAGATGAGCGAATGGTTGTTTTTCATTAGATCTGTGATGACCAGAATACGATAAACGGTATAAAAACCGGTAAAGGTATAACTGATAATCCATATGTATAAACTGCTTTCTGTCTGATTGGTTAAAAATAGTAGCAGGAAAGGGAAAATCAGTGCAGAAAGACATGCAACATATCCGTATTTGCGGTTTATATCATTGATAATACCGGCAATGCAGGCTAAAACCAGCGTAGAGTTCATGGTCTTTTTCGTCTTTTCATCGGAATGTGAAAACTCTTCTTTTGGAAAAGATGAAAGACTGATGTTTTTGGCTAAAAGGATGGTGAGACCAACCAGGATAACATAAAGGATTAATACGTAAGGAGATGTCAGGAAGTTGTCTTTGGTGATTTTGGAAATCAGAAAGCTTCCCAGACTGCCGAGAGCGTATCCGCAACCAAAAGCAAGACCCTGATGCATGGTTGGCAGGAGTGTTGCCAAATAAGTCAGATACAAACCGGCTATCAGGCCGTGAAAAAAGTTCATGATAAAACCGGTTAATAAAATCATGGCAGGATTTGCAACAAGTGTAGCAAGACATATGAAGAATAAGTCGAAAATTGCTAATATAAAAAAGATGTTTTGAGTATAAGCTCTTTCCTGTTTTTGTTTGGTCCATATTGCAAAAGCAGCCAGTCCGAGTGCCTGAAAAAGGTATCCGACGACTTCGCTTAAAAAATCGGCATTCAAGTTGGGAGCCTTTTCTATCAGATGGTATAGCCATGATAAATATCCGCTTCCGGTCCATAAAAAGCATAATCCGATCAATAGCCCGATTGTCAGTTGTTCTTTTCGTTCTTTTAGTAAATTGTGCATTCTTCTACCCTCGTCGAAATGTCATAAATATTCATATCATTAATTATATACTTTTTTGCGATTGTATTCTATTTCTTTTTTTATCTATCCGCATCAGATACATTTGTAAAGCGGTAAAATGAGAAAAACCACCCCTAAACCACCCTGTGAAACGATAGGAAATGTGAAAAAAGTGCTACAATGTAAAATAAATTTTTGTATTTTGAGAGGAGTATTCAAAATGAAGAAAGGAACCAAAAGAATCATTGCAGCAATCCTTGCCTTGGTATTGGTCGTTGGTCTGATGCCCAATATGGGATTCGTTGTAAAAGCAGAACAGACAAGTACGCCGATTGGCACAACGTCTGAAAATAATCTTGATAATCCTGAGCCGGAGGACGGTTCGGATACTACGGGAACAGATGACTTGAATACTGCACCGGTTGCTTTATTCAGCACGGCGCCGGAGACGAGCACGGGAGAATTAGTAATTGATAGTTCGATTATGGAGGGAGATGCTGTCGTTTTTGAAATAGGAGACGATTTTGATTTTACAGATATTTCCTCCATCCGTGTAGAAAGTGGATATGAGGTAGCATTTTTTAAAAATTGTCCATCAACTATCACAATTAATCTTGCATCAGATGCTACACTAACGATTATTATGGATGAACAATTTGCCGGAACTATTGCTCCGGTAACAGGTTCGAAGATTATGTTTGGCTCAGATGAGAGTAGACCTCTGGACATGCACTTGTATTATGAAGATGATGATGCTAACTTGACAGAAGTCGACGAAGGAATTGCATGGACAGTGTTTACATATAATGGAACAAACTGGACAGTTCCAACTCCTCCTCCGTCAGGCAGACCGGAAATTAAAGATGAAGAAAAAAAATATATCTATGCATACAATGGCATAAATAACGATGATGATATTAAGTCCAGGCTGGCAAGAGAATTGTATGTTCGATTCATTGAAGTTCCTATGTTTGACAGATTTGGATTAGATACAGAAAACGAAAGGGATAACTATGCAAATGATGAAGAAAGAAGACAGGCGCAGATAGATATTCTAAAAGAGCGTATTACTGTGGGATCGGCAGGTAATATTACAGCAAAAGCTGCAGATGGCTCGGATGTACCGATCGATAAGTATAGAGCGACAATTGAATGGGGCGTAAATATGGATAATTATGACGAACCGATTGTCGGCGAAGTGTATGTATATGTGCTTCCAAGCGCAAAAGATTTTCTGGTTTGTACAGATTTTAATTATGATACCGGAGAAGGGACTACCTATTATTTGAGAAATGCAGAGACTGACAGAACGTCATTTTCACAGGATCCTTCTGATGAGGGTATTCTGATCCTTTCCGGCAACTACAGCAATGTTGTTGCAGGTGGAAACGGTTCTTATACTACATTTAAAAATGTTGATGGCATGAAGTCTTTTGATTTCACCCCCAGATCTGATATATGGCCGGGTGTAGATAATGGTGCAACGGTTCGAATTTTGAATCCGGCGGATGCGTATGTCGCAATCCATGGTGAAGGCGAAGATAAAAAAGTTGACGGAATGGGATTAAACGGTTATTCGTACGATACCATTTGGTCTGCAAAAACAGGAAATGAGGCTACTTTATATATTGGATACTCTTCTATCAATATAGAACCTATCAATAATATCGGTGTATCAACCTATACACTGAGCGATGTGAGACTAAAGGATGACAAACAAAAAGATGGTGTTACGATTGATAAATCGGATTTATCAAAAGTAAAAGTATCTTTTAAATCCAACTTCTATGATTCGGTTCCTCTTATTATTACCTATTCTGACGGAACGGAAGTTGAATTGACGATTAGTAGAATTGGTTTGGTCATTCAGTACTGGTACTTGTTTGGAGATCCGTGGGTTGATAATGGCAATAATGATTTGATGTCTATTTCTTATGACTGTAAACCGGATACCTGTTCCTTTAACTACAACTATTTCAGCGGAGAACAAATCTTAATTTATGCGACCTATTATCATCCGTCCACTGACAATACTGCAAGCGGTAGCAATGACCTGTATCTGGATATCAAATATGATGACGGAAATCATGAAATCATTCATCATACGGATAGCGCGCATGCATTCAACGGTTATTCTCCGGCTACAGCAGATGCCGTAGCAACAACTTCCTTTATTCTGGGATTTGTTCCGGCTAAAGAATTTGATGCAAATGTAAATGCCTGGACAACCGATCTGGACGTAACCAAATTCAAAAACAAATTTGGTCATGAAGGTGGTTTCAGTGCAACGGTAATCAATGCCGGATTTAATGGTGATACGACCTATGGCGGGACACAGGTGGGATCCGGAGCCGGTGTTTACTGGGATGGACAAATTCGTTGGTATGATTAATAAAGGAGGGAGAGAAAAATGAAAAAACTGATTGGATTATTTATGATTTTAATATTGGTTACAGTTTTCCCTCTGGAAGTAAAAGCGCAAAACCAGACAGTAACCATTTCTTCTGCCAAAGCATCAACAACGTCTGTTGCCGTGACAGGAAATACAGCTGCGATAGCAATCATTGTTCAGGTAAGAGATGCTTCTGACAATATTTTGGACATGCAGTCCTTTGGAACGGTAGATGGTGCGTTTGCGGCTGAGTTGACAAACTTGTCTTTAACAGACGGAGCCAAGTACAAATTATTTATCGCTGATTACGAAGGCGGAGACTGGGCAACCATAGAAGTGATAGCAGAAAAAGGAACCACAACAGTCATTGACAATACACAGACAAATCCTACGCAGGCAAATACTGCGCAGGGAGCAGGCACTGCAGTGAATGCACCCAAGACAGGCGATGTACATAATCCCGTCTTATGGGCATTACTGTTAGCATTGGGTTGTTTGATAACCAAAATGGCAGGAAAATATTACAAACGATATTCTTCAATTTAGTTCTATAAAATCTTTCATAGCCTTCCGGCCGATTGACACAGTTTTTCGGAGGCTGATAGAATTTACGCCTCCTTGTCCGGGTCGGAAGGTAATTGGAAGATGTTTCATCTTACAATTCTTTTTTGCAAAAATTACCGAAATTAACACATAGGTAAGATCAAAATCTTCAGGAATACATTCCATATAATGAGATAAAACAGGTGTTTTTATCAGTCGGAAAGGTGTATTTGCATTCGTAATTCATTCATGAAAACAGAGAAATAATATAAGTCATAGAAAATATAAAAGAACTTAAAGCTCTGATTGATAAATATCTTAAGAAGCAAGACAGTATAGCAGAACAAGAATTATATGAAAAAATGGGATTTCCAGAAAACTGGAGAAAGATAACCAGGTACAGGAAATAGTGAAAATATAAAATGGTCGGAATCAAGTCTCCAAGTTCAAAAGGATTTGGAGGCTTTCTTCTGACCATTTTGATTTCGGAAAATCTATCCGAAAGAACAAAACTATGGTACAATTGCAAGTAGCGATGAGCGCTATAGCAAAGAGCAGATTACATGGGAAATGGCTTGAAATAAAAAATGTACAGTGATTCGCTGTTTATGGTAAAGACAAAATAGTATGGATTTGCTATGTTTTTCTCGGAGGCGATACAAGTGAATTTAACACAAATAGGAAAATTTATAGCAGAACTTAGAAAAGAGCAAGGACTTACTCAAGAACAATTTGGAGACAAAGTAGGTGTAACGAATAAGACGGTATCCCGCTGGGAAACCGGAAAATATTTGCCGCCTGCGGATATTCTTCTTTTTATAAGCGAAATGTTCAATGTAAGCATCAATGAAATATTAAGCGGAAAGAGACTTACGGATGAGGAATATAAACAAGCCGCAGAAAATAATTTAACACAGACCATCAAGGATAGTAGCTTTGCACTTAAAGATAAGATAGAATTTTATAAAAAGAAGTGGTTGAAAGAACATATAGCTATAATGGTTTTTGTTGGAATATGCATTATAGGTGTATTTGTGGCAGGATTTGTTTTGAAGAATTCTTTATTGGGATATATAGCAATATTGATGTTAATATTGGCACACGGATGGAGAAACAATACAATGATGGCTTATGTTGAAAGGAACGCATATGACGGTTCGGAAATGAAATAGGTCAATGTTAAATATTTGGTGTGAATGCCCCGCCCAAAATGGTGAATCATTCGACATAGATGGATTAGATGGGATAAGCAGGGATGCTAAAAAGGATTTGTCAGAGAGTATTGCTGAAATCGGAGTGTTAAAAGAAAGAGGAGATTTTGACGATTTTTCAGACAATGCAAAAGAGCTGTTTGAAAAATATTTTGGGGTATAATTATGGCCGTAGGTTTTATAATATGTGATAATTGTGAAAACTGTAGAATAATAGAGGGGTGGAATATGGCTTGCGATGCTTATCCGGATGGGATTCCGCTTATAGAGCAATTGAAAGAGAAGGAACCAATGAATATGGCAACATATTCAGTAATGAAGGAGGACTGGCATGAAAATACATTATTTTCAGAGATACAATGAAAAAGAAAATGTAGCAACAGCAAATACCATGCTGTTGTTGTCACGTTTATATTCATATTCATCAGATAAATTCTTTAGGTTCTTGAAATCAGAATTTTTTTCAGATTCATTTAGTCCTGAAATTATCTTTACACTTCAGGAAAAGAGTGTCGAGAGTGTTCCTGATGCAACAATCAAGCAGGAGAGTTTTAAAATTGTGGTAGAAACGAAAATGTCAGATTGGTTTTATGAGGACCAGCTGATCAGACATTTGAAATCTTTTAACGATGAAAAATACAAGGTAATGATTACTTTGGCGCCGGAACATATGGCAGAAGATAAAAAGAAAAAATTTGAAGAAAAACTGAAAGAGTACAACGGACAGCAGACACATCCCGTAATCCATATAAATACAACGTTCGAAGAATTAGCAAATGCCATCAGCGACGTGCTGGATGACCGAGATTATGAAATACAAGATGTATTGGATGATTACCTTAATTACTGTTATACAGACGGTTTGATTCCGGTTTCTGATTCATGGAAATATATGAGAATGCAGTTGGCGGGAACAACATTTGATTTCAATATGAAAGCCAATGTTTATTACGATAATGCAGAGAGAGGTTTTAGAGCGCATGATACATTAGCTCTTTATAAAAATAAAAGCGTCCGCGCAATTGGTAAGATAATTGCGCGTATCACTGCGGTTAAAACAGAAAACGGTGTGAAATATAACGCTGAATTCGGAGAACTGACAGAAGAAAGAAAGGCGGTTATTGAAAGCGCTATGGAGGATGGAGATTCGCATGGGTATGACCTTAGAACAATTGAACATAGGTATTTTTTTGTAGAAAAGTTCTATGAAACTGATTTTAAGAAGATTACTCCAAGAGCACCTATGGGTACAAGAATTTTTGATTTGACTAAGGTGTTAGGTACGGATCATATTCCTGCAACAGAAAGACTGGCAGAGTTACTTAGAAATGAAACCTGGACATGAGGGCTTGAAATCGAGCTATTATCGTTACAAAGTATCGCTGTGCGGTAAAAAAGACATTAGAGTGTGATCATTTAGGTATGATCGGCACAATAATGTCTTTTTTGTTGTCCCGAATGCGGGTTATCACAGGCATTTTTATCTCTTAGTCAACTCTTTTCTTGTTTTATTGAGGACAAATGCCACTGCAATAAAAGTAAAAACATCTGATACGGGCATAAAGAAAGGAAGCGCAAATAGACCCCGGGTTGCAGGGAGTAAAATGGGCAGCCCGGCACCAAAAACAATTTCACGTGTGATGGACAGTATTGGGGACTCCTTTGACTTTCCAAGCGCTCTTTTTCCGGATAATCAGGGACTTTGGTTTCTATCATGTTATCATCTCCCTTAATCTATTTTCCTTTATATGAAAAAACGCAAATCCAAATGTTCGGATTTGCGCTAAAAAGCCACTCAACGTATTTATTGTATCGCATATTTTTCTCAAATCAAGAACTATTACGGAAAAGGAATAATTGCTTAATTTATATTTTTATGCTATAAAAGATTCTAAGTGAATATATTAAGGAAGCGGTACGGAAAAAATACCGGACTTTGATATGCCGGAAGATTTTGTGGCAACGGAACTTGTATGGTATACAGGAGCCATGAAAAACGGCGGAAAACATATGTGACATTACCCTATCAGGATGCGACATGACAATTATTGCGCTTACGGACAATGCTGTGGCAGGTGGGAAAGTGGATGATAATTATATTGAAAAGCATTACGCCGACCTTTTTGGAGAATACAAAGAGCTTACGGATAAAATTGGTGGGATTTTGAAATCAGAGAAATGACAGGAGGAAAATGAAATGGCAGATTGGGTAATTGTAGTAGACGATGATACTCTGAATCTGAAAATGGCGGGTCATATTTTAAGTAAGAACAACATGCGGGTAACGGCATTAAAATCTGGGCAGGCATTGTTGGAATATATCAAAGATAATGAAGCTCCGGATTTGATACTTCTGGATATCAAAATGCCGGGAATGGATGGCTTTGAAACCCTGAAAAAGCTTCGCGAACAAGAGAATGGAAAAGATGAAATTCCGGTTATTTTCCTCACGGCGGATGAAGACGAGGAATCCGAGACAAAAGGGTTGTCTCTCGGAGCAATGGATTTCATCAAAAAGCCGTTTGTCCCGGAAGTGCTGACGTTGAGAGTAAGGCATATAATCGAGTTGATTCGTCTGCAGCGGAATCTTTCCCAGGAAGTAGAAAAGAAGACGGAAGAAAACGAAAAGCTTTTTATACATGTCGTTCGTTCACTGGCAGAGGCAATTGATGCAAAGGACACATATACAAACGGTCATTCCGGACGTGTGGCGGATTATTCGAGAGAAATTGCAAGACGGCACGGATATTCCGAGAAAGCACAAAGTAATATCTATATGTTAGGGCTTTTACATGATGTAGGAAAAATCGGTGTGCCGGATGTCGTGATTAACAAACCGTCGAAACTCAATGATGAAGAGTATGAGATGATCAAGAAGCATCCGGAAATGGGCGCGCGGATTTTGGAAAATATCAAAGAAATGCCCGCACTTGCGACCGGTGCCAGATGGCATCATGAGCGGTATGACGGAAAAGGTTATCCGGATGGATTAGCCGGAGCGGATATTCCGGAAGAGGCTCGGATCATTGCCGTGGCGGATGCTTACGATGCCATGAGCAGCAGGAGAAGCTATCGAGACATACTTCCCCAGAGCATTGTCCGTGAAGAAATTGAGAAAGGTAAGGGAACGCAGTTTGACCCGCAGTTTGCGGATATCATGCTTGCCATGATTGATGAAGATACCGAATACAAAATGAGAGAAGAATAAAATGCGAGGGCAAAGACCGGAGGAAAAATTTACCGGTTTTTGCCCGATTTTTTTGCTCATACCCGAGTATTGACAGGCGTGGCTTACCCACGTATAATAGTTATCAATATATATTGAACGATATATATTGATAATCATTTTAGAGAGGACGGAAATAATGGCTCCAAAAAATAAATTTACCAGGGAAGAAATGATTGAGGGTGCCGTGCGTGTGGTCCGTGCTAAGGGGATCAATGCATTTACGGCAAAAGCATTGGCAGATGAACTCGGCGTTTCCACCCAGCCGGTATTTACCTGCTTTCATACGATTGAAGAAGCTAAGCATGAAGTCCGTCTTGCCGCCGCAAGACTGTATGACAATTATGTGACAGAGGGGCTTCATATGGAAATTCCATTTCTGGGTTTTGGAATGCAGTATATTCGTTTTGCAAAAGAAGAACCGGAGTTATATCGGTTATTGTTTTTAACGACACAGGGGGACGACAACAACAGTGTCACGGTTGCCCTGCAGCATTCTCAGGATTTGGTAAGGGAGTCTCTGCAACAGACATATCATATGGATGCGAAGACGGCAGACCGTTATTTCCGAGATATGTGGCTTGTGGTTCACAGTCTGGCAACGCTCGTTGTAACCGGCGGCTGTTCTTATTCCGAGCAGGAAACGCAAACGATTTTGACCGGCTTTAGCGTCAGTCTCTGCAAAGCGATCAAGGAAATTCCGGGTTTTGTGGAAAATAATTTTGATCGGGATGCAATATTCTGTGAGTTAGTAAAAAAATAATATTTGCTTGAAAAGTAAATTGGGGGATAGGTAAAGGAGAAAATGGTATGGAAGAAAAAAGCAGTGTATTGATTCAAAATGAGAAACAGGCTAACCGGGCAGTTGCGAAGGTGATGAGAATTACATTTTTGATTTTCACGCTGGTATATCTGCTCAATGTGTTTGGGATTTTCGTGATTGATATGGGGATTATGACTTTGGCATACGTGACAGGGTCTGTACTCCTGTGGATTCCCACGCTGATTGTATGTGTAGGGAAACAGCAGAAAAGCTATGTAAAATATGTTCTGATTATATGCGCTGTTGCATTTGTCACGGTTGCGGCATCCACATTGGGATATCATGCGGTACTTCTGTTTATTTATGCCATTGCGATTGCAAGTCTTTATTTTTCAAAGAAACTGAACATTCTGACTACGATTTTGTCGGTAGTGGGAGTTTCTGTAGGGCAATGGCTTGATTTTGCCTTGAATACACTTCCGGACAAGAATTTTACCAATCTGTATAAGCTGATTGTTTACGGAATTGTGCCAAGAGCTCTTGTGTTGGTTGCGATTGCTGCTATTTTTACCATGCTCTGTGAGAGGACGGCAGGAATGCTTTCCAACTTGTTGGATGCCGAAGAACAGGAAAGAATCATGAATCATATGAAGCAGATGCAGGAAAAGTCAAGACAGACATCGGATGAACTGCTTCAAATGGTAAAAGAGTTGTCGGTAATTACAGAGGCTTCCATGAAAGCAAATGGACAGATTGCGGAAGAAACAGGCAGTGTATTACAAAGCTTTAGTGAAAACACAGATGAAATAACAGGCATTAATGAAAGAACACAGGATATCAATACCCGGCTGATCGCACTTGGGACAATGAACGGACAGGTTGCCGATCTTGCAAGACAAATTAATGAGACAACTAAGGAAAATCAGGAAAAGATGGATGATGCAACGGACAGTATGGAGCAAATCCATGCAAGTACCAGCGAGTGTAAGGATGTCATATGGCAATTGGGCGAAAAATCAAAAGAGATTTTAGATATTATCAGAGTCATTACCGGAATCTCCAATCAGACCAACATTCTTGCACTGAATGCCTCTATAGAAGCGGCAAGGGCAGGTGAGCACGGTAAGGGCTTTGCGGTAGTAGCCGGTCAGATTCAGAAACTGGCAGAACAGACAAAAACTGCTGTTGACGATATCGGAAAAATCGTAACGGAAGTGGTCCATCATACAGAAAATGCAGTAAATGTCATGGAGCACAGCGTGCAGTTGACCAAAACAGGCATGGAGAGTATCCGTGAAGTCGGTAATTCCACTGCGGTAATTACTTCTTCTAACAGCCGGATGTCGGATCGGATTATGGAAATGGATAGGACTGTTGAGAATATCAAGGGACAGAGCGGTGAAGTTGCAAAGGGCATGGATCAGGTGAACTCGAATACACAGAGCAATTACAGCGCAATTGAACATGTGACGGCGGCCACCCAGGAGAACAGTGCCGGAGTTGCAGAGATTGAGAATATGGTGGAAAGAATTAAAGAGCTCGCATATAGAGCGGTAGAAAATTAGAAATCATAAAAATGTATAATAAAGTATATTTAAAAAGGCAGCTCGTTCTTGCAGTTTTGGCAGATAAAGGAGAGAGTATGAAAATACGCGCAATGAAAGGAGAACGGAAATGTACATTGATGAGTACGGAAAAGAAAATAAGCAGATAATTGTCATGCTGCATGGAGCTAATTTCGTGCATTCATTTGGAAAACAATATGTTCTGGCTGAGAGGTATCATATCATGATTCCCCATCTTATGGGGTTTGGCAATGAAACAGATAAAACTTTTGATGCCGATCAGCAAATAGAAGAACTGGTTAAATTGCTAACGGATCTGAATCAAAAAGTTGTGTTAATCGGCTTTTCTCTGGGAGCCCAGATTGCATATAAAATGGTTGCAGAACATCCCGATTTGTTTTCTGCAGCTATTATCATCAGTCCGTGGCTTGATAAGAATGATAAAATGCTGCAATATGTTATGGAGCAGAATGAAAAGCAATTTGCTTCGTTTAAGAAAAAATGGCTTTGTAACCTGATTGGATTTTTGAATGGATTGCCCGGACAGCAAAGAAAAGAATTTGTGGATCAGATGCAGGAAGTGACAATAGAAACCATCAGAAGTTCGGTGGACAACGGAATAACACTCGATTCGGTCAGGGGATTCGAGGACGTGTCGATACCGGTTTATGCCTTGGCGGGAGAGAAAGAGCAGGAAGAGGTAAAAAATAGTGTGAAGGCTATGGCGGATAAAAACAAAAACTGTAAATACGAAATCTGGAAAAAAGCCGCACATAACATTCCGCCGATGTTTTCAAAAAGACTGAATGAGTTAATTGTCCGGGTGGTGTCAGATTCGGAACAGAATGATTGAGGGGTGTACATATGGAAACAATGGGGGAACGGCTACTTGCACTTCGTAAGAAAAAGGGATTGACGCAGGAAGATCTGGCAGGAGAACTGATGGTCAGCAGGCAGTCCGTGTCGAACTGGGAGCTGGACAAGACATTGCCGGATACGGACAAGCTGTTTGCATTGGCAAAGATCTATGAAATAAGTCTTGATTATATGGTCTTTGGGAAACAGGCGGAAGAGGAAAAAGAAAAGCAGGTAAGCGAAGAAATATCGGAAAATGGCAGAGTGGGGCATCTTTTTCGCATGTTACATATGGCGGGGTTGGTATTCTGTATTGTGTTGACTGTGATCTGTGTTGTGTTTACCATAGATTTATTCTCGGGATTCGCAACGGATTCTGATAAGATGAATTCGGATATTGCAATTATTGATCAAGTGATAGAACAATACTCTTATGTGGAAGTGAGCAAATTCGATTCCATGGGTAACTATGCCAAGGATCGTGTGTGGATTGACAGCAGGAATCTTTCGGAGGGAGATGCCATATTCTGTTTTTCAGATATAGGTAATCCCAAGAAGATGAAATTTGAATACTATTCCAAAACATTGATTTTGCCCTTTGCGATTACGTGCCTGTTTATATTCCTGAGCGGTATTCTGGGTTATTCATATTATCAGGATCTGAAGAGGAATAAATCCGGAAGTGTGAATTAATAAAGGAATGCAAGCTTAAATTGCGTATTTGAAAAACCAAATTGATAGTGTCAGTTTGGTTTTTTGTTATGATGAAAAGCAATATAAGGAGGTGATACCGGAGAATGAAAAAAGGAAAAAAAGGTATGATATTTTTTCTCGCATTGATCGCTGTTTTCATTGTCATAATTGTAGTGACGATCCTGTTTCTGTTGAAAAAAGGAAAAAGTCAGGATGAGCTCACAAATAGCAGGAGTGGTTATGATGATGTCGGGGTCAATCGTGAAGGCGAAGAAACGATAGACCGTGACGAACTTTCGCTGGATGGAATATCGGTAGACTATCGACTGCCCGAAGATTTTTATTTTCAGGATGAAACAGTAGAAGAGGCATGTGATGCAAAAAATTATTTCAACACGAATTACTCGGTGATGCTGGATGTTTTTCTGTATTGCAATCATAAAGAAGACAGTGCACTCATAGATACAGAGCATCCCGAAAATTCCGTGATTAATCAAGGAAAAGAAATGGATGCGGATGCCTGGTTGGAAGAGATGCAGATGGTATACTTAGAGAGAGTGGATGATTCGGATATTACGGTAACAACGCTTTTTGATCGGCAGGTCCGCTATTTTACGAAATATTCTCAAAATGATTATGAGCAGATGCAGGGAACACTTGTTGCTGTGATCAAATTGGGAGAAGACTATTATTATTGTGTGAGAGCGGTGGAGTTTGGAGCAGATACGGAACCATCTATCAGGCAATATGAAAATGTTTTTCATATAGAATATGAAAATGAAAAGTAAGTAAGGTTGTTATTACAATATGATATTAGAATGAATGATAAAAGAATGGGAGGAACAGATGGTGAAGGAAACAAAGAAACGCATTTTAATTGCACTCATAATGGGATTGTTGCTGGTAATTATGACAGGATGCGGATTTTCTATAGGGAGTCCCACAAAATCCGAGCATCAGGCAGATTTATTCCCGGATAAGTATGAAGGTCAAAAGGGGACCAAATCTACATATATGGCTTATACGTTTACGCTGGATGGGTTGGGAGAAATGCAGGTCTATGTAGATACGACAGAGGGACACAAATTTGAACTGGAAGAAGAAAACAGTGGGTTCAATATCCTTGATAAAGATGGAAACACCGTACTGTATGCAGCATGCATGAATAATGATGCTTACCGGACTCTGACAGCGCAGATTGATGATGTTGAGACAATCAATGGAAGAGATTTTCTTTATATAGAGAATAACGGAAGTATTGATGCGTTCTCATACATGGCAGACTGCGGACTGGACTGCGGACTTGTCTTGGAATCCCATACGGATGCGGATGTATTCCGGCTGGTGGCATTCCGTGGGACGGCGCTGGAAGGTGCATCCTCAGATCCTTATGCATATAAGGGAACGGCATCCGATACGGAGCTTAATGATGAGGATGATCAAAAAGATGGTGCTGAATTGAAAGACAATGCAACAGACGAGGATTCTACACAATCATCTCAGAAGAGCGGTAAGATGAGTACTTTGGATGCAGATGTTGAGAATGCATTGGCTACGCTTGATACAGACTACAATAAAATAAATTGGGGAATTACCTATGCTCCTTATGAAGATTATCCGGGATTTGTCATCAGCATTGCACCTTTTGTAGAGTATGGGGAAAACTGTCTGTTGGTAGCATTCACGAACTTGTATGAAGATCAGGTATCCTTTTCCGCAGATGCGGTTGCATATGGGACAGACGGCAGTGAGATTGGGTCTACATTTTTCTATACCGGTACTCTTTGCAAAGGAAATACCCTAATTGATACAATCAATTGCGGAGATGGCATCCCGGATGGACGGATCCATTGGGAAAATTGTGACTTGAATTTTGATCCCATAGATGATTATGTGGCAGGTGAAGCAGATGTGACCATAAGCGGAAGTGCAGAGGATGGATATCTGACTGTTGATTATGAGATGTACTGTTCAGAAGATATCGATATGATTCCCGGAGAGGTTATTTTCGTTTTAACGGATGAAAAGGGAAATGTCATAGCAGTTGATACGGATTATGTGGATGAGATCATAGCGGCAGGTAACAGCTATATCGGTTCCTGTGATATCTTTGCAGATGAGGATGTTCTGAAAAAAACAGCGGACTATGCCATGTTTGTCGCACCGGCAAGAGCTGAGTAATTCATATTTTATTTTATAAAACCCCGCACACTTTTTTCGGAATGTTTATACAATAATGATAGAAAAAAGAAAAGCGGGGTTTTTATGAGCTTTGAACATTGTATGCAACAAACAGATAAAGGACCGGATCCCTATGTAGCCAATATAGAACGGCTGGCAATGCAGAATCCGAATTTCCGCACGGCTGTCTGGACGGGAAGTCATCTGCAATTGACGATGATGTGTATACCGCCCTGTGGTGAGATCGGGCTGGAAATTCATGAAGATACGGATCAATATATCAGAGTGGAGCAGGGATGTGCCGTAGTAAAAATGGGGAAATGTCGAAAACAACAGGATTTTCAGCAGAATGTCAGTAGAGGAGATGTGATTTTTGTGCCTGCGGGAACCTGGCATAATGTTATTAACATGGGGAGCTGTCCTTTGCGGGTATCCTCCGTTTATGCGCCGCCGCATCATCCGAAAGGGACCATACATCATACCAAAGAAGATGCGGAAAGAGCAGATTAAGGTTTGCTGTAATGCGCCAGGACCTGCGGCAGGGATACTTGAAATATTGTGACGATATAATCAATGGTCTGCTGCTTGTCCATGGCGTTTCTGTCTTTGAACCAGCCGATCAGTGTACCTGCAACGGCATTGGTATAAAATTCGGTCATGAAACGTCTGGCGTTTTCATCGATATGTAAATTCATGGAGGCTTCCATTTGGTTGATCTTGGAACCCATAATACCCACAAAATCGTTATAAAGGAATCTTTTTAGTTCATCATGACCGATAGAATTGTAGATGCAGTTCAAAAGGTGCTTGTTGGAATCCACATAATCCATGGCAAAGGAAATACAGTCTTCAAATTCTGTTTCGGGGTCAAATTTTTTTGCGATATCAAAGGCTTCCTGCTCCAGCATCCATGTGAGAAGTGCATAAATATCCTCGAAATGATAATAGAATGTTTTGCGGTTGACATTGCAATCCTCGATAATTTCAGTAACGGTAATTTTGGAAATAGGCTTTTGCAACAGCAATTTTTTTAATGAAGCGGCAAGGGCTTTTTTGGTGTTTAAAACAATTTCTTCTCTTTTCATATCTGTATTATAAATCATCCTTTTCAGTTTTAAAATCTGAAAAATAATTCTGCCGGATTCTTCCAGGGAACTTTTTGGTAAAATTTCCTAAATTTAACTACATTATTAAATATAAATAAAAGTTTTCTAAACTTCAATGGTCAATGAAAATGCATTTGTCCGTCAAATATAACTCATTTGTCCGGTTTTACACAAAGCGCATAGAATTGACCGTTTATTTCCCATAGCCTTTTATATATTTTATCAGTGATGAGGGAGATTAAAAGACAGGAGACGAGAAGATGAGAAAATTTTACACAGGTGTAGTTAATCATCCGAAAAGTATCATTACGGCATTTATGGCTGTTTTTGTAATCTGCCTTTTTATGCAGAGGTTAGTTGCTGTTAATTATGATATGAATGATTATCTGCCGGAATCCAGTCCGTCCACAATTTCTTTAGATGTTATGGAAGAAGAATTTGATGGAGGGATTCCCAATGCCAGAGTTATGATCCGAGATGTCTCTATTCCGGAAGCATTGGAGTACAAGGAAAAAATTGAAGCGATTGATGGGGTAACAGATGTCACATGGCTGGATGATTCGGTGGACGTTACTGTGCCGTTGGGAACACTGGATCAGGATGTGGTGGAAACTTATTACAAAGACCGGACAGCGCTTTTTACCGTGGTCATTGATGAGGATAAGCAGTTGGCTGCCGTAGATGCGATTGAAGCTATAATTGGTGAAGATGATGCTTTAGGCGGTGATGCGGTGTCGTCGGCGGTTGCAACAAAGAGTACTGTATCGGAAATCAACAAGATTGCTGCATTTGCAGTGGTATTCGTTATCTTTGTTCTGCTGCTTACCACCGAATCATGGTTTGAGCCTGTTATTATACTGGTCGGGTTGGGAGTCGCAATTATCATCAATGCGGGAACCAATCTGATCTTCGGGGAAATTTCTTTTGTCAGCAATGCAGCGGGGAATATCCTGCAGCTGGCAGTATCTATGGATTATTCGGTGTTCCTGATTCATCGGTTTGAGGAATGCCGGCAGGGTCAGAATGCGAAGGAAGCTATGGTAGATGCACTTTGCAAATCCACTTCTTCTATTCTGTCAAGCGGATTAACTACCGTTATCGGTTTCCTTGCCCTGATATTTATGAAGTTTGGGATCGGACCGGATCTGGGTCTGGTGCTGGCAAAAGGAGTTACCATTAGCTTACTGAGTGTATTTGTATTTATGCCCGCTTTTATTTTGAGTACCTACAAATGGCTGGATAAAACGCATCACCGCTCTTTTATGCCGGAATTCAGAGGACTCGGTAAAGCAATCCAAAGGCTGATTGCTCCGATGATTTTGATTTTTGTTCTGATAGTTGTTCCGGCATATCTGGCTTCCAATTCCAATGACTTTTACTATGGATCCAGTCATATTTTCGGACCGGAAACAGAGTTAGGCAAGGATGAGGCGGCAATCACGGACGTATTCGGAGAAAGCAGTACTTATGTGCTGATGGTTCCGAAGGGAAATCAGTCCATGGAAAAACAGATGTCGGAAGAGATTGCCGAATTGCCGCAGGTAACGGATATCATATCCTATGTAGATACGGTGGGAGCGGAGATCCCCATGGAATATCTGGATGAGGATACGTTGAGCATGTTGCAATCAGAACACTACAGCCGCATGGTGATTTCCTTATCTGTTCCGGCAGAAGGGAAGGAAACCTTTGAAGTGGTGGAAAAAATCCGTGCCATTGCAGAAAAATATTATCCCGAGGAACAGTATCTGGCGGGAGCCGGAGTCAGCACTTATGATCTGATGGATACCGTTACGGCGGATATGATAAAGGTAAATGCTATTGCGATCGGTGCGGTATTCGTGGTACTGCTGTTGAGCTTACGGTCGTTGGTACTTCCCGTTATTTTGGTCGTATGTATCGAATCCGCTATCTGGATCAATTTATCGGTACCATACTTTTTGGATAAGACAATTTTTTATATTGCATATCTGATCATCAGCTCCATACAGTTGGGAGCTACTGTGGATTATGCAATTTTGATGACAGACCGTTACAGGGAGAACAGGGAAACGCTTCCCAAGAAAGAAGCACTGATCACAACCATTTCCAACGTAACAGTGTCCATTACCACATCGGGTTCTGTTTTAACGGTTGTAGGTCTTTTGCTTGGATATATGTCTTCCCATGGATTGCTGGCGCAGTTGGGAATGTTTATCGGAAGGGGAGCAATCCTATCCATGATCATAGTATTTTTTGTCCTTCCGGGATGGCTTTATATCTTTGACAAACTGGTTGTAAAAAAGAAAAAGGAGGCAGTTGTAAATGCAGAATCATAAACAGAACAAAAAAATAGATGCAAAAAGAATACGCAGAACGGGAAAAGCCTTACTTGCAGGCTCATTGGCTGTGACAATGGCGGCGGGAACCGTCTGCAGTCCCGTATATGCAGCTACGGGGCAGGCGGAGAAGCAGGAGGTTGTCTATGCGAATTTGGAATCGGACGGAACGGTTTCGAAGGTTTATGTGGTAAACATTTTGTCTGTTAACGGTAACGAAGTGGTTGAGGATTACGGCGATTATTCCGAACTGCGAAACATGACCACAACAGATGAGATCCAATATGAGGATGGAAAGGTGACCATTCATCCTTCAAAAGAAAAATTGTACTATGAGGGGACTATGGAAAATGCCCAGCTTCCATGGAATATCAGCGTGCACTATTTTCTGGATGGGGAAGAGTATACCGCGGAGGAGCTGGCGGGAAAAAGCGGCGCTTTGAGAATCGAGCTTTCTATCTCGGAAAACTCATCCTGTGACAGTGCTTTTTATGACAATTATGCCTTGCAGGTATCCCTGACGTTGGACACGGATCTGTGTAAAAATATTGTGGCTGACGGAGCAACACAGGCAAACGTGGGAAGTGACAAACAGCTGACTTATACGGTTCTGCCCGGCAAAGGGACAGAAGTTGAGATCCATGCGGATGTAACAGATTTTGAAATGGACGGAATCTCCATTAACGGAGTGCAGCTGAATATGGATATTGATGTTGATACGGAAAGCGGCGAGATCAGTGATAAGATCACGGAACTTCAGGATGCAGTAAATGATCTGGACTCGGGCGCAAGGGAGTTGAAAGATGGTTCCGTCGATCTGCACACGGGTACCAAAGAGTTGTATGACGGTGCCGGGGAATTGGTAAACGGAAGCAATTCCCTGATGAGCGGTGCCGGGAGTCTGACAAATGGTGCAAACAGTTTGGCAAGCGGATCAGCTCAGGTCAGTGAGGGCGTCAATACATTGTCTGCGGCATTAAATGGAATGACAACGGCGTTAGCTGAAAATATTCAGACCCAGACGGCAAATCAGGCGGCATATCAGGCGGCTGTAGAGGCAGATCAGGCAGCGGTAGCCAATGAATTGACCGCTTATACAAGTAATGTGGCAAACACGGCAGCGAATACGGCGGCACAGGTGGCAGCGCAGGTTGTACTTAACGACGTAACGGCGGCACTTGCACAGGGGCAGCAGCCGGATCAGGCAGCGATTATGGCACATGTACAGGCAGAAGTGGCAAACGCAGTTCCCGGAGCAGTAAGCGCCGTATCCTCCGAGGGCGTGCAGGCGGCAATCGGAACATTGGCAACGGACAGCGGTAATCTGGGAGGTGCTACAGGTGCACTGACAGCGTTAAATACGATTAACAGTCAGGCAGATCTCTCCCAGCTCCCTACGCTGGTTCAGGGAGCACAGGATGTGGCCAGCGGTGCGGCTGCACTGAATCAGGGCGCGGGTTCTCTTTCCGGCGGCATCAAGAGTTTGTCCGACGGAACAAGGGAGCTGTATGACGGAACAGAAGAGTTAAAAGACGGAGCCGGAAAACTGGTGGACGGAACCGGAGAACTGGTAGACGGAACGGGAGAATTCGTGGAAAAAACAAGCGATTTGGATTCGGAGCTGGAAGATAAAGTCGACGAAACCATTTCAGATATGTTTGGGGAAGATTTTGAACCGGTTTCCTTTGTTTCGGAGCGCAATACCAATGTGGAAGCAGTGCAGTTTGTCATAAAGACGGAGTCCGTTTCCATTCCCGAAGCGGATGATGAGGAAGAAACAGAAGAGGAAGAAACGGGATTTTTTAATAAATTATTCAATTTATTTAAATAAATAAAATAAAAAACCACAACTTTGCAGAAACTAAAGAGAAAAAAGGGAGAAATTAAAATGAAAGATAAAATCTTTGGTGTTCTGCAGCGTGTGGGACGGAGTTTTATGCTTCCCATAGCAATTCTTCCTGTTGCGGGATTACTGCTTGGGATAGGAAGTTCCTTTACCAATGAGACAACGATTGCCGCTTACGGGCTGGAATCGTTGTTGGGAGAAGGAACGGTATTACATGCATTACTCATTATCATGAATGAGGTGGGAAGTGCTGTATTTGATAATCTGCCGATCATATTTGCGGTGGGTGTTGCCATCGGCATGGCAAAAAGAGAGAAAGAAGTGGCGGCTTTGTCTGCATTGATTGCTTTCTTTGTTATGAATGTTGCAATCAGTGCCATGCTACTCATCAATGGTGAGATTACGCCGGAAGGAGAGATTGCCGGAGACGTATTGGAAGGAACCATAGCTTCTGTCTGCGGTATCCCGACTCTCCAGATGGGTGTATTCGGGGGTATTATTGTCGGACTGGGTGTTGCGGCACTGCACAATCGTTTTCATCGGATTGTGCTGCCCAATGCGCTGTCCTTTTTTGGCGGTTCCCGGTTTGTTCCCATTATTTCCACACTGGTCTATATGTTTGTGGGAATTGTCTTATATTTCCTGTGGCCGCCTGTTCAGAACGGAATTTATGCATTGGGCGGTATCGTAACGGGAACGGGATATTTCGGAACCCTGCTCTTCGGGCTCATTAAAAGAGCGCTGATTCCCTTTGGTCTGCATCATGTATTCTATATGCCTTTCTGGCAGACTGCGGTTGGCGGAACCATGGAAGTGGGAGGACAGTTGATACAGGGCGGTCAGAATATTTTCTTTGCACAATTGGCGGATTCTGCCAATGTGACACATTTCAGCGCCGATGCCACGAGATATTTTTCGGGAGAATTTATTTTTATGATATTCGGTCTGCCGGGTGCCGCGCTGGCCATGTACCAATGTGCGAAACCTGAAAAGAAAAAAGCGGTGGGAGGTCTGCTTTTATCGGCATCTTTAGCCAGTATGCTGACCGGCATTACGGAGCCGTTGGAATTTTCCTTTTTATTCGTTGCACCAATCTTATTTGTGGTACAGGTAATTTTGGCGGGATTTGCATATATGATCGCACACATGCTGAATGTGGCGGTCGGACTGACTTTTTCCGGCGGTATTCTGGATCTGTTTCTCTTCGGTGTGCTGCAGGGAAATGATAAGACCAGCTGGATGAGGCTGATCCCGGTAGGTGTCATTTATTTCTTCCTATATTACTTTATTTTCAAATATTTGATCAAAAAGCTTGATCTGAAAACGCCCGGAAGGGAAGATGAGGATGAAGAGACAAGATTGTATACAAAGGCGGATGTCAATGCGCGGAATGAGGCGGAGAGATATGCATCGGGAGATAAAGGGGAAAATGCAGATACAGGCAAAGATTCCGTCAGTGCTCTGATCACAAAGGGACTGGGCGGCAAAAAGAATATCAGCGATGTGGATTGCTGTGCCACAAGACTGCGCTGCACCGTCAACGATATGGAGCTGGTAGATGAAAAAGCGTTAAAGGCATCCGGGGCATCGGGAGTCATTTGTAAAGGAACCGGCGTCCAGGTCATCTACGGACCGCATGTTACGGTCATCAAATCCAATCTGGAAGACTATTTGGAAGCTTTGGGAGACAGAGACATCGAGGATATTTATGACAATCTGAATGATCAGGAAAGCGGTGAACAAGAAAAAAGCAGTCAACAGAATGACAAAAAGAAAAGCGATAAACAGCAGACAATCATTATATCCAGCCCCATCAGCGGGATTGCGGCGGATCTTTCCACGGCACCGGATGAAGGTTTTGCCGGAAAAATGATGGGTGACGGAGCGGTAGTAACGCCTGTTGAGCCTGTTGTTGTGGCTCCGGAGGACGGAACGGTCGGCTTTGTGTTTGAAACCCAGCATGCAATCGGCTTTGTGACGGATACCGGTGTTGAGCTGTTGATCCATGTGGGCATTGATACGGTAAAATTGAAGGGAAAAGGTTTTGATGTCATTGTCGAGGAAGGACAGAAAGTCCAAAAGGGCCAGCCGATCATGAAGCTGGAGCTTGATTATCTGAACAGCAACGCATTATCCATGGTATCTCCGGTTGTCTGTACGGATTTGAAAGAGAATCAGAAAATCCGCCTGATCGGCGAAGGAGAGATTAAAGCGGGAGCCCCGTTGTTTGCCATTGAAAGTACTTGACAGAATTCTTAAAATCGTTTACGCTGAGATTGATTATTGGAAACCTTTGATCGGGAGGAGTACCCTTTCGGAACATTTTCAGAGAGCCGCAGGCGGTGTGATTGCGGTAATGAGAAGATTGGCGAATGGACCCGTGAGGGCAAACTGAAACCATGATATTTAATATGGGAGTAGGGGAGACGTAGCTGCACGTTACCGCAGAGCGTGTATGACAGTACACGGCAGAGCGCATTCATCAGAATGAAGTTAGGTGGCACCGCAGAAGTAAATAATACTCCTGTCCTATCAACCGGTAGGGCAGGAGTTTTCTATGTACCTACTACAACCAGATTTATATTTTCAAAAAAGAAAAGAGAAAGAGAGGAAACAAAATGGATCAGAAAATCCCTTACAAAATCTATCTTGAAGAACAGGAAATGCCCAAGCAGTGGTATAACGTGCGTGCGGATATGAAAAAGAAACCTGCACCGATTTTGAATCCCGGCACTTTGCAACCGGTTACCGAAGACGAACTTTCCGGCATTTTCTGCAGAGAACTGGCAAAACAGGAACTGGATGATACGACACCGTATTTTGATATTCCGGAAGAAATCTGTAATTTCTACAGAATGTACCGTCCGTCGCCGTTAGTCAGAGCTTACTGTCTGGAAGAAAAATTGCAGACGCCGGCACATATTTATTACAAATTTGAAGGAAATAATACATCCGGAAGCCATAAGTTAAATTCTGCCATTGCACAGGCATACTACGCCAAGAAGCAGGGCTTAAAGGGTGTGACAACGGAAACCGGTGCGGGACAGTGGGGAACAGCACTTTCCATGGCATGTTCCTATTTTGACCTGGATTGTCAGGTATATATGGTAAAGTGCTCTTATGAGCAGAAACCCTTCCGCCGTGAAGTTATGCGTACATACGGAGCACAGGTAACCCCTTCTCCGTCCATGAATACAAATATCGGTCGTAAGATCAATGAAGAATTCCCGGGAACGACAGGAAGTCTGGGATGTGCCATTTCCGAAGCGGTTGAGGCTGCAACCAGCCAGGAAGGTTACCGTTATGTACTGGGTTCGGTACTTGCCCAGGTGTTATTGCATCAGTCTATTATCGGTCTGGAGACAAAGGCTGCTTTGGATAAATATGGCATCAAAGCGGATATGATCATCGGATGTGCAGGCGGCGGATCCAATCTGGGCGGTTTGATTTCTCCTTTTGCAGGTCAGATGTTGAGAGGAGAGGCTGATTATCAGATCATCGCCGTAGAACCTGCATCCTGTCCGAGTATGACAAGAGGTACTTATGCATACGATTTCTGCGATACCGGAAAGGTTTGTCCTCTGGCTAAAATGTATACATTGGGAAGCGGATTTATTCCTTCCGCCAATCATGCCGGCGGTCTTCGCTATCACGGCATGAGCTCCATCGTTTCCGAATTATATGACCAGGGATTGCTTGAGGCAAGAAGCGTTGAGCAGACAGAGGTATTTAAGGCGGCAGAAACCTTTGCAAGAGTAGAGGGTATCCTTCCTGCTCCCGAAAGCAGCCATGCAATTAAGGTTGCAATTGATGAGGCAATGAAATGTAAGGAGACCGGCGAAGCAAAGAATATTGTATTCGGCCTGACCGGTACAGGATATTTTGATATGGTTGCATATCAGAAATATAATGACGGTGAAATGAGCGATTATATTCCGACGGATGAGGATCTGGCAAAATCCATTGCACAGCTTCCGAAGGTAAATCTGTAAAAATCAAAGTAAGCGTAAGGGGCTGTCGTGCGACAGCCCTCTTGTTTTTTGACGGGGTTAATTCCCGTCAAAAAATTTCTTATAAAATTTGCAAAAAATTTCCAAAAAGCTAATGTTTATGAAAAAATATCCGAAATACAATATGACAGATTAGCGAAAGGATTCGCTGTTTGAATCATTTAATCAAGGAGGATGATAAGTATGTCAAATGTAAACACCAACTATACTGATGTTTTTACCAGTATGGGAATAGGGACCTCGGGGAACGAGAATGCTTTCAGCCTTACGGACTATATGAGTATTAAAAACGGCAGTTACGGTAAGTTGTTAAAGGCTTACTACAAAAAACAGGATGCCGATAAGACAACCGTAGAGTCTGAAAGTGAAAAGAAGCAGCTTTCGCTGCTGAAGAGCAGTGCGGATAAATTGAAAAATTCCACGCTGGAACTGATGGATGAAGACCTGTTTGAAAAGAAGACCATCAAGACAAAGGATGAAGCAACAGGCGAAGAGACGGAAAAAGAAGATTATGACTGGGATGCAATCACAAAAGCGGTCAAAGCCTTTGCGGAGGATTACAATTCCGTAATCAAATCCGCAGGAGAAAGTGACAACAAAGGCGTATTGCGGAATGCGTCCTGGATGACACAGATGACGGAAAGCAATGCCAAACTGCTGGAGAGTGTGGGAATTACGATTGATTCCGACAACAGTCTGAAAGTGGATGAAGAAGCTTTAAAGAAAGCCAATATCTCCACATTAAAACTGGTATTCCAGGGCGTGAATTCTTTTGCCGATAAGGTTGTCAGAAAGGCGGCACAGATCGGAACCGCAGCAGTACAGGGAACAAGCGGAAACGGCAGCGCCTATACCAATACGGCAGACTACGAAAATCTGATGTCCGGCGGATATCTTTATGATGAGACATTCTGATATAAAAAATAATCAGGTATCGCCGTAGGAAAACGGCAGAATGGAGGAAAATATGAGTGGAATTAACGGAGTAAACAGTTCTTATACAGATGCATACAGCAATTATAATACCGCAACTGCCAAAACAAAACAGACAGAGGGAACGGAGCAGACAACACAGGCAGGCGTAGTATACGAGCCCTCGGAAGAAGGAAAAGCAGCAGCGTCCAAAATGGACCGCTCGGCAATCATTGCACAGTTACAGGCCGATACGGAGGCCCGCGTAGAGCAGATGACCAATTTGGTACGTCAGATGATGAGCCAGCAGGGAGCCACATTCGGAAAAACAGATGATATGTGGAGATTTTTGGCAGACGGTAACTTTACGGTAGATGCGGCAACAAAAGCACAGGCCCAGAAGGATATTGCCGATGACGGATATTGGGGTGTAGAGCAAACTTCCCAGAGAATTTTCGAATTTGCAAAAGCGCTTACGGGTGGTGATGCGGATAAAATGGAAGAAATGCGTGCGGCATTTGAGAAAGGCTTTAAGATGGCAACCGAAACATGGGGGAAAGAACTGCCGGATATCAGTCAGAGAACTTATGATGCGACAGAGAAGTTGTTTGATGATTATGCAGCAAGTCTGAAAGCGTCTGTTGAAGAGTAAAAATGACATAGTGATACGCATAAAGGGGTAAAAGGAATTACCCTGTGTCAATCAATGGTTAGAAAGGAGTCGATACCATGATTATCAGTTCAAGCACGGTAGGTATGTCTTCAAAGAGGGATTATATCTATTACGAACAAAAAGAGTCTGCAAGCATCAGCGAAAAAGCAGGTCAGGCAGTCCGCCTTGAAGTGTCTCAGGAAGGAAAAAGCCTGATGGAGCAATTTAAGGATTATCAGCTTGAAAAGAAGGAGCAGCAGGAGAAAAGGCAACAGGAAAATCTACAGCAGTTGATTGAAAATGGAAGGCTGACTCAGGCAGAGCCTCAGACAGTTGCGGATGGCGTGAGCGATCGGTATCAATTAAAGTTGGAACTGATTCGCCGGTTAATTCGTGCATTACAGGGCATGGACGGAAATGATATTTTGGAGACTGCCGATAAAATCAAGCAGATTCGGAGGGATTACCATAGAGCTTCTTCTTCATTTACGGCGGCTTCATCATGGTCCGCCAAAGTGGAAGTCTCTGTTTCGAGGGCTGCCGGATCAGCAACGGTGACAGACCCCACAGCTGCCGGCGCCGGAAGCAATGTCTGGACGAGGACGACTGTTACATCTGCATTTGTATCGGAAGCGGAGTATACAGCCTTTGAAACAGCCGGTATAGCCAGAACGGCAGACGGACGGGAAATTGATTTTGGTGTTTCCGTAGAAATGAGCAGAGCTTTCTGTGCAAAATATGAAAGCTTTACACAGCAGAATTATGTTGTGACCGATCCGCTGATGATTAATTTGGATTCCGGTGTGGCAAGTATATCGGATATGAAATTTTTCTTTGATATTGATGCCGACGGAAAAGAAGAGGAAGTATCCCTTGCCGGAAAAGGCAGTGGATTTTTGGCGCTGGATAAGAATGGTGACGGAGAGATCAATGACGGTTCGGAACTGTTCGGGACAAGAAGCGGAGACGGGTTTGCGGATCTTGCAGTTTATGATGAAGACGGCAACGGCTGGATCGATGAAGGGGACAGCATCTTTAAGGAACTGAAAGTATGGACAAAGGATGAAGACGGCACAGATGTACTGCTGGATCTGAAAGGGGCAGATGTGGGAGCCATTTATCTGGGACATGCAGACACAGAGTTCTCGTTGAAAAATTTGGATACCAATGACACAAACGGGATTATCCGAAAGACCGGAATTTTTCTGAAGGAAAGCGGCGGTGTCGGAACCGTCCAGCACGTGGATCTGGCGGTATAGAGGAAAAAACCTCAAAATTTAACTTGAAATTTTTTGAAGTAATTTGTTATAATTCATATGCTGAGTGGCGAAAAGCGTAAGTCCAAGTAAGGGGCTTGCGCTTTTTTGTTGTGTGTAAGATTTTCGGAAAACTTAGTTTTAAAACAGGAGGAGTAACAATGGATGAAAAAAATGCGAATGCTTTTCTGGTAGAGGAAAAGCTTGGAAAATTAATGAAAGGATATTCGATACCATGTATCATTTCGCTTTTGGTAGGCGCGTTATACAATATTGTGGATCAGATTTTTATTGCGAATGCATCTTATCTGGGTTCTTACGGAAATGCGGCAAATACGGTTGTCTTTCCGTTGACGGTAATAGCACTGGCAATTGCGGTTATGATCGGTGACGGCTGTTGTGCTTATGTCAGTCTGTGCCTGGGATCGCGGAACAAAGAAAATGCACATAAAAGTATCGGTAATTCCATTTTATTATGTGTTGTAGCAAGTATTGTCCTGACGGCGGTTTATCTGATATTTCAGGATCAGATTCTGACTGCATTCGGCGGCAGGGTAAATGCGGAAACTTTTAAACAGTCAAAGGAATATTTCTTTTATATTACGTTAGGTGTCCCTTTTTATATGTTCGGGCAGGCAATGAATCCGATTATCCGTTCCGACGGAAGTCCCAAGTTTGCCATGATCTCCACTCTGGCGGGAGCGTTGATCAATATTATTCTGGATCCGATCTTTATTTTCGTATGTAAATGGGGAATGATGGGAGCAGCGGTTGCCACGGTAATCGGTCAGGTGGTAACGGCACTTCTGGCAATCTGGTATTTGTTCCATTTGAAGGCTGTTACGCTTCAGAAAAACAGTTTCAAAATGAGCCGGGAGGTTATCCGAAGATTTATTCCGCTGGGAGCCTGCAGTTTCCTGTCTCAGATTTCTCTGGTGGCAGCTATGGCGGCAATTAATAATATGATTCGTAAATATGGAGCACTTGATCCCATTTTCGGGCAGACCGAATATGCACAGATTCCGATGGCAGTTGTGGGAATTGTCATGAAATTCTTCCAGATAGTTATCTCCATTGTAGTCGGAATGGCGGCGGGTTGTATTCCGATTGTAGGATATAATATCGGTGCGGGGAGAAAAGACCGCGCAAAAACTCTTTTTACTTACTTGCTGATAGCGGAGGCCTGTGTAGGCGCTGTGGCGATGTTTATTGTTGAAGTGCTTCCGGGACAACTGATTGCGATCTTCGGTGCGGCAAATGAGAGTGTGTATTATACGGAGTTTGCCTTAAAAGCATTCCGTATATATCTGTGTATGATTATCCTGGCATGTGTAAATAAGGCAACCTTTATCTATCTGCAGGCATTGGGAAAAGCGTTGGCTTCCACATTGCTGTCTATGGTCAGGGAAATTGTATTTGGTGTAGGATTTGCCATTCTACTGCCGGTATTTTTCGGGCTGGACGGTGTTTTATACTCCATGCCGGTTTCGGATGTACTGACATTTGTACTTTCCGTCATTGTCATCATATATACCTATCGCAGCCTGAGTGATTCTAAACAGAACAGTGTAGAAGAACGAATTATGGAATAAGAAAAGGGCAGATAAAACATAAAAAAACCTGTGAAAATTTTTTGAAATTTTCATAGGTTTTTTATTTTGGGAGAAGATATATGATAAAATAGTACAAGATAAGAATTTGCAAATTCGGGAAAGAAGAGAGCAGATATGGACCGGGAAGAAAAGAGAAGCAGAGAACAATTCTGGGATACTTTTATTAAGCTGCGTGAGAATCCGAGCATTCAGGAATTAAAAAAATATCCCAATCATAAGATATCCAATTTGTATGACCACAGCTCCAGGGTGGCAATCTGTGCCTATCATCTGGCAAAAAGAATGCATCTGGATGTAAATGAAAAGAGCCTTGCAAAAGGAGCGATGCTTCATGATTTCTATCTGTATCATGCCAGAGGGAATAGAGATATCAGCGTAAAGGAACACTGGTTCGGACATCCCATGACAGCGTTGGAAAACGCGGAAAAGGAATTTCAATTAACGGAACTGGAAAAGAATATCATCACCAGCCATATGTGGCCGCTGACTTTTTTGCATTTTCCCAAATCCCGCGAGGCGTTGTTGGTCAGTCTGGCGGATAAGATTTGTGCTTTCGGGGAAATGTTTTTAAAGAGAAATCATGTTAAGGCGTTGAAGAAAGCGGAGATATAGAGGCTATATTTTTTGGCTTGAAATATACCCCATAGGGGTATATAATGATGGCGAAGAAAAGGGAACCGAGAAAAAGATTGGGGAAATAAAATATGGAAGAAAACAAATTAAAAGCAGCAGAACAGGGAACGATAGAAACAGAGAACTGTTGCGGGAAAACAAAACAGAGGACGGAAGAAGAATATAAAGATCTGATCAACCGTCTGAATCGGATCGAAGGACAGATCCGCGGGATACGGGGAATGGTAGAACGGGATGCTTACTGCGTGGATATTCTGACGCAGAGCGCAGCGGCAGCGGCCGCATTAAACAGTTTTAACAAAGAACTGCTTTCCAATCATATCCATACCTGCGTGGCGGACGGAATACGTCAGGGCGATGAAGAAGTGATCGATGAGCTTGTGAAGATGATGCACAAGCTGATGAAATAATGGAAGGAAATGAAAATGGAACAATATTCAGTGACGGGAATGAGTTGCGCCGCCTGTAGCAGCCACGTGGAAAAGGCGGTTTCCAAAGTGCCGGGAGTGACAAATGTGTCGGTAAGTCTTCTGACCAATTCCATGGGTGTAGAGGGAACGGCATCTTCCGGGGACATTATAGAGGCAGTTAAAAAAGCGGGATACGGAGCAGCTTTAAAAAGCGAAAAGACCAAAAATGATTCCGGTTTATCCGGAGATGCTTTGGAGGATAAAGAGACACCTGCCATCCGCAGAAGATTGATCGCGTCCCTGTGCTTTCTTCTGCCGCTTATGTATGTTTCCATGGGCCATATGATGTGGAACTGGCCGCTGCCGGAGGCGGTGGCGGACAATCATGTTGCCATGGGCCTGTTTCAGTTATTGGTGACCGGTATTATCATGGTGATCAACCAAAAGTTTTTTATCAACGGCTTTACCAGCCTTTGGCACAGGTCACCCAATATGGACACATTGGTGGCGTTGGGAGCCGGAGCTTCTTTCATATATAGTACCTATGCGCTGTTTGCCATGACAGATGCTCAGGTGCGGGGAGATCAGGCGGGAGTCATGGCATATATGCATGAATTTTATTTTGAATCCGCCGCCATGATCTTAACCTTGATCACACTGGGAAAAATGCTGGAGTCCTACTCAAAAGGCAAGACTACCGATGCACTGAAAAGCCTGATGAACCTTGCGCCCAAAACCGCTGTGGTTATCAGGGGAGAAGAGGAAGTGACCGTTCCCGTTGATCAGGTGGTAAAAGGAGACATTTTTGCGGTACGGCCGGGAGAAAGCATTCCGGTGGACGGAGTTGTCATAGACGGCAGCAGCGCCGTAGATGAGGCTGCGTTGACAGGAGAGAGTATTCCGGTAGATAAGGAAAAAGGGGATACGGTATCTGCAGCGACCATGAATCAGTCCGGCTTTATCAGATGTCAAGCCACCCGAGTCGGCGAGGACACCACATTGTCCCGGATCATTCAGATGGTCAGCGACGCAGCTGCAACCAAAGCACCCATTGCAAAGGTGGCAGACCGTGTTTCCGGCGTATTTGTGCCGGTTGTTATTGGAATTGCCGCAGTTACAATTCTCATTTGGCTGCTGGTGGGAGCAGATATCGGAGATGCTCTTGCGAGAGGCATTTCCGTGTTGGTCATCAGTTGTCCCTGTGCGCTTGGACTGGCAACACCGGTAGCCATCATGGTCGGAAACGGTATGGGTGCAAAGCACGGAATTTTATTTAAGACGGCGGCTTCTCTGGAAGAGACCGGTAAAATAGAGGTTATTGCTTTGGATAAGACAGGTACGATCACCAGTGGTGAGCCTAAGGTAACCGATATTCTGCCTTTTCCGGAAGAAGGAGGAGCGGGTGAAGTAGAATCTGCCGGACGGGAATTGATGCGGATTGCTTATGCATTGGAGAGCAAAAGTGAACATCCGCTTGCAAAGGCAATTATGGCTTATGCAGAAGAAAGAGGACTGACATCGGAAGCAGCAGATGATTTTCAGGCGGTTCCCGGAAACGGGTTGACCGGCATCTGCGGGAATAAACAGTTGGCAGGAGGTAACCTGAAATTTATCAGAACAAAAGCCGCAGTTCCCGAAGAAATGGAAAGACGGTCGGAAGAATTGTCCGGACAGGGGAAAACACCGCTGTTTTTTTCAAAGGACGGAAAACTGTGCGGAATCATTGCCGTGGCGGATACCGTTAAAGATGACAGTAAAGAGGCGGTTGCACAGTTAAAGAATATGGGGCTTTATGTGGTCATGCTGACGGGAGATAATGAGCGGACTGCAAATGCCATCGGAGAACAGGTCGGTGTGGATGAAGTGATTGCAGGAGTTCTGCCGGATGGAAAAGAAGCTGTGATAAAGAGGCTGATGGATGAAAAGGGCAGGACCGCCATGGTGGGAGACGGAATCAATGATGCTCCCGCCCTTACAAGAGCGGATATGGGAATTGCCATCGGAGCCGGGACGGATGTGGCTATTGAGGCCGCGGATGTGGTTTTGATGAAAAGCAGTCTCATGGATGTGCCCGCGGCAATCCGTTTAAGCCGCGCAACGCTTCGAAATATCCACCAGAATCTGTTTTGGGCATTTATTTATAATGTAATCGGGATCCCATTGGCAGCAGGTATCTGGATACCGATTTTCGGATGGAAACTCAATCCGATGTTCGGCGCTGCGGCAATGAGCCTTTCCAGTTTCTGTGTTGTAAGCAATGCCTTACGCCTGAACTTATTTGATATGAGAAGTACCAAACGAGACAGAAAGCGGAAAAGCAGAGAAAAAAAGAAAGAGGTAAGTATGATGGAAAAAACAATGAAGATCAACGGTATGATGTGTGAACACTGTGAGGCAAGAGTGAAGAAATGTCTGGAGGCGCTGCCGGAAGTAAAGGAAGCTGTTGTCAGCCATGAGGCGGGAACAGCAATCCTTACATTGAACGCTCCGGTATCCGATGAAATCCTGAAGAAAGCAGTAGAAGATCAGGATTATGAAGTTGTTTCTGTGGAGTGATTTTTTTAATCGTCGGTATACGACGGAAAATCCCGAAAATACTTGCGGTAAGTAATCACAAATAAAATGGCGGCCAGTGCAGCGGCCAGATAGTCGGTAACAGGCTGGGCAAGCGCCAGTGTCTGCGGAGTATCAAATACGGCCCTGAAAATCAGCAGGATAGGGATATATAAAAGCCCCTGTCTGCTGATGGAGAGGATCAGAGACGGGAGAGCGGCACCGGTTGACTGGATGGCATTGATCAAGACAAAGAGGATGCCGATGACGGGACCGGAGTAAATATAAATTCTTGCAAATGACATGCCGTATCCGAATGCATCGGGATCTGCCAGGAAAGCTTTTACCAAAGGACCGGCTCCGCAGTAACAGATGACAGTCATGACTACACTCAGGCAGAAAGCAAAAATAAGAGAAAATTTTAACACAGCAAGATAGCGTTTTTTATTACGTGCGCCGAAGCAATAGCCAAGCAGAGGCTGGATACCGGTTCCCAGACCGATCAGAAGCATGACGGCAATCATGTTTACCTTCATGGCAACACCCAGACCGGCAACGGCCATGTCGCCGTGTTTCTGCATCAGATTGTTGATGACGATATTGGAAACGCTCATCAGGATGCTGTTCAGGGAGGCGGGAATACCGATCGCCAATACGCCGGTTGCGATTCTGTTTCCGGCCATATAATCTTTGGGACGGATGGATAATATGGAATTCCCGGAAACCAGATGGCAGATATAATAAACGGCCGCAAAGACATTGCCGATAACGGTTGCGATTGCGGCACCTGCCACATTCCAGCCGAAGCCCAGGATCATGATCGGATCCAGGACGATATTCATCAAATTGCCGATGATCATGCCGATCATGGCTTTTTTGGCATTTCCTTCCGCACGGATAATGTTGCTGAAGGTGTTTCCCACAATTAAGAAGGGAATACCGATGGAGACAATGCTCAGATACTGTGACGCATAAGCCAGAGTATCATCACTGGCACCGACCATGCGGCAGATAGGTTTTACAAAGATTAAAATAAAGACAATGGCTATGATGCCGATAACAGCACCTGTCCAAAAGCAGAAGGACGAGGTGTTTTTTGCCTTGTTGCCCTTTCCCTCGCCAAGCATACGGGAAATCAGGGAAGTTCCGCCGATGCCGAATAACATACCTACGGCCATAAAAATCAGAAATACCGGCGTGGCAACGGACACGGCGGCAACCATATATGCATTTTTGGTCTGACCGATAAAAAAGGTATCTGCCAGATTGTATACAAGCACCATGATCATACTGATAATGGAAGGAATAGCGTTGCTCAGTACCGCCTTCGGTACGGGAGCGTCTCTGAAAATTTCTGTTGTTCTGTCCTGCATGATAACTGTCTCCTTGGTATATCGATATATTTCTCTGTTATATAAGCCTGCAAGGATTCATATCTTACAAAAGATTTAGAAAAAAAGCAATATTTATTTTAATATTTAAAAAAGGCGAAGAAAAATGTTATGATATAGAAAGCAGATACAAGAATAATATTAACATAAAAGAGGTTAGGACATGAGTGAGAAAAATGGTTCCGACAGGAACGCATTGGGTGAAGAGGAAATCAATAAGTTGCTTTTGCAATTTGCAATTCCCAGCATTATTTCTATGCTGGTAGGTTCCCTTTATAATATTGTGGATCAGTTTTTTATTGGCAGAAGCATCGGAGAACTGGGAAATGCCGCGACCAATATTTCCTTTCCGCTGTCATTATCCTGTATCGCCATCGGATTGTTATTCGGCATCGGGGGAGCTTCTGCATTTAATCTTTCCATGGGAAAAGGGGAGAAAGAAAAGGCTGTCTACTATATGGGAAATGCTGCGGTTATGTTGTTTTCCTGCGGCGTGGTGCTTTGTCTGATTACCCAGATTTTTTTAAAGCAATTGATGCAGTTTTTCGGCTCTCCCGCCGATGTGCTGGGGTATGCAATGACTTATACGAGAATTGTCGCTTTTGGTTTTCCGTTTGTAATATTTGCAACGGGAGGAGGGCATCTGATCCGTGCCGACGGAAGTCCCCGTATGACTATGATATGCAATCTTTCTGGTGCAATCATCAATACAATACTGGATGCTCTTTTTGTATTCGGATTCAAAATGGGAATGGCCGGAGCGGCTCTGGCTACGGTGATCGGTCAGGTCGTTTCCGCTCTCTTGGCATTTTCTTATATGCTCCACTGCAAATCGGTGGATATCGAGAAAAGGCATCTGAAGATACAGAGAGAATATGTAACCAGGATCATGTCGTTGGGAGCGGCACCCTGCAGCAATCAGCTTTCCATGATGATTGTGCAGATTGTGATGAACAGATCGCTAAAATATTACGGGGCTTTATCCGATTACGGCGAAGCGATTCCCATCGCCTGCGCCGGTATCATTACCAAAGTAAATCAGGTGTTTATGTCTTTTGTGATCGGCATCTCCCAGGGACTCCAGCCACTGGTAAGCTTCAACTACGGTGCCGGAAAATATCAGAGGGTAAAAACGGCTTATAAACGTGCCATTGCCTGCGGCTTTGCATTGTCCTTCGCGGCATTTTTACTGTTTCAGCTGATTCCCAGACAGATTATCTCCATTTTCGGAGACGGGTCGGAGGTTTACTTCCGGTTTGCAATCAATTATTTCAGGATTTATCTGTTTTTTACTTTTGCCAATTTCCTGCAGCCCATTACATCCAATTTCTTTACGGCCATCGGAAAACCGAAACGGGGTATGTTTTTGGCACTTACCAGACAGATCATTCTGTTGCTGCCGCTGATCCTGATATTGCCTTTGTTTATGGGGATCGACGGTATTATGTATGCGGGACCTGTGGCGGACGGAACGGCAGCAGCAATTACTGCGGCTATGATTATCAAAGAACTTCGGCGAAAAGAATACAGAGAGTCTTTCGCAGAGTGCTCGGAAGCGGTATAATTTAAGAAAATATCATAAAGAGAAAAAACGGGGGATGGCTATATGAAAAACAAAGTGATTGCGGCAGGTCATATTTGCATCGATATCACACCGATGTTTCAATGTGAAAGGTGTGACAATATTGCACAATTGCTGGTTCCCGGTAAATTGATCAACGTAGGTGCGGCTGACATTCATACAGGCGGGAGTGTTGCCAATACCGGTCTTGCCATGAAACTGTTGGGCGCGGATGCTTCCCTGATGGGAAAGGTCGGAGACGATGAATTCGGTAAGATGATCCTGAACATTCTGGAAAAATACGGGGCGGCAGAAGGTATGATTGTTGACGGGGATTCCTCAACTTCCTACTCGGCGGTGCTGGCGATCCCCGGGATTGACCGAATCTTTTTACATAATCCGGGAGCAAATGACACATTTACGGAAAAAGATCTGAATTTTGATCTGATAAAGGAAGCGGTTTTATTCCACTTCGGATATCCGCCCGTTATGGCAAAGATGTATGAAAACGACGGAAAAGAATTGACGAAGATTTTTCGCAAAGTGAAAGAGGCGGGATGTCTTACATCCATGGATCTGGCTGCAGTGGATGAAAAATCGGCGGCAGGCCGGGCGGATTGGGCGAAAATATTTGAGTATACACTTCCTTATGTGGATTTCTTTCTGCCGAGTGCGGAAGAAATCTGTTATATGCTGGACCGGGAGAAATATCATGAACTGCAGAAAAAGGCGGCAGGCCGGGATATGACGGAAGTGCTGTCCATAGAGAAAGATATCGTGCCTCTGGCAGACCGCATTTTGGATATGGGGTGCAAACTGGTCATCATCAAATGCGGCGCAGCAGGTTTTTATTATCAGACAAAAGATGAGGACGCTTTTGATGAACTTTCCCGTTTAAGCGGACTGGCTTTTCCGGGATTTGCCGGAAAAGCAGGATTTGAAAAAAGCTATGTACCGGATGCGGTGGTATCAGGCACCGGAGCGGGAGATACGACCATAGCGGCATTTTTGACGGCAATGGTCAAGGGGTATCCCTTTGAAAGATGCTTGCAGTTAGCGGCTGCTACCGGAGCGAGCTGTGTAGCGGCGGTAGATGCACTCAGCGGGTTGAAATCTTTTGAAGAACTGGAGGAAAAGATAGACGGCGGCTGGGTAAAACAAGATTAACCATAGAGAGAAAAACGAATAGGGACACAAGGAGGCAGTATATGTTAGCGAATCTAAACGATGTATTAAAACCTGCAAGAAGAGACGGATATGCGGTGGGTTTGTTTAATGCGGTCAATCTGGAGATGGCAAGAGGCATTATTGCGGCAGCGGAACAAACCGGATCGCCGGTCATTATGGGAACGGCAGAAGTCCTGCTTCCCTACGGACCGTTGGAGGATTTGTCCTATTTCCTGATTCCTATGGCAAAAAGAGCCAAAGTACCGGTTGTCATCCATTATGACCATGGTCTTACATACGAAAAATGTATCCAAGCGTTGAAGCTGGGATTTACATCCGTCATGTATGATTGTTCTACAGATTATTATGAGGAAAATATCAAAAAAGTAAAAGAAATGGCAGATATTGCCCATTCTTACGGTGCGACCATTGAAGGAGAACTGGGACATGTGGGCAACAATCCTTCGGACGAGGGTGAGACGCAGCAGGACCCCAGCCTTTATTATACCCAGCCCGAGCAGGCAAAGGATTTTGTAAAACGTACGGGTGTTGATGCTCTTGCCATTGCAGTAGGCACTGCCCATGGAGCTTATAAACTGCCGCCCAAGCTGGACTTTGAACGGATAGAAACCATTGCCGGGATCATTCCCGATACATCTTTGGTACTGCACGGAGGCTCGGGGCTTAGTGACAGTGACTTCCGGGAGGCCATTGCAAAAGGCATCAGCAAGATCAATATTTTTACGGATATTAATGTGGCTGCCGTCAGAGCGGTCGTAGAAAACTGTAATAACGTCGGAAAGGGCATGACGGAGATGATCCCCCATGAGGTAGAAGCCGTCAGGGCAGAGACCGTCAAAAAAATGGAACTTTTCGGTTCCGTAGGAAGATACTAAGTGAAGGAAAATCAATTGTGAATAAATTCGAGAAGAAAACAGACAGAAAAGAAAAGCCTTTGCTGAAAAACGGAGAAGGCAAAGCATGTACGCTGAATTGTATGACTGCAAAAAAGTGCGGCGGATGTCAATACAGGATGCAGACTTATGAAGAGCAGCTTGCGGAAAAACAGAAATTAGTTTCTGTTAACTTAAAGCCCTTTTGTAAGGTTGAAAAAATCATTGGCATGGAGCATCCTTTTTACTATCGTAATAAGGTCCATGCCGTTTTCTCGTATGAAAAGGGGAAAATTGTTTCCGGTATCTATCAGGAAGGAACTCATGAAGTAGTGCCCGTAGAAACCTGCAGGATCGAAGATCAGAAAGCGGATGAAATTATAGCAACCATCCGCAATCTTTTAAAGTCCTTTAAAATAAAAACCTATGATGAGGATACGGGGTATGGGCTGTTTCGCCATGCGCTGATCCGTGTGGGGAAAGCCACGGGACAGATCATGGTCGTATTGGTGCTGAGTTCTCCGATCCTGCCTTCCAAAAACAATTTTGTAAAAGCTCTGCGGAAAGAACATCCGGAAATCACGACGGTTGTATTGAACGTAAACAATAAAAAGACGAGTATGGTACTTGGAGAGCGGGAAATCGTGCTTTACGGAAAAGGATATATCGAGGATGTGCTTTGTGGTGTGCGATTCCGTATTTCTTCCAAGTCCTTTTACCAGATTAATCATACTCAGACGGAAATCCTCTATCAGAAGGCCATTGAATTTGCCGGGCTGACCGGGAAAGAACGGTTAGTGGATGCTTACTGCGGCATTGGGACAATCGGGCTGATCGCGGCAAAGGATGCAGGAGAAGTGATTTCCGTAGAATTAAACCGTGATGCAGTAAAAGACGCTATCAGTAATGCAAAGGCAAACGGCATCAAAAATGTCCGTTTTTATCAGAGTGACGCAGGAAAATTCATGGTGCAGATGGCGGAAGAAGGGGCAAAAGCCGATGTGGTATTTATGGATCCGCCCCGTGCCGGCAGCGATGAGGCATTTCTTTCCAGCGTTGTGAAGCTTGCACCGAAAAGGATTGTCTATGTTTCCTGTAATCCTGTCACGCTGGCAAGAGATCTGAAATATCTGACAAAGAAAGGGTATCAGGTTAAAAAGGCACAGCCGGTCGATATGTTTCCGTGGTCGGAACATGTGGAAGTCGTCACATGTCTACAAAGGGTGAATTCGTAGAAATTCTTGAATTTGACGTAGGCAACGAGGAGAGTTCCGAAGAAACAACTGGCTGTAAAGCCAGTGTTTATGCGGAATTCGACGACTGCCCGACAACCGGGAATCTCATAGAGATTCTCCGGTTTACGCACTTTGCGAGGATTTTTAAGTTTAATCGGACTCCCGGAATCGGCAAGAAAAAAGAGATTTTTCACGAAGTAAAAGTCTCTGTCGGGTTCGAACTCGTATGAGTGGACACAAGAAAATGCAGTTCACAAATTCGATAATTACAGAAATATAAACATCAACAACAAAATAAGAAAATTAGTTGAAAGACCGCTTGTTTACTACATCTTCCGGTGTATGGCAGGCGGTCTTTCCTATTTCTTAGACTGCCGGCTTATTCATCAGACACCTCCGAAACGGAAAGGAGGAAGCTAAGATGAAGCATACAAGTGATATGTGCTCATGTGGGATTT
>JBJEJA010000028.1:0-283809 GCA_051877575.1 Lachnospiraceae bacterium | reverse complement strand
GCATGTTCGGGACTTGCACCCGTTAGAGCGCGCCCATGGCGCGCAAACCAAAAAATCTGCCGGCATACCGATTGATACCGACAGATTTTCTATGAATGACTCATATCATTGTTTTCTAAAACTATTTTGCATTGATATAATTCACAAGGCCTTCCGCATCAATAATTTTCTGCATAAAAGGCGGAAATGCCTGACCCTGATATTCGGTGCCTTTGGTCCTGTCATAAATCTTTCCGGAATCAAAGTCCACTTCAACCTCATCTCCCGCTTCAATGGCATGAGCCGCTTCGGGACACTCAATGATCGGAAGACCGATATTGATCGCATTGCGGTAAAAGATTCTTGCAAATGTTTCTGCAATGACACAGCTGATGCCCGATGCCTTGATAGCAATAGGCGCATGCTCCCTGGATGAACCGCAGCCGAAGTTTTTGGTTGCCACCATAATATCGCCTTTATTCACTTCCTTTACAAACTCTTTATCAATATCTTCCATACAATGGGTGGCAAGTTCTGCCGGATCGGAAGAATTCAGATATCTTGCGGGGATGATTACATCCGTATCCACATTATCACCATATTTAAATACAATCCCTTTTGCGTTTTCCATTCTTCCATCCTCCTATAATCTGCATGGGCAGGAAATTTTACCTGCTACGGCACTGGCCGCGGCTACTGCCGGACTGGCCAGATAAATTTCAGAATCCACATGGCCCATACGTCCCACAAAGTTACGGTTTGTAGTGGATACACAGCGTTCTCCTTCTGCGAGAATACCCATATATCCGCCAAGACAAGGCCCGCAGCTTGGTGTGGAAACGACTGCACCCGCTTCAATAAAGATTTTTAACAAGCCTTCTTCCATTGCCTGCAAATAAATCGCCTGTGTAGCAGGAATGATGATACATCTCATGCCCTCTGCCACATGTCTTCCTTCTAAAACCTTGGCAGCGCATCTTAAATCATCAATACGTCCGTTGGTACAGGAGCCGATGACAACCTGATCGATCTTAATGTCCTCTGTGATTTCATCAATCGTTTTGGTGTTTTCCGGCAGATGCGGGAAAGCAATCGTAGGCCGCAGACTGCTTAAATCAATCGTGTATTCTTCATCATAAACCGCATCTTCATCCGCTTCATAAATAGTATATGGTTTGTCGGAATGTTCTTTCATATAAGCAATTGCCAGATCATCCACAGGGAAAATACCGTTCTTGCCGCCCGCTTCGATTGCCATATTGGCTACGGTAAATCTGTCATCCATGGAAAGGCTCTTTACACCTTCTCCAACAAATTCCATAGATTTGTAAAGGGCGCCATCTACACCGATCATTCCGATAATATGTAAGATCAGGTCTTTTCCGCTGACCCATTCCGGCAGTTTTCCCACCAGATTAAATTTAATTGCGCTTGGTACTTTAAACCATGCCTTTCCTGTTGCCATACCGGCAGCCATATCCGTACTGCCCACACCGGTAGAGAATGCTCCCAAAGCACCATATGTACATGTGTGTGAATCCGCTCCGATGATCACATCTCCAGCAACCGTCAATCCTTTTTCGGGCAAAAGTGCATGCTCAATACCCATCTGACCCACTTCAAAATAATTGGTAATCTGGTTTTTGTACGCAAACTCTCTGACGCACTTGCAATGCTGTGCAGATTTGATGTCCTTGTTCGGAACAAAATGATCCGGAACAAGTGCAATCTTATCTTTATCAAAAACCCCGTCCACTTTCATTTTTTCCATTTCTTTTATGGCTACAGGGCTGGTAATATCATTTCCCAGAACCAGATCCAATTCTGCCTCGATCAATTGTCCGGCTTCAACCTTTTCCAGTCCGGCATGTGCGGCAAGGATCTTTTGTGTCATTGTCATTCCCATTCCATAGTCCTCCTTCATCATAATCTAAATGTATACTAGCATAAGTCAAAACATAATTAAAATACATATTATTTATGTTTACTATAATTTTCAGTTATGATATCATAAAAACATACTACGATAAAAGCATGTTGCATAATATTTTTATTTCATAGAAAGGGTATTGATTATGGAAAACAATCTGAACTTATATCACATTTTTTATACCGTTGCCAAAAATAAAAATATATCTCTGGCAGCAAAGGAGCTTTACATCAGCCAGCCTGCTATCAGCAAAGCCATTTCAAAGCTGGAAAACAATCTGGAAACAACACTCTTTATCCGCAGTTCCAGAGGTGTAACCTTGACTGAAGAAGGCAGAATATTGTACGAACAGGTCCGCAATGCATTCGCATCCATCAACAGCGGCGAAGAACAGCTGCGTAAAATTGCCAGACTCGGGGTTTCCCACTTATCCATCGGTGTCAGCATCACGCTCTGCAAATATGTCCTGCTCCCCTATCTGAAAGAATTTATCAGGGAAAATCCGCATATTACCATTTCCATTACCTGTCATCCTTCCATGGAAACCATCAGAGATATTGAAAACGGTGTGACGGAAATCGGTCTGGTAGGTATTCCCTCTGCAACAGATAGCTTGCATTATGAACCGGTCTGTGAAATACAAGATACTTTTGTTGCTACAGATACTTATTTGAAAAATCTCCGGATCCGGGAAGGCGGGAACAAAACCTCATTATTAGCAAGTGCTAACTTCATGATGCTGAATAAAGAAAATATTTCCCGCAAATACGTGGATAATTATCTGGCCTCACACCAGATTACCATGAATAATGTTCTGGAGATCAATACAATGGATCTGCTCATCGAACTGGCAAAAATCGACTTGGGCATTGCCTGTGTCATCAGAGACTTTGTGGAAAAGGACATAAAAAACGGTACGTTCAAAGAACTGACCTTCAAACGTACCATTCCGAAACGAAAAGTTGGGTTCGCTTACCGGGAGGATATCCCCATGTCGGATGCCATGAAAAAATTCATTGACTTTATTAACAGCCACTCTACTCTCCCTCAAACAGAGGGGTAGAAAAATATCTTTCAGCGGTATCGGGCAAAACTGTAACAACGGTTTTGCCCTTTCCCAGTTTCTTTGCCATGGCAATTGCCGCAGCCACATTGGTTCCGCTGGATATTCCGCACATTAATCCTTCTTTGCGCGCCAGATCTCTGGCCGTCCTGATTGCTTCTTCATCACTTACCACATAAATATCTTCATATATATTCCGATTGAGGTTTTTGGGAATCAATCCGTCCCCAATACCCATCTGCAGATGTGTGCCTACGGTTCCGCCCGCAAGAATAGCTGCATTCTCCGGTTCAACAGCCCATATGGTAATTTCGGGATTGTGCGCTTTTAACACCTCCCCGATACCGCTTAAGGTTCCTCCGGTTCCGATCCCGGAGCAGAAACCGTCAACCGGTCCCGCAATCTGTTCCAAAATTTCCAGAGCGGTATGTCTCTTATGTACCATGGGATTTGCAGGGTTTTCAAACTGCTGTGGGACATATACGTTGGGATTTTCCGCTGCCATTTTCTGTGCGATCTGCGTGCACTCCTCAATGGCATCTCCGATATTCCCCGCATCATGAACCACAATCACTTCCGCTCCGTAATGTCTGACCAGTTTTCTGCGTTCTTCACTGACAGAATCCGGCATAATAATAACCGTCTTATATCCTTTTACGGCACCTACCAATGCCAGCCCGATCCCCTGGTTTCCGCTGGTCGGCTCGACAATGATGGTATCACGGTTAATCCTGCCCTCTTTTTCCGCCTGTTTGATCATATAAAATGCTGTTCTTGTCTTGATAGAACCACCTACATTCAAGCCTTCAAATTTTACCAGGATTTCCGCCGCATCCTCAGGCACCATTCTGTTCAAACGGATTACCGGTGTCTGCCCCATACAATCAAGAACATTATCGTAAATCACTGTTTTTTCCTCCTGTTTCCACTTATAATTCCGAACACAATTCATTGTTCTATCATAGCATAAAAGCCCCGGCTTTGAAAAGTCCGGGGCTCTATTATTTATTCCGTCGCAACCAAAACCAACCTGATCAGTTGTTGATTAGTTGTTGATCAGTTTATCTTCGCCGTTCCAGCTATATAATTTACGGATCTCCTCACCGATTACTTCCGAAGGATGCTCGCTTGCCAGTTTTCTCATTGCTTTAAAATGAACCTGACGACCTGCAGGAGACATATCCAACAGGAATTCTTTTGCAAAGGTACCATCCTGAATATCGGAAAGAATCTGTTTCATTGCTTTCTTGGTATCTTCTGTGATGATCTTAGGTCCTGTAATATAATCACCGTATTCGGCTGTATTGGAGATAGAATATCTCATGCCGGCGAAACCGGACTGATAAATCAGATCAACAATCAGTTTCATTTCATGGATACATTCAAAATATGCGTTTCTCGGATCGTAGCCTGCTTCTACCAGTGTTTCGAAACCTGCCTGCATCAATGCACAAACGCCGCCGCAAAGAACTGCCTGCTCACCGAAAAGGTCTGTTTCTGTCTCTGTTCTGAAAGTCGTTTCCAAAACGCCTGCTCTTGCGCCGCCGATACCCAGTGCATATGCCAGTGCCATATCCTGTGCCTTACCTGTTGCATCCTGATGTACGGCAACCAGACAAGGAACACCTTTTCCTGCCTGATATTCACTACGTACGGTATGTCCCGGTCCTTTAGGTGCGATCATGGTAACATCAACATATTTAGGCGGTACAATGGTGCCGAAATGAATATTGAAACCATGGGCAAACATTAACATATTGCCTTCTTCCAGGTTGGGCTCAATATCGTTTTTATACAGATCAGCCTGTTTTTCATCATTGATCAGGATCATGATGATATCCGCTTTTTTAGCAGCTTCTGCTGCGGTATAAACTTCAAATCCCTGTGCCTCTGCTTTAGCCCAGGATTTACTTCCTTCATAAAGACCGATGATAACATGGCATCCGGAATCCTTTAAGTTCAATGCATGTGCATGTCCCTGGCTGCCGTAGCCGATGATTGCGATTGTCTTACCTTCCAATAAAGATAAATTACAATCCTGCTGATAAAAAATTTTTGCTTCCTGTGACATTTTTATTTCCTCCTGAAAACTTTGTTTAATATATACTTAGAAAGTTAGTATTTGCTAACCAATTCCCTTGATTACTCCAGATATGTAACGTTATCCGTTCCTCTGCCGAGACCCGTGATACCGGTTCTTGCCAATTCCAGGATTTCATATCCGTCCAGCAGATTGATAAATGCATCAATCTTATTCTGATTACCGGTAATCTCAACCATCAGACTGTCCGTAGCCACGTCAACAATCTTGGCACGGAAAATATCCGCCATGGCTATAACCGCCTGTCTGTTATCGGCACCTACCTTTACCTTGATCATAACCAGCTCTCTGTAAACGGATGAATCCGGTTCCAACACCTTGATATCCCTCACGTCTACCAGTTTGCTTACCTGTTTTTCAATCTGATCGAGAATTTCGTCATCCCCGCTTGTTACGATCGTAATACGGGTAAATCTGGGATCAGCGGTCACCCCCGCCGTAATACTCTCAATATTATAACCTCTCCTACTGAATAAGCCGGCAATTCGGCTTAATACACCGGATGTATTATCTACCAATAACTGAAACACTTTTTTCTGCATCTTTTTCCCCGCTTTCTCATGTGCTGAACCTTATTTTATCAGCATTTCGTTTCCTTTGTCAACGTATGAACGTCTCTTATGTTCTTCATAACTTTTGGTTATGGAATGTGTGCTTTCTATTCGCACAAGCCGTTCTTTCGCTTCTCTCCGTGAATCATTCGTTCTCGCTGCATTTGGGCAATGCCAAGGTTCCGGTTCTTGCAACCTCTACAATACTGACGGAAGCAAACATATCGATCAAAAGCTTGATCTTATCCGGTGTGGCACAAATCTGAATGATCATGAAACTTTTGCTCATGTCCACAATCTCAGCCTTCATAATCTCGCAGATTTCCATAATATCCCTGCGGTTACTCTTATTATATTTCACCTTCATCAACATCATTTCTCTGGAGATACTGTTTGCTTCATCAAAAGTCTTTACTTTGATGACATCCAGCTTTTTATTTAACTGTTTTTCAATCTGCTCAAGGGTACGCTCGTTTCCGCTGCTGACAATCGTCATACAGGATACGGCCGAATCATCGGTCTCTCCCACAGCAAGGGAATCAATATTAAAGCATCTTCTTGAGAACAGCCCGGCTACTTTTGCCAAAACACCGGATCTGTTTTCCACTAAAACGGAATATATCTTTTTCATATCACATGCCACCTCTATTTTACTAAATCCATCGGGTCGATCAGACATTCCATCAGACATGCCTGTTTGCAATTCAGGAATTCATCGATTGCCCGTTCCGCATCCTTCATATCCGCCAGTCTGATAAACGGCATATCATAAGCTTCCGCTATTTTGGACACATCAGGGCTTCCCGACAGATCCACTACGGAATAATTGTCCTTGTAGGTATAATGCTGATATTCCCTTACCATACCGAGATAATTATTTTTTAATACGATAATCTTGCTCTGAATGCCATGCTGTCTCATGGTCGCCAGTTCCATAAAGGACATCTGGAAAGAACCGTCACCGCACACGGCAACAACCTGTTTATCCTTTAATGCATACTTTGCACCCATAGCCGCCGGAATGGAATATCCCATAGTTCCCATACCTCCGGAGGTCAGGAATCTGCCGTTTTTTACAATGTGATAACCGCAGGACCAAATCTGATTCTGTCCCACATCCGCCACATATATGGCATCATCTTCCATTTTTTCGGACAACATGGTAATGAAAGCTGCCGGATCCACAAAACCGGGATGCTCTTTTCTCCTTGGTTCCATCGTCTCGCGGTATCCGTTCAACACCTGAACCCAGTCGCTGTAATCTCCCCTGAACTCCTGTTTTTCAAGATCTCCAAAAATATGCTTTGCATCTCCTACCAACGGAATATTGGGTCCGACATTTTTACCGATTTCCGCGGGATCCACATCGATATGTACCAAAGTTTTATTGTCAACAATCAGATCCGGCTGACTGATAGCACGATCCGCCACCCTTGCTCCCACCATAATGATCATATCCGCCTCATTCATGGCGCGGTTGGCATAGGGTTTTCCGTTATTTCCCACCATTCCGAAATATAACGGATGTTTCGTCGGCATCACACCGATGCCCATCATAGTCGAAACAACCGGAATATGATTCTTTTCCGCAAACCTGATCAGGTCATCTCCCGCCTGAGATAAGGAAACTCCGCCGCCCGCACAGATAATGGGTCTTTTTGCTTTTTCAAGCTCTTTAATTACTTTTTTGATCTGCTGGATATGCCCTTTTACCGTAGGCTTATAGGTCCGCAACGATACCTCTTCCGGATACTTGAACCTGCTGATCTGGGCATTCTGAACATCAACCGGCACATCAATGAGCACCGGTCCTTTTCTCCCTGTTGTGGCAATATGAAATGCCTCTTTAAAGATCCTCGGAATATCCTCAACATTTTTGACAAGATAACTGTATTTTACAAAAGATTCCACCGCACCGGTAATATCCGCTTCCTGAAATACATCGCTGCCCAGAAGTTCGCTGTTTACCTGACCGGTAATGCAGATCATCGGAATACTGTCGGCAAATGCCGTTGCAATTCCCGTGATCAGATTGGTAGCACCGGGACCGCTGGTAACCGCACATACACCGATTCCGTCGGTTACTCTTGCCAGACCGCTTGCCGCATGAGCCGCATTCTGTTCTGTTCTTACCAGAACGCTCTCGATATCCGACTCTAAGATACTGTTATAAAACGGACAGATAGCAACACCGGGATAACCGAAAACCACTTTTACCCCTTCTGCTTCCAGACATTTTACCATTGCGTCCGCACCTATCATTATATTTCACCTAAACCTTTCCGTATTACTGTTTTAATCACACAATTTCTGCGCCAATTTTACCGCATCCGCCGCATCCTTGGAATAACCGTCGGCACCGATTTCGTCAGCATATTCCTGAGTAATGACCGCTCCGCCGATCATGACCTTGGCATCCAAACCTTCCTGTTTGGCAAGGTCAATGACGTTTTTCATTTCCTGCATCGTGGTCGTCATCAGGGCCGAAAGGGCTATGATCTTGGCGTGATTTTCTCTTGCTGCCCGGATGATTTCTTCCCTCGGAACATCTTTGCCGAGGTCGATAACGGAAAATCCATGATTTTTCAGCATCAGCGCCACCAGATTTTTCCCGATATCATGAATATCGCCTTTCACCGTAGCAATAACAATCGTCGGCATGGAAGCTTCCTCTCCCCCTGCCTTTAGCAGCGGTTCCAGATATTCAATGGATTTTTTCATAGTCTCCGCGCTGGAAATCAGCTGTGGCAGAAAATACTTTCCACAATCAAACAAATCTCCCACTTCTCCGATTGCCGGCAACAGTGCCTCATTTAAAATATCCTGTGGCGGAATGTTTTCTTCTATTGCTTTACGGGTAAGTGAGAGAATGTCTCTCTGCTTACCCTTCAGGACGGCTTCTTTCACCTGCTCCAGCGCATTCCCGGATGCTCCCGCAGCCTCACCTTCCCCTTTCGCTTTTGTTGCACTGCCAGAGGCAGATACCGTTACGACCGCATTGGGATTTTCTTTTAAAAAGTTTTCTCTGGCTTCTTTGACCGCATTCATCCGTTCAATATATGCCAGATCACTTTCCTCTTTTGCCATCAGAAGATCTGCGGATAAAGCCGCATGAACAAGCATTTCCTGATTGGGATTGGCAATTGCCATGGTCAGCCCAGACTGTATGGCCATGGTCAGAAATGCACTGTTGATATTCATTCGCTCGGGTAATCCGAAGGAAATATTGGATAATCCACAGATAGTGGCAAGTCCCATTTTCTTACAATACCGGATCGTTTCCAGCGTTTCTATGGCCGCTCTGGGATTTGCCGCAACCGTTGCAACCAACCCGTCAACAACTATATCATCCTTTGTCATTCCCATCGCAAGTGCTCTGTCTAATATTTCGTGAATGATGGATTTCTTTTCTTCCAGATCTTTCGGTAATCCGGCATCCGAAAGCGGAAGCAGGATAAACATTGCTCCATACTTTTTCGCAATCGGAAGCAGTGCATCAATTTTGGCGCTTTCAAAAGAAATAGAATTGATCAATGCTCTGCCGGGATATTTCCGCAATGCCGCCTCAATGACCTCCACATGACTGGAATCAATGGCTAACGGCAGAGAAGTAATGTTTGCAACCTCTTCCAATACGGTCAGCATCATTTCCTTTTCATCTATGCCGCTCATACCCATATTGATATCCAGCACTTTTGCGCCGCATTCTTCCTGCTCTCTGGCAAACTGTCCCACCAGATCCAGCTTCCCTTCCCGCAGTTCAGCCTGCAGTTTCTTTTTACCCGTAGGATTGATCCGCTCTCCCACGATCATAAACCGGTCGTCCAGACCAAATTCCAGAGCCTTTCTTTCCGAACACAAAAAATGTCTTCCCTTCAAAGACTTTCGCTCCGCCTTCAGACCTTTTGTCTTTCCCACCAGTTTTTCAATATATTCCGGTGCGGTGCCGCAGCACCCTCCCAAAATAGAAGCTCCGCTCTCCACAATCTGTATCATTTCGGATGCAAAGGTATCGCTGTCCATATCATATACCGTCTTACCTTCGTCATCCAAAGAAGGAAGTCCCGCATTGGGCTTTGCAATCAACGGAAGATCCGTCACTTCCGCCATGGCACGGATCACTTCACACATTTTATCCGGTCCGGTGGAACAGTTGGCTCCGATCGCATCCACATGAAGCGCTGTCAGTGCAATCGCCGCAGAACGGGCATCGGATCCGAACAAGGTCCTCCCATCCGTTTCAAAAGTCAAAGTTGCCATAACAGGAAGACTGCTGACTTCCATTGCAGCAATGGCTGCCGCTCTTGTCTCCTGCAAACTCATCATCGTTTCTATGACCAAAAGATCAGCTCCGGCATCCTCCAGAAAACGGATCTGCTCCTTATATACATCAACCAGTTCCTCAAATTCCAACGGGCCCAGAGGCTTAAGTTGTTTACCGGTCATGGTGATATCTCCCGCAACCAACGCTTTGTCACCTACCGCTTTTTTAGACAGTTTTACAAGCTTTTCATTGATCTCCCGTATCCTGTCATCCAAATCATATTCTGCCAGCTTGATCCTGTTTGCCGTAAAAGTAGGAGCATATACAATATTCGTTCCTGCCTCCACATAAGCTCTTTGCAATGCAGTCAAAGCATCTTCATGCTCCAAAATCCACTGCTCGGGACAGACACCCACAGGCATTCCCGCTTTCATCAGGTTCGATCCGGTTGCTCCATCCAAATATATGATTTTTTCGTTGCAAAGCTTGCGAAAAGCTTCTTTTGTCATAATCAATCCTCTATTCCGTCGTTCATTTCAAAACATATACGTTAAATATTATAGCATTTATTTTTCATATTCACAATATAAGAAAACCACTCCAATGTATTGCCATCGGAATGGTTTCTCTGCTTTTTTACATTCTTTACTATGTATTATTTCAAAAGTTTAATTCCACCAATCAACGGAACCGGTTTTTCTTCCTCATTGATTGCAGCAATCAATCCCATGATCCAGCATACAAGCATGAAAATTTCCCAAATCCAGCCGATGCAGGGAATTACGCCAAGCAAACTGAATAAAAAGATAACCAGCGCCTGATTCAAATGGAATTTTGCACCGTCTTTATCACCTGCACAAAATGCAATAAGCAACCCGATCCAGGTAATATATGCAACAATCCCTGTTGTTCTTTTATCCATTTTGATTTCCTCCTCCCTCCAAAAATCTACTAAATTCTAGCACACTTTCTAAAACACATCAATATTTTTATGAAAATTGCAACCTATAATTTCTAATTTCCCAAAGACAGCAACTTGATTTTGCAATTTCATATCTTATTTATAATATAATCTTTTCTTCCGTTTTTATAAAATAACAGTTTCCGTGATATCCGTTCTCTTCATACAGCCTCGCTACAATCTCCCGCATATTGAAATCCAGTTTGTGATAGATGATCTTTGCCTCCGCAAAAAGTCCCGTCACATAATCCCGCTGTTTCTGATTCAAAATCTGTATTCGCTTTTCAAACTGTTCCGGTTCATTTTTCAGAAGTGCTCCAAAATTGCAAAGAACATAGGAAGAATCATCCCCGTTTTCCCGGCACTTTTTTGTCAGATAATCTGCCAACCTTCCATCCTTCTCTTCGCTAAACTGTCGTTCTTTCCATCGAATCTGAACCGTATCCGCCACATTTCTGGTCACTCTTCTAAAATCGGTTCTCCCATACTTCCCGTATTCTTTTACGAAATCAACTTTTTCATAATGTCTCTCCCTGCCCGGTTCTTCCAAAAGTATAACTCCTGTTTCTATCAGATGTTCCCATACAGTCTGCTGAATCTTTTCATAAGGTGTCGGAAATGTCAGTTGTTCACCAATCTGCTTGACGCTGTAACCCAGATCTGCCAAATGTCTGATTGCACCGCCACTGGCAGCTTCATAGGTAAAATTGGACAGGGCTTTCTGAAAATACTTTTCTTCTGACATAATCTCTCCCATTTTTTACAAATAGAAACCCCGGAGAGAATATACTCTCCGGGGAGTAAAAATCTATTGTCCGGTCACAATTAGAATTTACCTGCTTTAGCAGCTTCTTCGATAGAAACGGCTACAGCAACGGTAGCACCAACCATAGGGTTGTTACCCATACCGATGAGACCCATCATTTCTACGTGAGCCGGTACGGAAGAAGAACCTGCGAACTGTGCATCGGAGTGCATACGTCCTAAGGTATCTGTGAAACCATAGGATGCAGGACCTGCAGCCATGTTATCGGGATGAAGGGTACGACCTGTACCACCGCCGGAAGCAACGGAGAAGTATTTCTTTCCTGCTTCGATTCTTTCTTTCTTGTATGTACCTGCTACAGGATGCTGGAATCTTGTAGGGTTGGTAGAGTTACCTGTGATGGAAACATCTACATTTTCTTTCCACATAATTGCTACGCCTTCCGGAACGGAGTTTGCGCCATAGCAGTTAACTTTTGCGCGAAGTCCTTCGGAATAAGCTGTTCTGCTGATTTCTTTTACTTCGTTTGTATAAGGATCATACTCTGTCTCAACAAATGTAAAACCGTTGATACGGGAAATGATCAAAGCTGCATCTTTTCCTAAACCGTTTAAGATAACACGTAAAGGTTTCTGACGTACTTTGTTCGCTTTCTCTGCGATACCGATAGCACCTTCGGCAGCGGCGAAGGACTCATGTCCTGCTAAGAATGCAAAACATTCTGTCTCTTCCTCTAATAACATTTTACCGAGGTTACCATGTCCGAGACCTACTTTACGGGTGTCTGCAACGGAACCGGGGATACAGAAAGCCTGAAGACCTTCACCGATTGCTGCGGCAGCGTCTGCAGCTTTTTTGCAGCCTTTTTTGATAGCGATTGCTGCACCTACAGTATAAGCCCAGCAAGCGTTCTCGAAACAGATAGGCTGGATTTTCTTAACCTGATCATAGACATCAAGGCCGGCATCTTTTGTAATTTTTTCAGCTTCTTCCAGGGAAGCGATACCATAGCTGTTTAATACGCTATTGATTTTATCAATACGTCTTTCATATGATTCAAATAAAGCCATTCTATTGTCCTCCTTCTATTACTCTTTACGTGGATCGATGATCTTAACAGCATCATCAACACGGCCGTACTGACCGCATGCTTTTTCATATGCTGTGTTAGGATCATCACCTTTTTTGATGAAGTCTGTCATCTTGCCAAGGCTGACAAATTTATAACCGATGATCTGATCGTCTTTGTCAAGAGCAATACCTGTTACATAACCTTCAGCCATTTCCAGATAACGAGGACCTTTTTTGAGTGTACCGTACATTGTACCAACCTGGCTTCTTAAACCTTTTCCCAAATCCTCCAGACCTGCGCCGACAGGAAGACCTTCTTCAGAGAAAGCAGACTGTGTACGACCGTAAACGATCTGTAAGAACAACTCTCTCATTGCGGTATTGATGGCATCACATACCAAGTCGGTATTTAATGCTTCCATAACGGTTAATCCGGGTAAAATTTCGGATGCCATAGCAGCCGAATGCGTCATACCGGAACATCCGATTGTCTCAACCAATGCTTCCTGAATGATACCTTCTTTCACATTCAGGGTCAGTTTGCAGGCACCCTGCTGGGGAGCACACCAGCCGACACCGTGTGTCAAACCGGAAATGTCTTTTACTTCTTTTGCCTGAACCCATTTTGCTTCTTCTGGGATTGGAGCACAGCCATGATGAACGCCCTGTGCTACACAAGTCATTTCTTCCACTTCTTTTGAATAAATCATGTGAAATCTCCTTTCAATTATGTAGAAATATATCATAACAAAATATATCCTATTTTGTTAGACTCACCTTTGATATTTTCTCATATTTTATACAAAAAATCCAGTGCTTTATGAAGAATCCGTGGATTTTTTACACCACTTTTTCCATGCACCCTTTCCGAAACCGATCCGATCATCAAAATATCAGTTCAGCATCATACGGTCATTTGCAAATTCTCCGCCGCTGACTTCCTCAAATTTGGCAAGCAGATCGGATACATGCAGATTTTTCTTCTCTTCTCCGCTGACATCATAGATGATGGTTCCTTCATGCATCATAATCAACCGGTTGCCGTGTGTGATGGCATCCTTCATATTGTGCGTAACCATCATTGCCGTCAATCCGTTTTCCTCAATGATCTTATCCGATAAAGCCAGTACTTTTGCCGCTGTCTTGGGATCCAGCGCCGCCGTATGCTCATCCAGCAGCAACAACTGAGGTTTTTCCAAAGAAGCCATCAACAATGTAATTGCCTGTCTCTGTCCTCCCGATAACAGGCCTACCTTGGATGTCAGTCTGTCCTCCAGCCCGAGATCCAAAGACTTAAGCAATTCCCTATATTTTTCTTTTTCCTTATGGGTGATACTCCAGTTTAAAGTGCGGTGCTTTCCGCGCCTTGCGGCAATGGCAAGATTTTCATCAATGCCGAGATCCGCAGCGGTACCCATCATGGGATCCTGAAATACTCTTCCGATATATTTGGCACGCTTATGTTCCGGAAGTCTGGTAACATCTACGCCACCGACGCTGATGCTGCCGGAATCAATCGGCCAGACACCTGCCACTGCATTTAACATCGTGGATTTTCCCGCTCCGTTACCTCCGATGATCGTGACAAAGTCGCCTTCATTCAGAGTCAATGAAACATCCGTTAATGCTTTCTTTTCATTTACCGTTCCGGGATTGAAAGTCTTACTTAAATTCTCAATTACCAACATTTTACTTTCCTCCCTTCTTTGCACTTGTCGGATGCGTTGCTTTGTAGCGGCCGGTCCAATAAGGTATCGCCAGGAAAATGGCAACAATCAATGCACTGAACAGTTTCAGATCCGTTGTGCTGAGACCGAGCTGTAATACCAAAGCAATAACCGCAAAATAAATCACACAGCCTATTACAACCGAAAACAATTTTAATGCGAAATTATGAAAGAGTTTTCCAAACAGGACTTCTCCGATAATAACCGAGGCCAGCCCGATAACAATAGCACCGCGTCCCATATTGATATCCGCATTACCGTTATACTGAGCATACAATCCGCCGGAAAGACCGACCAATCCGTTGGATATCACAAGTCCGATTATTTTACTGATATTGGTATTAATTCCCTGTGCCCTTGCCATATTTTCATTACATCCGGTAGCACGAACGGCAGATCCTGTTTCCGTTCCCAGAAACCAGTAAAGTACCAAGATCACTGCAACGACAAAAATCAGACCGATCACAATCGCCGTATTTATAAACCGCAGACTCACAACCAGATCATATTTATCCACACTGACTGCCTGATTGGATTTGCCCATAATTCTCATATTAATGGAGTACAATCCCAACTGGCTCAATATTCCTGCCAGGATACCGGGAATACCCATAACCGTATGGAAAAATCCGGTCAAAAGCCCTGCCAGCATGCCTGCTGCAAAAGATGCAATTAAAGCGATATAGGGATTTACGCCGTTCATGATCAGCATAACTGCGACCGCACCACCCGTGCAAAGACTGCCGTCTACTGTCAGATCCGCAAAATCCAGCACTTTATAGGTTATGTAGACACCGATTGCCATGATTCCCATCAGAATCCCCTGTGCGACGGAACCCGGCAGCGCATTTAACAATGCAACAAAATTAAACATACAAAAACCTCCAGTAAATTCACTCCGCAGGATAAAAACCCCACCTATCCGACAGTATAACAAAAATATGGAGAAGTGGAAAGAGGAAATAAAAAAATAGATGCCTGGGAAAATAATCGAATCACATTTTCCGCAGCATCTATTTTCTTTTCTATGGGAATCCTTTCCGGATCCTGCTTTTTATTCTTCCGTTTCGATCGGTACTAAATCTTCCGGAATGGTCCATTTGATTGCATCTGCTATCTCTGCATTGTATTTTGCAGTAATACCGTCGGATACAAATTCGATTGGCATTGTTGCGGGGTCAGCACCGTTTACCAGAATTTCGTAAGCCATTTCGCCTGCCTTATATCCAAGATCATAGTAGCTGATGCTCAATGTAGCAAGACCGCCGACAGAACACATATTTTCCTCACCGCAGATAACAGGAATACCTGCAGGAACAGTTACGTTCTTTACGATTTCCATATTGTCTGCAAAAGTATTATCAGTAGGAACGTATACACAGTCGCACTCTGCTACAGCAGATGTGATTACAGCCTGGATCTCATTGGAATCAGCTGCTGTATATACTTCATATTCTATTTCGGCTTCTTCCAGATATTTTGCCGCAAGTTCAGCCTGAAATACGGAGTTTGCTTCGGAAGAGCAGTATACAACCGCTACTTTTTTCACATCGGGACAAACTCTCTGTAATAAAGCAATCTGCTCATCAACGGGTGCCAGATCGGAAACGCCGGTAACATTTGTGCCGGGTTCTTCATTGCTGTTTACAACTTCTGCTGTTACGAAGTCTGTTACGCTTGTTCCGACAATCGGAATCTCATTGGTAGCAGCTGCTGCAGACTGAAGTGCAGGTGTTGCATTCGCCATGATCAGATCAACACCGTCATTGACAAATTTTGTGGAAATGGTTGCACAGTTGGTAGCTTCACCCTGTGCATTCTGGTAATCAAAGGTTACCTTGTCTCCCAATTTGTCTGTTAAAGCATCTTCAAAGCCCTGTGTTGCAGCATCCAATGCCTGATGCTCAACCAACTGGATGATACCGATTGTATAAGTATCTCCTTCTGCATCCGTGCTTTCTGCTTCTTCGCTTTCTGTCTCAGTTGTTTCTGTTGTTTCCGCTTCAGTTGTCTCTGTCTCCGCTGCAGGCTCAGAACCGCAACCAACCAATAAAGATGCGGACAGAATGCCAACCATAAGCATTGCCATAAGTTTCTTCATAATGTCTTCCTCCCTTTTATTTTGCCGACATCCGTAAGGATCACTTCCGGCTCCGGCATTTACTGGACATTTGTTGAATTCTTTATCGCTTCAACCTAGTAAAATATACAATACTTCCTTACATTCGTCAATAGAAAGACCTTTGGAAACTATGAAAAAACAAAGATAAATATACTAAATCATCTCGGAAACAACGCCGTCCTTTTTATAAATGGAATTTTCATCAACCCATCCTCTGACGGAATTTAACGGATAAATCCTTGTATTTCTTCCGATGACAGTTCCCGGATTCAAAACCGTGTTACAGCCTACCTGTACGCCGTCGCCTACAACCGCACCGAGCTTTCTCAATCCGGTCTCAATTTCTCCCAACGGGAATTTAATGACTACATTTTTCTTATCATTTTTAATGTTGGAGGTAATGGCACCGGCTCCCAGGTGAGCCTTATATCCCAGCACACTGTCTCCTACATAATTGTAGTGAGGAACTTCCACTTCATCAAAGAGCAGACTGTTTTTGATCTCACAGGAATTTCCGACAACGGCACCCTTTCCGATAATGGCATTGCCACGGATGAATGCACAATGTCTGATCTGTGCATTTTCATCAATGATGCAGGGGCCTGTTATACTGGCAGTATCTGCGATTACTGCAGTTTTGGCAATCCAGACATTATCACCGATCTTATCAAACTCGTCTGCCGGAAGCATCGGTCCCAGCTGCATAATAAAGGCTTCAATGCGCGGAAGCACTTCCCACGGATAATCAATCCCCTCAAACAAAAACTGTGCCAATGTTTTGTTTACATCCAGATACTTGTCGATTTTAAACATCTCTAACATACGCTTCTCTCCCTTTTCTTTTTACTTTACCCTTTTTTTGCCGATATCCGTATAATTGCTGCAGACATATGAGATACACTGGTTCAAATATCTCCGGTTGTCCGTCTGCTTCACATAATCGGTCCTTCTTGAGATAAACCCCTTTAATTTTACCATATATTCTTCGGAAGTGATATCCCCTTGTGCAACCATTGTCAATCCTTTTTCCCAGCTGGCAGTTAATTTGGGATCCAACATGGATTTGATGGAACAATTGACAACCTCATAGATCACTTCTCCCAGACAGGCCGGTGTAATGATCTGCGTCTTTTTATTGAGGTTCAGATAGCCGTTTGCAACCAGTTTCTTCAGTATCTCGGCTCTGGTTGCAGAAGTACCGATGCCGCTTCCTTTGATCTGTTCCCTCAGATCCTCGTCTTCAATAAGCTGTCCCGCATTTTCCATGGCAAGAATCAGAGAACCCGAGTTGTAGCGTTTGGGCGGGGAAGTCTCGCCTTCCTTAATCGCCAGCCCGGCTATGGGGATTTCCATCCCCTTCTTCAATGATGCCAGCTTGATTCGCAATGCATCATCGATTCCCGTGTCTTTTTCGGCATCCGATCCGGATTCACCGTCGTTGTCAGCGTCCTTCTTTTTGGAAAAACTATATTGAACCGCCGCTAAATAGCCGGGGTTGACCAATACTTTAAAAGAAGCAAAAAAGGATTCTTTTCCCTTTTGCAGAACCAATGACAGCTTTTCATATTCGGCTGCCGGATAAAATATGCTCAAAAATCTGCCGCAGATCAGCTCATAAACCTTTGCGGATACAGGATGCAGGCTATTTATAGCAGAAAGTCCCTGTCCGGTGGGAATAATGGCATAATGATCGGTAATCAGTTTATCATTGACATACTTGGTCTTTGTAATTGCCGCATAGGTTTTACTGTTTAATACAGATGCCGCCCGTTCCGCCATAGGCCCATAGGAACACAACCCTTTTATGTTTTTGTATATTTCTTTGGCAACTGCCGTAGATAATACCCTTGCATCAGTTCTGGGATAAGTGGTCAGCTTCTTTTCATATAATTCCTGTGCAATACGTAAAGTTTCGTCCGGACTGATTTTAAACAGTCTGGAGCAATCGTTTTGTAATTCCGCCAGATTATACAGCAACGGCGGATTTTTCTTTTCCTTTTTCTTTTCTATCTTCGCAACCGTCATCGCATCATGGGGTTGCAAAGCTTCTATCAGTCTTTTGGCATCTTCTTCCTTCTTGAAACCATTTTCTTTATATAAAAGAGGCGAATTAAAATACTCCGAACCTTCGACCGCTTTCCATTCCGCTTCAAAAGAGCTTCCGGTCATATCCAGCTCTGCGACCACGCGGTAAAAGGGCGTTTTTTCAAAATGGCGGATCTCCCGTTCTCTGTCAACGACCATACCGAGCACGCAGGTCATAACCCGCCCTACGGATACTACCGCGTTCTTTTCCATGGAAAGGGCATTCTTAATATAATCGCCGTATTTCAAAGTCAAAAGCCGTGAAAAATTAATGCCCATCAGATAATCTTCTTTAGCCCGCAAATACGCCGATGCGCCAAGATTATCATATTCCGACAGATCCTTTGCCTCCCGGATCCCCCGTAATATCTCTTCTTCTGTCTGGGAATCGATCCAGACTCTTCTGCGTTCCTTTCCTTCCACATGAGCTTCCTGCTCCACCAGTCTGTATATGTATTCTCCTTCTCTTCCCGAGTCGGTACATACATAAATTCTTTTTACATCTTCCCGGTTCAGCAGTCCGCTGACAATCTGAAACTGCTGTTTCACGCTGTCGATAACCTCATATTTGAATTCATCGTTCGGCGGAAAAAAAGGTAACGTCTGCAAAGACCATCTTTTCAGTTTTTCATCATAAGCATCCGGATAGCTCATGGTAACCAGATGTCCGACACACCATGTGACAATGGCATTTTCGGACTCCATATAGCCATTGAAGGATTTCATCTGCTCCTTCAGCGCCTTGGCAAACTCTCTGGCTACGCTGGGTTTCTCCGCGATATATAAATTTTTTTCCATATGCATCCCTTAAAATTCAGTCAAATACCTTCATAATATCATCAAATGTCAGAAGATGAAGCTGTTGCTTTACCTTTGCCTCCAGAGTCAGCTTTTCGTCAAACTCACGATAGGAAACCAGATAATAATCACACACCTGCATTCCTGCCTCTTTTCCTGCAAGCACCAGTTCCCGGTAATCCTCATAAGTCGTCATTGCTTTCAGCTTACTGCACCAGACAACCGCATAGCCTTCTGCCTGTTTCCAGACAATGTCAATCTGATTGTTTTTACCGAGAAAACGATCGGTTAGCGCTGCTCCGTCTTTTATCATAATATGGTGAAGTAAAAAATATTCCTTAACAATCTTTTTAAAATAAACATTGCAATATGCGACCAGTTTTTCCTTGATATAGCGGTCATAAAATTCCGCCGCTCCCAGTTGTATCAATTCTTTTTCACGCAGATAGATAAAAGTAAACCAGAAGTTTGTAAAATGACTGCTGATTTCATAAATTCCTTTTTTGGAATTTTCCAATCCGGGACAGTCAATGGAATAAACCTTTTCAATCTGCCCCTGTTCCATCAGCGCTTTCAGATAAACACTGATTTTTGCCCGCGAATACCCCGTAACTTTATATAAGTCATTCAATTTGGTATTGCCTTGTGCCATGGCCGCCAGAATGGTATCATATACCCCCGTTTCCCGCAGTCCTTCCAGACAATATTGGTATCCCGCATGCCGCAGATAGGACCGTTCGGACAAAATCTGCTCCCGGATGTTTTCTTCTACGGTTCTGTTCATGTCGAGGAAATTCCAAAGTCCCGGAACACCGCCTAAAATGCTGTAAAGAATAAAAAGATTCGCTTTGGGGTAATCCGGATAGAGCTTGCAGATGTTTTCAAAAGACAGCTCCCTGAATTTATAAAACCCACTGATCTTTGCCGCATTTTTCCCGAAACATTTTACCATGGAGGTCTGCACCCAGTTGATTGCGGATGACACAAACAAAATCAATATATTTTCCGTCTCCATAAGTTTCAGACACAGGGGCATAAAATTTTCGGCCTTGGATAAATGTTGGAATTCATCCACAATCAAAATTTTCTTTTCTGTTGTTGTGTTTTGCCTTAAACGCTCGGTTTCTTTCTCCAGTTCCTGTAAGATCCATTCTTCGCAGCCGGGTTTCGCAAGGCAATAAGAAAAAGGCCTTTCTTTGCAGAAATCCAGCAAAAAAGCAGTTTTCCCCAGAAATTTCTGTCCGTAGAAAACCAAAAGCTGACTGCCAGGCCTTTTCATATATTCTTCTAAATATGCATACTCATGGTTGCGACCAATTAACATAGAAAACTTACCTTATCCCCGGATTATTCCGGCTCCTTATGTGAAATTCTCAGCCCGTTGCCTGTTCCTGCATCAACAGGTTTGAAATCTCATCCTCCGGCATCGGTTTTCCAAGTAAGAAGCCCTGAATATTATCACAATCGATTTTTTTCAGATACTCATACTGTTCTTCCGTTTCCACGCCTTCCGCCACGGTTTCATATCCGAGTTTTTTAACCATGGAAACAATGGATTCCGTAATCACCTGTGTACTTTCATCCTGAATAACCGTATCAATAAAGGATTTATCTATCTTTAATGTATCAATGGGAAGTCCCTTCAGATAAGATAAAGAAGAGTAACCCGTTCCGAAATCATCCAGTGAAATCTTGATACCGTATTCTTTTAATGTACGAAGTTTGGCTACGACCTGATCAAAATCATCGATCAGTACACTTTCCGTAATTTCCAATTCTATATCCTTAGGATTTACCTGGTATTTTTCCAGGATTTCCAAAAGATTGCTGACAAAGTCAGGGCGCTTGTACTGTATCGCGGAAATATTCAAAGACAATACCATGCTGCAGTTATATTTTTTTCTCCATGCAGCATACTTACGAATACCTTCTTCCAACACCCAGGAACCGATCGGGACAATCATCCCGCTCTTTTCTGCAATGGGAATAAATACGCCCGGGCTGATCATCTTGCCGGATTCATCCTGCCATCTGATCAATGCCTCCACTCCGCGCAGCTTTTTGGATTTGGAATCGTACTGAGGCTGATAATACAATACAAAACGATTCATATTAATAGCTTCTTTTAATTTATTTTCAATGTTGATATTATCAATAAAATCCTGGAAAATCGGCGCTTCGAAATATCTCATGCTGTTAGGTCCGTGTTCCTTGGCGCGGAACATGACGATTTCCGAACAGTTGATCAGCTCCAGACTGTTGGCAGCCGCTTCCGGATACTCCGCAACACCGGCACAGACAGATATAAAAAGTTCCTGTCCCCCGATTAAACGGAACGGCTTTTCCACCCTCTGCACGATTGCGTCAAAAATCTCTTCTATACTATGACTGCCCACAGGATTCTTTACGGCAATATAGTAAGTATCATCCGTTACATGTGCAACAATGGTCCGTTCATCCATAAAGCCTTTCAGAAACAGACCGAATGCCTGAATCAACTCGTCTCCCGCAATCATTCCAAGACCGTCATTGATTTTTTTAAAATTATCGATATCCACGCACATAACGGCAACCGCTTCGTTTGCATCCTCTGCCTCACGGAGCCATTCGCTGAGGATCCTGACAAAATAATTTCTGTTATAAAGCCCCGTCAGCATATCATAATATGCCATGTAACGCAATTCTTCATTCTGTTTTTTGGATTTGGTGATATCCCGGATACGGATAACTTTTTCCACCGGTTTTTCATCACTGTACTGAACCGTACATTCAAATTCCAGCCATTTATTGGAATCGGAAAGTTTGCACTCGATAACTTTATTGCGTTCCCCTGTGCTTTCCAGAAACAGCAACTTTCTCAAATCACTTTTTGCCGTTTCCTCCACCAAATCGGAAATACGGTTGATATCCATCGGCGTATTTAACTGAAAATCAAAAAATCCGCTCCAGTTTCCCAATACATGAATGGTATTTTTCTGGAAATGAATATAAAGAAACGCATTACGGGAGGTAGAACAAACCAGCTGATACATTTTTTCTCTTCCGTCCAACTGTTGGTTCAATGCACGAACCATATCAAGCTGAAATTGTAAATCATCCATTTGTTCCACCCTCCTTTATAATGATTTGTGATGATCTGTTTTGACAGATTATTTTTTGTTAATAAAACCTTTTGCCTTTAACAACTCGGCACAAAGCACCGCACCGCCTGCTGCACCTCTGACCGTATTATGGGATAACCCTACGAATTTGTAATCATAAATGGTATCTTCTCTCAAGCGTCCGATGGATATTCCCATTCCTCTTTCATAATCCACATCGGCTTTCACCTGCGGTCTGTTATCCTCTTCCATATATTGAATAAACTGTTTCGGAGCCGAAGGCAGTTCCAACTCCTGCGGAAGTCCTTTTAAGGAAACCAGTTTCTCAATCAACTGCTCTTTGGTAGGTTTCTTTCTGAATTTCACAAATACCGCAGCTGTATGTCCGTTTAATACAGGGACACGAATACACTGGCAGGAAATCTTAGGCTCTGTGGCGGGAACAATCTGTCCGTTCTCCACTTTACCGTAAATTCTCAAGGGTTCTTTTTCGCTCTTTTCCTCTTCGCCGCCGATATAGGGAATGATGTTTTCCACCATTTCGGGCCAATCCTTAAATGTTTTTCCCGCACCGGAAATAGCCTGATATGTGGTAGCGATGACTTCATATGGTTCAAATTCACGCCATGCATATAATACAGGTGCATAACTTTGGATGGAACAGTTGGGTTTTACCGCAACAAAACCTCTTGTTGTGCCCAGACGTTTTTTCTGTGCCTCGATCACATCGGTGTGCTCCGGATTGATCTCCGGAATAATCATAGGTACATCCGGTGTCCATCTGTGTGCGGAATTATTGGAAACTACAGGTGTCTCCGTCTTTGCATAAGCGTCTTCGATTGCCCTGATTTCTTCTTTTGTCATATCAACGGCAGAAAAAACAAAATCCACTTCTGCAGCCACTTCTTCCACTTCATTTACATTTTTTACAACAATATTTTTAACGGCTTCCGGCATGGGCGTATCCATTTTCCATCTGCCGCCTACAGCCTCCTCGTAAGTCTTTCCGGCGGATCTGGGACTTGCTGCGATGGTGGTCACTTCAAACCACGGATGATTCTCCAGCAGCGAAATAAATCTCTGTCCTACCATACCTGTTCCGCCTAAAATACCGACTTTTAACTTCTCACTCATTTTTCCAATCTCCTCATTTTGTTTTGTAACTTTATTTATAAGCGCAAAACCGCTTAATAAATCATATCTTTGTCCTTCCAATCGCTTTGCAGATATTCTTTCTCCATAGCGATCACCTTATCCATGGCAGCTTTGCCGGGTGCGCCAACCGTCAATCTTTTTTCCACACAGGTCTTTAAGCTGACCGCATCATAAATATCCGGTTCAAAGACATCGCTGATCTCTTTAAACTCCTCCATGGTCAAATCCAATATGGCTTTATTCTTTTCAATACAGGTTAACACCAGCTTACCGATAATACTGTGGGCATCCCGGAAAGGAACCCCGTGATTCACCAGATAATCCGCTGCATCCGTGGCATTGGTAAAGCCGTTCATGGCACTCGCTTCCATCACATCCTTGCGGAACTTCATTGTAGAAATCATTCCGTTAAAGAGAGACAGACAGCCTTTGACCGTATCAATGGCATCAAAGGTCAGTTCTTTATCCTCCTGCATGTCTTTATTATATGCAAGCGGGATGCCCTTTAATGTCGTCAACATGGACATAAGCGCTCCGTATACCCGCCCCGTTTTGCCTCTGACAAGCTCGGCAATGTCGGGATTCTTTTTCTGGGGCATAATGCTGCTTCCCGTGGAATAAGCATCGTCAATCTCCACAAACCTGTATTCGTTGGAATTCCAGATGATGATTTCCTCACTGAAACGGCTTAGGTGCATCATGATTGTGGATAATGCGCTCAAAAACTCTATGACATAATCTCTGTCCGCAACAGAATCCATGCTGTTTAAGGTCGGTCCTTCAAATCCCAATAAAGAAGCAGTATAGACACGATCCAGCGGATATGTCGTACCGGCGAGGGCCCCTGCTCCCAAAGGACAGTAATTCATTCTGTGATAAATATCCCGCATACGCAGTCTGTCGCGTTTAAACATTTCAAAATATGCACCCATATGATGAGCCAGCGTTACCGGCTGCGCCTTTTGCAAATGAGTAAAGCCCGGCATATAGGTCTCTGTATTTTCCTCCATGATATGAAGGAGGGTTGTCAACAACTCTTTTAATATCTCATCCACATTTACGATTTCGGAACGGATATATAATTTCATATCCAGTGCAACCTGATCGTTACGGCTGCGTCCGGTATGCAGCTTTTTCCCTGTATCCCCGATCCTGTCTATCAGGTTTGCCTCAACAAAACTGTGAATATCTTCATATTCATCCGTAATCAAAAGCTTACCGTTTTCCACATCCTCACGGATCCCTGTCAGGCCTTTGACAATGGCATTCTTCTCTTCCGTGGTCAATATCCCCTGTTTATGAAGCATGACTACATGGGCAATGCTGCCTTCAATATCCTGCTGAAAGAATTTTTGATCAAAGGAAATCGATGCATTGAAACGGTATACCAATTCATCCGTATCCTTCGTAAAGCGTCCTCCCCAAAGCTGTGCCATGATATTCATCCTCCAAATTCATGTTAAAACTAAATTTGATAATATCATATCGGCTTTGTTTTTTCAAGGAATACATACCAAAAACCCCTCACAAAGTCATTTTTTCAACATACATTAGTAAAAAAGGAGGGAAATATTCATGGAACCCTATATTGCATTACAAGGCGTTTCTTTTTCCTATCATCGTCCCGATGGTGAAATCGAAGCGCTTTCCGATATTTCTTTTACAGTATCAAAAGGTGAATTTGTTTCCCTGGTAGGACCCAGCGGCTGTGGTAAGTCCACGATACTCTCCATTCTTGCCGGATTGATCCATGCAGAAGCCGGCACCATCTGCGTTGATCCGAATGTTTCTTTCGGTTATATGTTTCAACAGGATCTGTTACTGCCTTACAACACCATCTGGAAAAATATCTCTCTGGGACCTTCCATTCACAAAACATGGAATTCTTCCACTAAAAAACGATTGGAAGAATTATTATATAAATATGGATTATCCCAGTTTCGGGATAAATACCCCGGACAATTGTCCGGCGGAATGCGGCAGCGCGCAGCTTTGATCCGCACACTTGCATTGAATCCCGATACGCTCCTGCTGGATGAACCTTTTAGCGCCCTCGATTATCAGACCAGACTTTTAGTGGCTGATGATATCGGCAAGATCATACGGCGGGAGAACAAAACAGCCATCTTAGTGACGCACGACCTCTCCGAAGCAATCAGCTTATCCGACAAAATCATTGTATTATCCGCCAGACCCGCAAAGGTCATAAGAATCATGGATATTGACATCCCCGGTAAAGAAAAAGGGTCTCTTGCCGTCAGGGAGCATCCCAAATTCGGAGAATATTTTCAAATATTATGGAAGGAGATGAATCCCCCGAATGAGCGAACAGCATAAACAATATTTGATTTCCCTGGAAACATACCATCGAAAGATCAAATTCTTCCGTGTTTTGGTATTTATCCTGTTTATTGCGTTGTGGGAAGTTGCAGCCGATCTGGAATGGATCGATTCTTTCTTTTTCAGTTCTCCTTCCCGTATTATTAAATGTATTTTTTCTATGGGTAAAACCGGCGAGCTTCTTACTCATATCGGCTATACCCTGTTGGAAACAATCCTGAGTTTCCTTTTTGTCATGCTTTTAACGATTTTTTTTGCTTCGCTGCTCTGGTTTTCCAAATCTCTGGCAGCTATTTTCGAACCGGCTCTGGTTATTTTAAACAGCCTGCCAAAATCCGCTTTGGCACCATTATTCATTGTATGGCTGGGCACCGGCATGAAAACCATTATCGTAGCAGGTATTTCCGTTGCCATATTCGGCTCCATAATCAGTCTGTATACCCAGTTTCACCAGACAAACCCTGAAATGGAAAAGCTGATCCTGACGCTAGGCGGTAACAAATGGGATATTTATACCCGTATCGTCATTCCATATTCCGTCCCGACACTAATCAATTCCATGAAAGTAAATATCGGGCTTTCTCTTGTTGGCGTTATCATCGGCGAGTTTCTGGCAGCAAGACGGGGCCTCGGATATCTGATCATTTACGGCACACAGGTTTTTAAACTGGATATGGTCATCTCGTCTATTATTATTTTATGCATCATTGCATACGGACTTTACTTCATAATACAAAAACTGGAAAAAAACATTACCATGAACATCTAAATATATAATATAAAACAGACCTGCCTGTATGATGATATATCATCATACAGGCAGGCAGCCCTTTTTTTATTTTCTTCTATTCTTTCTCTTCCATAACGCTCATATAGGCAGGACGTATGATCTTGTTCATTCCCACCAGTTCTTCTATGCGGTGTGCGCTCCAGCCAACAATTCTGGCAATGGCAAAAAGCGGTGTATACAATTCCATCGGAATGCCGAGCATATCATAAACAAATCCGCTGTAAAAATCCACATTGGGGCTGACGCCTTTAAAAATATGACGTTTTTCGGCTATAACTTCCGGTGCGGCTTCTTCAATCATGCGATACAATGTCATATCTTTTTCCTTGCCTTTCTCTGTTGCAAGTTGTTCCACATAGGACTTAAGCATACGCTCCCTCGGATCGGAAATGGAATAGACCGCATGCCCCATTCCGTAAATCAGGCCTTTTCCGTCAAAAGCATCTCCGTCCAATATCTTTTTCAGATAGGCCTTTACTTCCTCATAATCCGCCCAATCGAAGACATGCGCCCTGATATCTTCCATCATTTCCATGACCTTAATATTGGCTCCGCCGTGTTTCGGTCCTTTCAAGGATGACATGGCTGCAGCAATCGCCGAATAAGTATCGGATCCCGAAGAGGTCACTACTCTCGTTGTAAATGTAGAATTATTCCCTCCTCCGTGCTCCATATGAAGCATCAGCGCCACATCCAGCACCTTTGCCTCCAGCTGCGTATAATCACTGTCAGCTCTGAGCATCCTAAGGAAATTCTCTGCCGTGGACAGTTCCGGATCCGGTCTGTGTATATACATGCTCGCATTATTTTCATAATGGTTATATGCATGATACCCGTAGGCTGCCAGCATCGGAAAAATGGCAATCAACTGAATACACTGACGAATGCTGTTATCAATACTGTTGAGGGCAGCTTTTTCATCATAAGAGGCCAATGTCAGAATACTTCTCGTCATGGAATTCATGATATCTTTGGACGGCGCTTTCATGATGACATCTCTGGTAAAATTGGTGGGAAGATCCCTTGCTTCTCCCAAAATCTTCTTAAATTCCGCAAGTTCACTCTCATCCGGCATTTCACCGAAAAGTAATAAATATGCCGTTTTTTCAAATCCATATTCATTTTCCTGCAGATTATTGATCAATGTATTGATCCGATATCCCCGATACCACAATTCTCCTTCACAAGGTATGGATTTTCCGTTTATATTTTGAAAGGAAACGATCTTGGATATTTTGGTAAGCCCTGTCAGAACCCCTTTTCCGTTTTCGTCCCGGAGTCCCCGGTTTACGCCGTATTCCCGAAACAGCTTATCCGAAATCATATCATTCTTTTTACATAAGTTTTCTTTCTCTGCCGCATATTCTGCAAAATCACCGTATCCCATCTAATTTCCTCCTATCTCATCTATAACACGGTTCATCAGTTCTTCCAATTCCGCAATCTGCCCCAGCAACTGAATAAACCGCTCTTCTCCGTATTCCTCAATCACGGTTTTATAGAATTTTTCCAGAATTTTCTGTTGCTCGATTGCCGAACTGATACCGCTTTCCGTAATCATGACATAGGTTCCCTCTTCTCCGGCACCGTCATGTTTCCATTTCACCAATCCTCTGGCTTGCAGTTCTTTCACAATTTTTGAAACTTTCCCCATAGGAAGTTTCAGTTTTTCTGCAATATCTTCCAGATAAATTTTGGATTCGGCATTTCCCGATTCCATGCTTCGGGACAGGATCCACATTGCCACATAATCCGACGTTGACATCTTCTGAAACAGCTTTTGTGTATACTCTCTGTTCATTTTAAAAGACCGGCTTGCAAAATTATTTGCCAGTAAGGCAATGTCATTTTGCTTTTCTTCTGTTCTGATTTCGTCCATAGCTATGCCTCCTCTGTTTAAATAAAACGATACTTCCGAAAAATTTGTGTGTCAATAGAGTTTATTCTTTTTTAATTTTTATCATATCTACAATATTTGAATCAAAAAAACTGCCGGTCCGACATGGATTTAAAGGCAGTTTCATAAAAAGCTGAAAATGGGACTCGAACCCACGACCCCTTCATTACGAGTGAAGTGCTCTACCAACTGAGCTATTTCAGCTTGGCACAATTACCAAGTGCTATTATATACAATCTTTGGTTTTTGTGCAACAACAAAAATTTATTTTTTATTCGCCGCAGTTTTCAAGGTGCACATCCACTTGCGGAAAGGGAATGGCAACTCCTTCTCTGTCAAAAGATAATTTAATGTCTTCCAGCAACTGTCCGCGCAGTGTCCAATAATCTTCTGTTTTTACATGACATTTGACAGCCATGGTAACCGAACTGTCTGCCAGTTCGTCAACCACAACAATTTTGTCTTTATCCTGCAATACCAGCGGATTTGTGTCGATCAGGTTTTTCAAAATTTCTTTTGCTTTTCCGATATCGGAATCATAAGAAATCCCGACCGTCAGATCCAGTCTGCGGAAACTTGCCGCCGTATAATTCACAAGGCTGGTATTGGCCAGTGTACCGTTCGGCAGAATAACCGTTTTCCCGTCAAAGGTCAGAAGCTTGGTGTAAAACATCTGTATTTCCACAACCGTTCCTTCATTTCCTTTGGAATCCTCTCTGATATAATCTCCCACTTTAAAAGGTTTCAGCAATAATATCAGGACACCGCCTGCAAAATTGGACAGACTTCCCTGCAGTGCCAGCCCCAGTGCGACACCGGCAGAACCGACCACCGCCACTATGCTTGCGGCATCCAGACCGAAGCTTCCGGCAATCATAAAGCCAAGTATCACATACAGACATACTTTGGTAAAGGAATCCAGAAACTGGATAACACCGATGTCCACGGATGCTCTGTTTAAAGATTTTTTCAATATTTTCCTGATCACTTTTATAAGCCAGATACCAATCAGCAGAAAAATAACCGCCAATAAAATCCTGACCCCCAGATTCAATGCCTTTTGCGGAAGTTGTTGGAGGAACTGTTTGATCAAACCGATTTCCTTCTCAACCTCCTCCGGAGACATATTGTCTACAGCCAGTATCTCGTAAACATAATTCACGCTTTTTCCACCTCAATTTTTTTACGCTGCTCTTCCAATTTCTTTGCTTTTTTCTCGAGTTCCTGTGCATATTGGGCTTCTTCCATGGCCCGTTTCAATGCTTCTTTGGCCAGCCGGTCGGCTTCCTCTGCTTTTTCGCGTGCTTCTCTTGCGGCGGTTTTTGCCACCGTTTCTGCTTCAATCGCTTTTCTCCTGCGCTCTTCTTCCAATCTGCGCTGTCTTTCCAATTCTTTTTGTTTTTCTATTTCTTCTTTTTCTTTTGCCGTAAATGGTGTGTAGGAAAATACCGTAACGCTGAATGCCGGAGATTTTATTCGAATGGATTCTTCTCTTTCATCGCACTCATCTTCTTTGCTGGCTATGGATTTTGTATTTACAAATCCGTTACCGCCATACTTTTTGGCATCGGAATTGAACACCTCTTTGTATTTGCCGGGGAAAGGTACGCCTATCTTATAGTCTTCCCTGTTGACACCGGAAAAGTTGCATACAACTAACAGTGTTTCTTTTTCCTTTTTGGTCTTTCTCAGAAATACAATGATATTTTCATTTGCCGAAATATTGTTGATCCATTCAAAACCGTCTGCAGACTCATCCAGCTCATATAATGCAGGATGCTGTCTGTAAAATTGATTTAATGCGGCCACATATTGATTCAGCTTTTTATGATCATCATATTGCAGCAGATCCCATTCCAGGCTGCGCTCCTCGTTCCATTCATCAAATTCCGCAAGATCCTGCCCCATAAACAGCAGTTTCTTGCCGGGATGCATCATCATAAAACCATATGCGGCACGCAGATTTGCAAATTTTTCCGGTACATCTCCGGGCATTTTACCGATCATGGATGCTTTTCCGTGAACGACTTCATCATGAGACAATACCAAAATAAATTTCTCGCTGTAGGCATAAATCATGCTGAAGGTCAATTCTCCATGCCTGCCGGCTCTGAACAGCGGATCGCATCTCATATAGTCCAAAAAATCATTCATCCAGCCCATATTCCATTTATAATCGAAGCCCAAACCGTCTTTCTTTACCTCTCCGGTCACATTCGGCCACGCCGTAGATTCTTCGGCAATCATCATGACAGAAGGAGCTTCCTTCTTCATCATACTATTCAGATGTTTTAAAAATTCCATTGCTTCCAGATTTTCTTTGCCGCCATACATATTGGCTACCCATTCTCCGTCCTTTTTGCCATAATCCAGATACAGCATAGAGGCTACCGCATCCATACGGATACCGTCGGCATGGAATTCTTTTGCCCAATAAAGTGCATTGGCGATCAGATAATTTTTCACTTCCGGTCTGCCGTAATTGAAGATCAGCGTGCCCCAATGCGGATGGGAGCCCTTTCTCGGATCCGCATGCTCATACAGACAGGTACCGTCAAAATTGGACAGCCCATGGGTATCTCTTGGAAAATGCGCCGGAACCCAATCCAGGATAACACCAATCCCGTTTTCATGCATCATGTTCATGAAATACCGGAAATCCTCCGGTGTTCCGTAACGGGATGTTGGGGAATAATATCCGATCACCTGATAGCCCCAGGATGCATCAAAAGGATGTTCCATCACAGGCATCAGTTCAATATGGGTATATCCCATTTCTTTCACATAGGAAACAATTTTCGGTGCAAGCTCTTTATAGGTATAAAAATCCCTGCCGTCCTCCGGTTTTGCAAAGGAACCCAGATGTACTTCCAAAATACTCATGGGATTTTTATGGACATCCCATTTTTCCCGCTGTTCCATCCATGCATCATCCGTCCATGAAAAACCGGTCAGATCATATACAATGGAAGCATTTTCCGGTCTCTTCTGACTATAGGAAGCATACGGATCGGCTTTTAAGAAAGTCAGTCCGCCCTTTGCCTTAATCTCATATTTATAGTGATCTCCCACATTTGCCATAGGAATGAACAGTTCAAAGATGCCGGAATTCCAGAGCCTTCTCATCTGATGAACCCTGCCGTCCCAATGGTTAAAATCACCTACAACACTGACACGCATGGCATTGGGTGCCCACACGGCAAACAATACACCATGGATACCGTCAATCACATAGGAATGCGCTCCCAACAGATGATAGATTTCATAGTGAATGCCCGCATTAAATTTTTCCGCATCCTTTTTGCTGATGACCGGTTCAAAACCATAGGGATCATAAAAATCTTTTGTGGTTCCGTCTTCCATCGTTACGGTAAAGCTGTATTTTTCCGTCGAAACATTTTTCGGTATGAGAACGGCAAAAAAGCCCTCTTCATCTGCCATTTCCATAGGATAATCCTTATTTTTCGTATGCAGAACAGCCTCTACCGCTCCCGGATAAAATGTTTGAGCAAGTTTGCCTCCGCTAACCGAGTGAATGCCCAATATCTTATGCGGATCATCCTCCTCCGAATATACAATTGCTTCAATTGCTGCCCAGTCCATTAATTTGTATAATTTATTATTCATATTGTTTCTCTCCCCTTGTGATATCGTGAATAAATAATCCGCTTCTCAACTTCGGCTCAAACCATGTGGATTTTGGCGGCATCAGTCTGCCTTCATCAGCTACTGCAAACAATTCGCCGATGGAAGTCGGAAACATGGAAAATGCACAAGCGGCTCCGCCGTCAACTCTGTCTTCCAGTTCCTTCAGCCCACGGATTCCGCCGACAAATTCAATCCGTTGATCCGTTTTGGGATCTTTGATGCCGAATAATCCGTCCAACACATAGGTCTGCAAAACAGATACATCCAGACCATCCACCGCATCATTGCTCAAAATACTTTCTTTTGCCGTGACAACATACCATTGATGTTCCAGATACATACCGAATTCACCTTTTTTCTTCGGCCTGTACGGAGCTTCGTCGGCTGCCTCCACAGTAAAATGCTCTCCCAACCGTTCCTTTAATTCTTCCGGTGTCATCCCGTTGAGATCTTTTAAAACTCTGTTATAATCCAATATCTTCAATTCATCATCCGGGAACAATACCGAAAGGAAATAATTATATGCCTCATTTTCCGCATCTTCCGGGAAGCAGCTTCTTCTGTTCAGCGCCACTTTTACGGCAGATGCACATCTGTGATGCCCGTCCGCAATATAAATACTGTCCATCGCACCAAAGGCATCATACACGACGTCTATGTCTTCTTTCCGATCAATCAGCCATACCCTGTGGGCAATGCCGTCTTCCGCGACAAAATCATAGACCGGTGCTGTCCGGAGTATTTTTTCAACAATTTCCTGCAGCCTGTCGTTATGCCGGTATGCCAGAAAAATCGGTCCGGTCTGGGCATTGGTGGTATCCACATGGCGGATGCGGTCAACTTCTTTATCCGCCCGTGTATTCTCATGACGTTTGATGCATCCGTTTCTGTAATCATCTACACTGCTGCATGCCACAATACCGGTCTGTCTGCGCCCTTCCATTTCCAACTGATAGATATAATAGCATGGCGCCTGCTCTCTGATAAACTTTCCTTCATTGATCATTCCCCACAGCAATTCATTTGCTTTCTCATAGACGCAGTCTGCATATGTATCCACATCATCGGGAAACTGTGTCTCCGCACGATCAATATTCAGAAAAGAATTTTTCCTGTCTTTTACTATTTCTTTTGCCTCTGCCCTGCTGTAAACATCATAAGGCAGTGCTGCAATCTCAGCTTCCATTCCCTTTGCGGGTCTGATTGCCGAAAACGGTCTGATATCTGCCATAATTACCTCCGACCAATTTTATATAATATATTTTTTATTTTACCAAATACGCACATCTAAAACAAGGGAAAAAAGACCTGTCTTTTGACACACAGCTCGTTACATGCTAAAATCAACCATAAAGGAGTTGAAGTAACATGACAGACCAGGATAAAGAGTTTTTGGACCGGATTACAAGCTATGCCAACGATGTCTGTGCAGATATTGATCCTCAAAAAACCCAGATCAGTATCCAGTTGGATCGTTTGATGCCGGTTTTAAAAGAAATTGCCGAAGAAACCGGCAGCAGTGTGGAGGATATTTTTATCCGCTACATGGATCTGGCATCGGAAGCTATGGTAAAAACCGAAGAAAAATTACAGGAGACCCTGCAGGATATACCGGAAGCCGACGATATGAATTTTTCTGTTTATTGAAATTGGGAATTTTATGTCCAAAAAAGCTCCGCACCCGTTTCGGATGCGGAGCAAACTATATCATGACTTATCTTATAACAATATTGGAAGCATTATATCTCTTCCATAAAATTCTTCAAAAAGATCCGAAATTCTTCCCGGGCTTCTTCAATCTTTGCATTGTCTCTGGTATTTAAGGCATCATCAAATTTCTGTAAGGCACGCTCAACCATCCGGCGGTCATTTCCGAGGCTTTCTTCATACAGACGTTCTCCCCTCAACAGAAGAAGTTTATTCTCTTCCTTTTCCCTGGGATGAATCTTCAAATAAGCGATTTCTTTCATACGTTCTTCGATTTCTTCATCGCTCATATCCGTGTGTCCGCCCTTGATGATCTGTTTCACTTTTTCTCCGGTGGAAACCACTTTAATCTCCACCTCCAGAATGGAATTGATGTCATAGGTATAAGTCACATCTACCGGTTCTTCTCCCGCTTTTGCAGCCGGTATCTTGATCGTAATTTCACCGAGCAGCAGGTTATTTGCAGCGAAACGGCTTTCGCCCTGAAGAATTTTCACCCGCAATTTGGTCTGATTATCGCGAACGGTATATAACCGTTCGGTACGGCTTGCCGGAATGGTTGTATTTCTTTCGATGATCGGGCAGAAATGTCCGCCTTCATATACATTTTCCTCCCGTTCCAGTACGACCTCGGTTCCGAGCGTAAAGGGACACACATCCGTCAGAATGACTTCTTTAATCATGGAGTTGCGTTCCTTCATGGCTGCCTGCACAGCCGCACCTAAAGCAACAGCCTCGTCGGGATTGATATTGGTATCGGGAATGGTACGGAAAATCTTCCCCACAAACCTTCTGACAAAGGACAGTTTGGTAGCACCGCCTACCAAAACGACTTTATCAATATCTTTAATCTTGATATGGGCATCTGCCAGACTACGTTTGATCGGCTGTTTCATTTTATCCAACAGTTCTTCACATGCAGCTTCATAAGCTTCTATGGTAATGCCCATTTCAACAGTTTGTCCGTCAATGTTGCATACCATTTTGGATGTATTGCTGTCAGAAAACCCTTTTTTACAGATTTCAGCCTGCTTACTGATATGGCGCAACGTCTGAAAAGATAATTTCTCTTTGTCGATTTCTTTGTGCTTATCAAAAAATAAATCTTCCAGCACATGGGTAAAATCCTCTCCTCCCAAGAAATTATCTCCCGCTACCGCACGTACCTCGATAATGGAATCGTACAATTCCAGAATCGATACATCAAAGGTTCCGCCGCCCAAATCAAATACCAAAAACTTGGCATTTTCATGGCTCTGGTACAAACCGTAAGCAATAGCGGCCGCCGTAGGTTCGCTGATAATGCGCTCAACTTTTAATCCTGCCAGCTCCCCCGCCCGCTTTGTCGCCTTTCTCCTGTCATCGTTAAAATAAGCCGGAACGCTGATAACGGCTTCCGTTACCGGTTCCCCCAGATAAGCTTCCGCGTCCTCTTTCAGTGCCTTCAGCACCAGTGCGGACAATTCCTCGGGACGAAACTGCTTATGTAAAAGCTGAAATCTGCGGTCGCTTCCCATATCCCGTTTGAAAACGGCAGCGGCACTGTCGGGATGCAGCAGCATTCTTTCCCTGGCTGTTTCTCCCACATATACCTGTTCATCTTCATCAATGCTGACAATAGAAGGTGTCAGATTTTTCCCGAGCCTGTTGGGTATGATCTTCGGTCCGTCATCCGTAAAGTATGCCACCAGGCTGTTGGTTGTTCCCAAGTCTATTCCTACAATCATTTTATATCTCCATTTCCGTGCTGCCTTTATTTTTTCTTCCTAAAGAAATTCAGAATCCCTTTCTTCCCGGAATCTGCGGAATTTTGAAGCATTTCCGCATTCTGTGCTACTGCCGCATTCTCTGCCGCTGCATCAGGTGTATTGCCGGACATCGCCGCCATCTTTTTCCGGATCCGTTTTAATGCCCGTCTGCTGTCACAGCCGCAGACATATCCATCCGAAATCACTGCCGCCTTTTCCATATACTCTACGGCTTCCGCAAGCCTTCCCTGTGCTTCCCGGATCAATCCCCAGCCATAATATGCTTCGCTGCATTCTTTCATGTAACACTCATCACAGGGATAACAATTCCAAACAATATTCTGGTATTTTTCTGCCTGTTCCAGATCACCGGTCATAACAAATGCGTAGGCAATATAATATGCTCTCACCATACTATACTTCTTATCGTCCCAAATCCTGTTTTCCGGACTGCCATCCAACTTTATAATCAGATCCAGATATTTATGTGCATATACAGCTGCCTGATATCGATCTCCCATATCATGATAGGACTCCGCAATATCAAAATACCGGTTTGCAACAATTCTTTCATCCAGATTATTCACCAACTCAATGCATTTTAGATAAGCATCTATTGCTTTTTTGAAAGCATCCGTATGATGATAAAAGTCTCCCATTCGCCGATAGCATTCCAAAAGTACTTTCTGATTTCCCTGCTCCTGCCGGATTGCATTCTGATAGCATTTTTCCGCCTCCGATTCCCGGCCTTCCATACTGTAGCATTCTGCTTTTTCACACTGGACCCGCCAGCCTTCCATCAGATTATTCTGAAACATGTTAGCGTATACTTCCCTTGCCTTCTGATACTGTTTCTGTTTACAGTACCTTCTTGCAAGGTTATTTAGTAAGAAACTGCTTCTGGGTACAAATTCCAACTGTTTTTGAGTATATTCAATGGCTTTCTGATAATTTTCCATACCCTCGTATGCGTCAGCCATACCGGAAAACACCCATACACTCTGTCCTTCATTCGGAAGGCTGAGTGCGATTCGCAGTTCCCGAAGCGCTTCCTCATATTTCTTCATATTGCAATAGACATTCGCCGCATTATTGTGTGCATAGATGTTATCAGGTTCCATTTTGGCTGCCTTGAGGAAATCAGCCAGCGCCTGTTCCAACTCATGTGCCTCTTCATATAACAGTCCGCGCTCAATATAATAATAGGCATCTTCTGTCAGTTCCAACTGGGCATTCGCATGAAACAGTGCCTTTTTATAAGACTCCTTATCGGAACGGCAGTGCAGAAATTTACGCTTATACATCCGCATCAACAGAAAATTCACTTCCGAATGGTTGGGATTTAATTCATATGCCTTCTGATATTCTAAAATTGCTTTTTCTGCCCTGTCATTCATTTTTTGCAATCCCAGCTTATCCAGACATTTGCCGATGTTAATGTGGATATTGGCATTGTCGGGCTCTGTTTCCGCAATCTTGCGGTAGCAATGCAATGCACCGTTTTCATCCTTGGTATCCATCAACAGATCGCCTTTTAACCATAGCAGATTGATATGATCTCCATATTTATGTAAACCTTCCTCCACAGTTCTCATTGCAGCATTGATATCATCCAGATTCCAATAAAGCAAACCGATTTCCAGATACAGTTCTGCAGGTTCTTCCAGGTCACTTTCCTCCTCTTGGTTTTCCTCCCTTTTTTCATTCAACCGTGCAAAATATTGATCCCTGAATTTAATCATTTCCCCAAGGGTTTTCTGCCAGTTCTCTTTTCCCGTCCGGGTCATTCTCCGTATCTTAAAACGGTAAAGCTGCATTTCATCGCTTTTTAATCCCGCTTCTTCCGCTCTCTTCCAAATTCCTTCGGCATCTTCGTACTGTCTGTAAAAGTAAAAGGTTTTATAAGCAAGTACATATGGTTTCACATATCCCGGATAGATTCTGATACATTCATAAAAGTCATCAATGATACCCTGACCGTTTTTTTGCTCATAATATGCCTGTTGTCTCTTCACATATGCCGGGAAATAATTGCGGTCCTGTGCAATTACCTGATTACACATCTCAATCGCCTGATCGTAGCTGCCGGCATCCAGATAAAACAGCGCCATCTGATCCATATAGGAAAGCTTTGTCAGCAGCTTATCCTCCAGCTCAAAGCTCTTATATAGATTTTCCGTTGCCTCTGCAATCAGGTTCTGATTCCACTGACAATATCCGATGGCAAAATAGGAAAATCCTCTCCTGTTCAGCCGCTTTTTTGCTTCTTTGGAACCGTCATCCACGGTTGCCTCTATCATATCCCTCCACTTGGGCAGATACTGCATGGCCTTATCATATTCATCCATGGCAAGATAATTTCTGCCGATCAGATTGATATAATCATATTCCTCATGATATTTTTCATCCAGGCCGTTTAACAAATTTTCTACAGCCTTGAAATCCTGCATCTGAAAATAACACCATGCCAGCTTATTGGTTGTTTCAAAATCATCGGCATTTTCAGCCAGCTTTTCTTTATATATCACGATCAGTTTTTCATTCAGACGATCCAGAAATTCCCTTAAATCCTGGCTACGGTCATCAATATCCAAAAGATCCAGACAGTATTCCTTTGCTTCTGCCAATTCTCCTCTGTCTGCCATAATTTTGGCAATGCCGTATTTTGCCATATAGTGATCCTGGTCTTCATCCAAAAGCTTTTGCCAAATTTCTTCCGCTTCCCGGATATGTCCGCTTTTTTCCATTGCCTCTCCGCAATAATAGGCAATATAGGGATTATCGGGATATTCGCTATAAAGGGAATCTGCCAATTCCACCGCTTTTTGCAGATTCTCATCCGTTTTCGTCAATATGTAATACCGGACTTTTTCCACATCCGCATAGGGATAATAGACATCATAATCATCCAGAGCTTTAACCGCCGCAGATATTTCCTCCGGATTTGTGCCGTCGGTTCTGTCACAGAGATTTTTCAGATCGAAATATTTGTACAAATAATCATCCACATGCTCCGTGGTATCTCCGCCGAATATGGTAAAATCAATAAATTCTTCGTGGGAAACCTTATATTGCACATAATTTAAAAAATCCTCAGGAAATTTCTCTTTTAAGAGTTCCACATCATCCACATAGTGAAACTTGGCATCAATGGTCTGCCACACTTCCATCGGCATATAATGGTGGCTCATAATATAAACAAGAAGTCGTTCCGATATTTCCGAATCCAGATCCAGTTCATTGCAGATATCCGCTTCAAATGCTTCCTGCCACTTAGCCGGATCACGCCGCTTATCCACATCTTCATAAATCCGGTTGATGCGATAAATCCATTGATCCACTTCACTGCCGTTTTTTAAGGCTTCCATATCATCGCTTTTTACTTCGTCCTGTGCGGCAAAAGCCAGCGCCTGCTCATAAGCTTCCCGCAAACGCATAAATCCGGCCTGATCTTCCTCGGGATTTACGTCCGACAGTTTCCGGCGATATGCCTGCCTGATGATATTCTCATCTTTGGTCTCTTCTATTTCCAAAACTTTCCAGATCAAATACTGTTCCATTCCTTTTCCCCCGTTAATATAATCAATATATCACTATGTATTTTATTATATACAAAGTCCGGCTTTCATTCAATCACAACAGCAAGTTAAATATCACCACGAAAAAAAGAAGGGGCAAATGTACTCAGCCCCTTCTAGCAATACCATTTTATTTTACCACACGGACACGGAACACGCCATCAATTGCAGATAGTTGCTTGATCACGTCTTCTGTTGCAGGTGCTTCAATATCAAACATGGACACGGCGAAATCGCCTCTCGATTTATTGCTCATATCGGAAATATTAATATTGACATCGCCAAAACATCCTGCCAGTTTTGTAATCATGTTGGCAATGTTTTTATGGAATACTGCCACACGGCCTGCCTTTGTACATACACCCATATCAAGTGCCGGATAGTTGACACTGTTTTTGATATTTCCGTTCTCCAGATAATCCACCATTTCTTTGACACCCATAACAGCACAGTTATCCTCGGATTCTTCTGTAGAAGCACCGATATGCGGCGTTACGATACAGCCTTCTTTTCCGGTTGTAATGGTGTTGGGAAAATCTGTTACATATTTGCGGATCTTACCGGAAGCAATTCCTTCCAGAACATCCTCCTCTTTACAAAGGACATCTCTTGCAAAGTTTAAAATCACGACACCGTCTTTCATCATTGCAATGGAATCTTTATTGATCATGCCCTTTGTGGAATCCAATGCCGGTACATGGACAGTGATAAAATCACATTCTTTATAAATATCCTCTACATTTAATACATGCTTGACATCACGGCTTAAATTCCATGCCGCGTCCACGGAAAGATAAGGATCGTAGCCGTATACTTCCATTCCCAGATGTTTGGCAGCGTTTGCAACCTTGACACCGATAGCACCGAGGCCGATGATACCAAGCTTTTTGCCCATAATCTCGGTTCCGGCAAATTTTTTCTTTTCTTTTTCCGCAGCTTTTGCCACATCCGCATTATCCGTCTGAGATTTTACCCAGTCGATACCGCCCGTAATATCACGGCAGGCAAGCAACATACCGCAGATCACCAGTTCCTTTACGGCATTGGAATTGGCACCGGGTGTATTGAATACAACGATACCTTTCTTTGCACACTCCTCCAAGGGAATATTGTTGACTCCGGCTCCTGCCCTGACAACTGCCAGCAGACGATCGGAAAACTCCATGGAATGCATATCGGCACTTCTTACCAGAATACCGTCTGCTGCATTCAGATCATCTGTTTTTGTATATCCTTCGCCAAAGTTATCAAGACCGACCTGTGCGATCGGATTAAGACAATAATATTGAAACACTTTTTTATCCTTCTTTCTGTTTATCTGTCATTTTATGCATTTTTTGCTTCGAAATCCTTCATAAATGCAACTAATTTCTCAACGCCTTCTTTGGGCATTGCATTGTAAATGGATGCTCGCATACCACCTACTGTTCTGTGACCCTTCAGATTGACAAATCCCGCTTCTGTGGCTTCTTTGACAAATTTAGCATCCAGATCCGCATCTCCGGTTACAAACGGAACATTCATCAGGGAACGATCTTCTTTGACTACCGTACCTTTGAACAATTTGCTTTCATCCAGGAAATCATATAAGATCTTTGCTTTCTCTTCATTTTTTTCCTTCATGACAGAAAGTCCGCCCATTTTCTTTATCCATTTGAAAACCTTGCCGCAAATATAAATACCGTAACATGGCGGTGTATTATATAAGGATTCTGCGTCTGCATGAATTTTGTAGCGTAACATGGTAGGTGTACCGGGCAGCACATCTTCCGTGATCAGATCCTCTCGGATAATACAGATCACAACACCTGCCGGTCCGATATTTTTCTGGACACCGCCATAGATGACACCATATTTTGTAACATCAACGGGTTCCGACAAGAAGCAGGATGAAACATCCGCTACCAGCGTATGTCCCTTGGTATTCGGTAATGTATGGTATTTCGTACCGTAAATGGTATTGTTTTCACAAATATAAACATAATCCAAGTCATCGGGAATATCCAGATCACTGCAATCGGGTATGTAGGAAAATGTCTGATCGGCACTGGATGCCAGTTCGATTGCTTCTCCGTAAAGTTTTGCTTCCTGATAAGCTTTCTTTGCCCACTGTCCGGTTACAATGTATCCTGCCTTTTTGTTTTTCATCAGGTTCATGGGAATCATGGCAAACTGCTGGCTTGCCCCGCCCTGTAAAAACAGTACCTTATAATTATCGGGAATATTCATTAACTCCCTTAAATCCGCTTCTGCTTCTTTGATAATGCTATCATAAACTTTGGAGCGGTGGCTCATTTCCATAACGGACATTCCGCTTCCTTTGTAATCTAACATTTCATCTGCAGCTTCTTTTAATACTTCTTCAGGTAAAACTGCCGGACCTGCTGAAAAATTGTAAACTCTGGACACGTCTGGTCCCTCCTCTTATAAAAATCTGACTAACCGCTTTGTACGAAAACAAATACAAATCTAAACTCCATTGTACCTTTCTATGTTTTTTTCGTCAACGGTTAATTTAATAAAACATAATGACCGGTGTTCCTTCCTCAGCCATATCATATAATTGGCTGACCGCTTTGGTCGGAGTATTGATACATCCATGGGATCCGTTGGTCTTATAGATGGTTCCTCCGAATTTTCCTCTCCAACTGGCATCATGAATACCGATATTGCCGTAGACGGCCATCCAATAAGATACCGGCGTCCGATAATCCTCGCCGATCAGGACGCGGTTTCTCTGTTTATAATAAATATAACATACTCTTTGGGGTGTTCCGTTTCCTCTTGAGGTATTTCCTGTTACGACAGGAGTCGATAATTCCATCCTGCCGTCCCGGTAATAATACAGCATCTGATTGGTCATATCCACCTCTATATAGGTGGACCCGATATCTCCCGCAGCATCTCCCCACCCGCGCTGGCTGTATATCGCCTCGGCTTTGATGCTTTCATGGGCATATACCTGTTCCATCAAAAACTCTTTCTGTTTTTTCTGGTTCAGTTTATAACCGTATGTCCCTTTTTCAATCGTTACCGTACCGCCTCTGGTCGGATGAAATGTCCACGGTCCGTTTACACTGTCATGCATATTCGCGAGTTTCTCAACATATTCCTCTACCGCAGTTTCATCCAGCATCAGTTCCCCATTTTCATCCAGCAGAAACTCTCCCTTTTCATCCAGTGCAATCCAGCCGCTGATTACGGATGCATCTATCACTTCATCTCCGTCATAAAACTGACAAACAATCTCAACATCCTGTAACTGTCTGACCTTCTCCCAAAGCTGCAGCGTTTTCTGCATGTTGTCCGTATATTCAATTTCCACATAGCATCCGGCTTTTTCCAGATCCAGATTCCTTTCTCCGGCAAGCACCGCATCCTCTATGACTTCTACCGTCATATCCGCATCCAGCAGATTGGCTGTATCATCAATCAGTACATACCCGTCTTTTTCTTTTACAATCTCTACTCTGATGTGATCAGGGTCCGCCTGATCTTTGATCAATTCCATAGACAACAGATAATTCCGGAGTTTTTCCGTATCACATACGCCTTCCGGAGCAATGGTGTAGTCTTCACACTCACCTGTGATCAATGCCATTCCCCAGTAAAAGGGATTTTGCCCTGCCTTTATTTTCTTTAATTCCGGCAGATAAGTATACGAAAAATCCATATCCCGAATGGGGATTTCATAATTTTCTCCAAATCTGTCCGATACGGTAAAAGATGCTTCATCCGTCTTTTCCAATAACAGCGCATCCAGTTCCTCCGGTGTCATTCCCGCTGCATACACGCCGTTGATCATGACACCGTTCATATAAGTATCCGAATAGTACCATGCAAGTCCCAGATATATTACCAAAGCCATCACAACCGGTGTGATGATGATAATTCCGAAAACCGCCAGAATCTTTTTCCTCATAAGTATCCCCTGTCATCCGCCACCTTACCACTATCCTATGCCGGACTTTACTCCTGTATTATTCTCCTTTGATATCATCCGCATCAAACACTTCACTGATCGGTGCTCCCGGCGATACCATCGGAAATACTTTATCGTCTTCGTGAATCACAACTTCAATCAGAGCGGGTTTCCCACAGGCAATGGCTTCCTCAATAGCCGGAAGTGCCTCTTCTTTGGTGGTAACTCTGTATGCCTTGCATCCCAATGCTTCCGCAACCTTACAGTAATCCACCTCATCCTTCAGAATAGTCTGGGAATAACGCTGCCCGTAAAACAGAGTCTGCCACTGTCTGACCATTCCCAGCACCTGATTGTTGATTACAACCTCAATGATCGGTATCTGATAACGGCTTGCCGTAGCCAGTTCCTGCATATTCATACGGAAGCAGCCGTCACCGGCTATGTTGATCACTGTCTTATCCGGTCTGCCCAGCTTTGCTCCGATACAGGCTCCCAGTCCGTAGCCCATGGTACCGAGACCGCCGGAAGAAAGGAAGGTCCTAGGCTCGGAATATTGATAAAACTGTGCAGCCCACATCTGATGCTGTCCTACATCTGTGGTTATGATAGCTTTTCCGTCGGTCGCCTTATCCAGCTGCTCGATGAAATACGGGCAACTCAAAACGGACTCATCATATTTCAACGGATATTTCTCTTTATAACTTTCTACATGTTCCGCCCATTCCTTATGCTCTTTCGCCGCTATTTTTGCGTTTAATTTGATCAGTATTTCTTTCAGATCACCGACAATCGCCGCATCGGTCTTGATATTTTTGTTGATTTCCGCCGCATCAATATCGATATGTATAATTTTGGCATTTTCCGCAAACTTCTTGGGATTGCCGATAACACGGTCGGAGAATCTGACACCCAGGGCAATTAACAGATCGCACTCGGAAACACCCAGATTGGAAGCCTTGGTACCGTGCATTCCCAGCATGCCTGTGTACAACGGATCGTGACCGTCAAACGCACCTTTTCCCAACAGAGAATCACAGACAGGCGCATCAATTTTCTTTGCCAGTTCCCTTACCTGCTCTGCAGCAGCGGATGAAATTGCTCCGCCGCCCACAAAAACAAAGGGTTTCTTTGCCTGTGCAATCAATTCCGCAGCCTTCTCAATATCTTCCTCCGTATATTTCGATTTCTTCTCTATGGGCATCGGTTTTTGGGGTGTGAATTCCGCCGTATTGGCAGTCACATCCTTTGTGATATCCACCAAAACCGGTCCGGGTCTGCCGCTTTGGGCAATATAAAATGCCTTTCTTAACGTATCTGCCAGCTGATTCACGTCTTTTACGATATAACCGTGTTTGGTGATCGGCATGGTAACACCGGCAATATCTACCTCCTGAAACGAATCTTTTCCGAGTGCCGGCAATGTAACATTAGCCGTAATCGCAACGATCGGAATGGAATCCATATAGGCGGTCGCAATTCCCGTTACAAGATTGGTGGCACCGGGGCCGCTGGTTGCCATACATACACCGACTCTGCCGGTTGCTCTCGCATAACCGTCTGCCGCATGAGCCGCTCCCTGTTCGTGGGATGTCAGCACATGTCTGATCTCATTGCTGTGCTTATACAACGCATCATATACATTCAAAATCGTTCCGCCCGGATAGCCGAATACAGTATCGACTCCCTGCTCCTTCAAACATTCTATTACAATTTCCGAACCTGTTAACTGCATGGTATTTCTCTCCCTTATATCTGAAATAATCTCTTAGTTATCCTTTTTGATCTCCAGGATTGCTCCTCTGTTACCGCTTGTAACCAATTCTCTGTAACGTGCCAGATAGCCCGTGGTTACCTTAGGCTCACGCGGCTGCCATTTTGCTTTTCTTGCCGCCATCTCCTCATCGGTTATCTTAACTTCCAGTTTATTTTCCGGAATATTGATACTGATGATATCGCCTTCTTCCACAAGAGCGATAGGACCTCCCACAGCTGCCTCCGGTGATACATGACCGATGGAAGCACCTCTGGAAGCGCCGGAAAAACGGCCGTCCGTAATCAATGCAACGCTGGAACCGAGTCCCATTCCCGCAATAGCTGATGTGGGATTGAGCATTTCTCTCATACCCGGACCGCCTTTTGGTCCTTCATATCGGATAACAACCACATCACCGGCAACAATCTTGCCGCCTTTGATCGCATCGATGGCATCTTCTTCGCAGTCGAATACTCTTGCCGGTCCTTCGTGTACCATCATTTCAGGCACTACGGCAGAACGCTTTACAACACCGCTGTCCGGAGCCAGATTGCCTTTTAATACGGCAATGCCGCCTGTCTGGGAATAAGGATTGTCAATGGGGCGGATCACTTCCGGATCTTTATTGACACAGCCTTCGATATTTTCTCCCACAGTCTTACCGGTAACCGTCATCAGATCGGTATATAACAAATGCTTTTTATTCAGCTCATTCATGACCGCATACACGCCGCCGGCTTCATTTAAATCCTCCATATAGGTAGGTCCTGCCGGAGCCAGATGGCAGAGGTTTGGTGTCTTTGCGGATAATTCATTGGCAATATCCAGATTCAGTTCCACTCCCGCTTCATGTGCAATGGCAGGCAGATGCAGCATGGAGTTGGTGGAGCATCCCAATGCCATATCCACGGTCAGGGCGTTTAGGAACGCTTTTTCCGTCATGATATCCCTCGGCTTGATATTTTTCTCGACCAGTTCCATGATCTTCATACCCGCATGTTTTGCAAGACGGATTCTCTCACTGTAAACTGCCGGGATGGTGCCGTTTCCTTTTAAGCCCATCCCCAATGCCTCGGTCAGACAGTTCATGGAATTTGCCGTATACATGCCGGAGCAGGAACCGCAGGTCGGACAAACTTTTTCTTCAAATTCACACAAGTCTTCCATGGACATCGTACCGGCAGCAACACTTCCTACCGCTTCAAACATACTGGAAAGACTTCTTTTCTGTCCCTTTACATGTCCGGCCAGCATCGGGCCGCCGGAAACAAAAATCGTGGGAATATTGACTCTTGCCGCAGCCATTAAAAGGCCGGGAACATTTTTATCACAATTGGGTATCATGACCAGACCGTCAAAGCCATGCGCCATCGCCATACATTCGGTACTGTCGGCAATCAGATCCCTTGTTACCAGTGAGTATTTCATTCCCACATGTCCCATGGCAATCCCGTCACAAACCGCAATGGCAGGAAACATCACCGGCGTACCTCCTGCCATGGCTACACCCATCTTTACCGCATCACAGATCTTATCCAGATTCATATGACCGGGAACAATCTCATTGTAGGAGCAGACAATACCGATCAGAGGTCTCTGACGCTCTTCCTCCGTATACCCCAATGCATTAAACAAACTTCTGTGAGGTGCCTGTGCAACCCCTGTTTTTACACTATCACTTCTCATCTTATTTCATCCTTTCTCATATATGTGATCACACGCTTCATTTTTCCTTATATTTTAAATTCTCTCTGCAAGCAGTTTTCCCATTTCCGCACAGCCGACCTGCTTAACCTTTATTTTTTCGTTTTCATCCTGCGGCATGATATCCACAGTACGATAGCCATCTTTTAACACCTGTTTCACGGCATTGTCAATGGCATCTGCCTCTTTATCCAGATCAAAAGAATAGCGGAGCATCATAGATGCGGATAATACCGTCGCAATAGGATTAGCAATGTCTAATCCCGCAATATCCGGTGCGCTTCCGTGGCTGGGCTCATAGAGTCCAAACTTCGTATCGTTCAGGGAAGCGGATGCCAGCATACCGATAGAACCTGTTACCATACTCGCTTCATCGGATAAAATATCTCCAAACATATTCTCGGTCAGGATCACATCAAACTGTGCCGGATCTTTCACAAGCTGCATCGCACAGTTATCCACAAGCATATGCTCCAATGTAACTTCGGGATAATCCTTTGCAACCTCTTCCACAACTTTTCTCCACAACCGGGAAGAATCCAACACATTTGCTTTATCCACGCTGGTCACTTTTTTATTTCTCTTCATGGCAATATCAAAACCCTTGACCGCAATCCGTCTGATTTCATCTTCGGAATAAGTCAGGGTATCCACTGCTACCAGCTTACCGTCAACCTCTTCGGTCTTTCTCTCACCAAAATATAAACCGCCGGTCAGTTCTCTCATGATCATCATATCAAAGCCTTTTTGGGAAATCTCTTCTTTTAACGGGCAGGCTCCTGCCAGTTCATCATATAAAACAGCCGGTCTTAAATTTGCAAAGAGATTCAAAGCCTTTCTGATCTTTAAAAGTCCTGCTTCCGGCCTTAACTGCGGCGGCAGCCGGTACCACGGACTGGTCGTGGTATTTCCTCCTATGGAACCCATCAAAACGGCATCTGCGGATTTGGCCGTCTCAATGGCCTCGTCTGTCAGCGGGACTCCATGCACATCAATGGATGCACCTCCCATTAAAATATCCGTATATTTCATCGTATGACCGAATTTTCTGCCAACCGCATCCAGCACTTTTTTGGCTTCTGCCACAATCTCCGGCCCAATGCCGTCTCCCGGAATACAAACAATATTTAACTCCATTTTTCTTCCTCCGTTTCTCCGGCTACCCTGTTTTGATAGCCTTAACTCGTACCCGTTTTTCCCATGGATACTCTGTCTTATTTATCATATAGGAAACTGCCGTAAATATCAACACATTTCATAGCTAAACCCCTTTGTATAACTATATGGAATGTCATTTATAAATATTGGTTATTATATATGTATCCGACACACAACAGATAAAAAAATATCACACCATCAAATGATAAATCATCTTTCAGGTGTGACATTTCATAAACTCAGCATCGAAAAACAGGATGATCTTATTCCGCACCGGGCTTCTCAACCTGTGCGATTGCTGTTTTGTTCATCGGAATTCTGCAGTTTTTATTATTACCGAATTCAACAATGACCGTATCATCGGAAATATCGATTACCATACCGTAAAAGCCGCTGGTTGTCAGTACACTGTCACCGATCTGCAATTCACTGAGCATCGCATTCAATCTTTTCTGCTCTTTTCTCTGTGAACCACCCATGACCCACATCATAAGGGCCAAAATAGCAACCCATACAACAATCATCAAAATCGGATTATAGCCTGCTGTCTCTGTTGTTTCACTCAATAAAATTCCCATAACGGACCTCCAAATCTGTAATTAACTAAAACACATCATACACAAAATATACCATTTCTTCAAGTATTTTTATAAATTTAATAGTTTCCGGTTCAACTCTTCTCTCCCACAGACATGGAATCGAGCATCTCCTTTTTGAAAGCTGCATATCTTCCTTCATCCAGTGCTTTTCGGATATCTTCCATCAGATGATTATAAAAATACAGATTGTGTAATACACATAGCCGCATCCCCAGCATTTCCTTTGCCTTCAGCAGATGTCTGATATAAGCTCTGGAATATCTGCGGCACGCAGGACATCCGCATCCTTCTTCCACCGGTCTGTCATCCGTTTCATACTTTGCGTTCAACAGGTTGATCTTTCCGTATTTGGTATACAGATGGGCATGTCTGCCGTTCCTCGTGGGATAAACACAATCAAAGAAGTCTACGCCCCGGTCTACCGCCTCCAGAATATTAGCCGGCGTTCCCACTCCCATCAGATAAGTGGGCTTATCATCAGGCAGATACGGGATAGTCTCATCCAGGATGTGGTACATCTGTTCATGACTTTCGCCCACCGCCAAACCGCCTATGGCATATCCCGGCAGATCAAATTCCGCAATTCGTTTTGCATGCTCGATACGGATATCCGGGTAAACAGCTCCCTGATTGATGCCAAACAACAGCTGTTCCCTATTGATCGTATCATCCAATCCGTTCAGTCTTGTCATTTCCGTTTTGCAACGCTCCAGCCATCTGGTTGTCCGCTCCACAGACTTTTCCACATAATCCTTGTCCGCCAGCGCAGGAGGACATTCGTCAAAAGCCATGGCAATCGTGGAAGCCAGATTGGATTGTATCTGCATACTCTCCTCCGGTCCCATAAAAATCTTTCTCCCGTCGATATGGGAATGAAAGGTTACCCCTTCCTCTTTTATACTTCGCAGTCCGGCCAGAGAGAACACCTGGAAGCCGCCCGAATCCGTTAAAATCGGCTTGTTCCAGCTCATAAATTTATGAAGTCCTCCCATTTTTTTGACAATCTCATCTCCCGGTCTCACATGAAGATGATAAGTATTGGATAACTCAATCTGTGTTCCGATCTGCTCCAAATCCTCTGTAGAAACCGCGCCCTTGATAGCAGCCACCGTTCCCACATTCATAAACACCGGCGTTTCTACCGTCCCATGTACCGTATGAAGACGGCCACGCTTTGCTCTTCCCTCTTTTTTTAACAATTCATACATTCTGATATTAATCCTCCAATGATGCCACAAATTCTTCCAGTGTCAAATCCTCTTTCGTTATGATCATTGCCGCTTCCGTTCCTACGTAACGGAAATGCCACGGTTCATATTCAATTCCCGTAATATATTCCTTTCCTTTGGGATAGCGCAGAATAAACCCGTATTCACAGCTGTGTTCTGCCAACCATTTTCCCGCCTCTGTATCACCAAATCCTTCATTCAAATAGGAATAACTGTCACATACAATATCCAGGGCAAGTCCGATCTGATGCTCCGATGCCCCCGGCACGGTAACCGCCTGTGCGGTCAATGCATATGCGTCCATATATGACATTCCCTGTTTCATATATGCTTTGATCTTCTTGTCAAACAAATAGGTCTGTCTGTCCATATCTCGATAAGGCGAACAAATTTGCAGATTGATACCGTCATCCTTAGCCGCCTGCAGCATCTTTAAAAGATCCGGAATGATCCTTTCATCGCATTTCATCGTCCCCTTCATGGTATTGATCTCCCCGAACGTAAACGTGTAATCCTCCGGAATGGAATGCTGCTTATTGATCAAAACGAGCCGCCAGTCATCTTTGGAAAGTTCCGCTTCTTCTTCCGACTCATCCAGATCATCAATGGAGTTCCCGGACAATATCTCTTCTGCAGACATCATTTCACTGTCGCTGACAAATTCCCGCTCACCGTTTTCATATCCGCTGAGAATATCCGAATCCTCCAGCAGAATATAACCATCCTCCGGGTTTATTGTCTCTGCCGCATTTTCTTCCTGTCCGTAAGCAAATACATAGACAGACATTGCATTCCATGCAAAACTGCAACCTGCAACATACAAAAATAATAAGCCAAACAGACACAGCAATTTGTATTTATGAAAAAAAGATTTTTTATTCGATAAATTCGATTTCATATATCCCTCAATCAACCATATATCAACGATGCTTTTCTTATTCTACACTACATTTTCCCAAAATTCCACAACTTCATGACAGCATTTTGTATCTATTGCGGCTTTTTCCAAAATCCATTATAATGCTAATGGAAACAAAAAAGGTTGAAAGGAAACAGATTTTATGGCAGGTTCATTATTCGGAAAACATTTTACAATACAGACCTTTGGAGAATCCCACGGAGAAGGGATCGGTGTTGTGGTGGACGGCGTTCCCGCCGGACTCTCACTCTCTTCGGAAGATATTCAGATCTATTTAGACCGCAGAAAACCCGGCAACTCCAGATATGCGACCAAACGTGCGGAAAGCGATGCCGTTGAAATTTTGTCCGGCATTTTTGAAGGCAGGACAACCGGAACCCCGATTGCTCTTTTGGTTCGTAACACATCCCAGCGTTCCTCGGATTACAGTGAGATTGCTTCCTATTACCGTCCGGGACATGCGGACTTTACCTTTGATGCAAAATACGGCTTCCGGGATTACCGCGGCGGCGGACGCTCTTCCGGCAGGGAAACCATCGGCAGAGTCGCCGGCGGTGCCATTGCCTTAAAGATTTTAAAGGAATTGGGAATTGAGATATGCGCTTATGCGAAATCCATCGGACCTGTTTCCATTGATTATGACCGTTTTGACCAATCCCTGATCACATCCACACCTACCGCCATGCCCGATGCACAGGCTTCCGAAGAAGCTTCCGCATTTTTGGAAAAATGTATGTCGGATACAGATTCTGCGGGCGGTGTCATTGAATGTATCGTAGATCATATGCCTGCCGGTATCGGCGAACCCGTTTTTGATAAGCTGGATGCCAGACTTGCTCAGGCAGTCATGTCCATCGGTGCCGTCAAAGCCTTCGAAATCGGTGATGGTATAGAAGTATCCTCCCGCCTCGGAAGCGGCAACAATGATGCTTTTACCCTGGATAACGGCAATGTAACCAAAAAGACCAATCATGCAGGCGGCATCTTAGGCGGCATCAGCGACGGAGACCGCATCGTATTGCGTGCTCATATCAAACCCACTCCGTCCATATACAAAACACAGGAGACGGTCAATAAATCCGGCGAGGAAATTTCCGTCAATATCAAGGGTCGACACGATCCGATCATCGTTCCGAGAGCCGTTGTTGTCGTAGAGGCTATGACTGCCCTGACCATTCTGGATCTGATGATGGACAATATGAATTCCCGCATGGATTACCTAAAAAAAATCTATACAGACTAATAGATGCAGGAAACTTTTCATAAAAAATACATCTGTCACAAAACAGTTCTGAGACAGATGTATTTTTACTTAGTTTCTATCCTATAATTCCACACATCTAATTTACAATTTCCACAAAAAAGCTTTCCTGAAAATCATCATTATGCAGCAGTTCTTCCGCATCTGTCAATGAGCTATGAAGGTTTTTGATCTCAACCCGAAGAAAAGTATCTGTATCCACAGTCATAAACGCCGTAAGCGACTCATCAATCATATCCTTATCATCAGCCGCATTTTCAACATAATAAGAAACATTGTGTCCCCATAAGGTGTCTGCAGACATACTGTCTGTCTCATTCTGTGGCATCTCATCTACAAAGCAAAAGGCAATATCCAAATCCCATTCTCTTTCTTCATCGCTGTAGCTTGTACGCCAATCGCTTTCCGGATCCGGATGACCGGCCTCGGGACATTTTATCCTTACTTCGTGGTTATTATGAAAAATACTGCCTTCTTCCCATGCCCCAACATCATCTTTCGTCTGCTCTGTAACAACCGGATCGGGATTCTGCTCCTTACCGGCCAACGGCTTTCCTTCGTCCGCAGAACCGTTCGGCAAAAATACAATCATGACTGCCAATACAAGGACTATTAAAAGAACGCCCATTCCAAGAAGCCACTTTTTTCCCGCCTTCTGATCTCCTTCCACTTCATATCCTCCCCGTTCTTTCAGATTATTTATTCTTCATCTTCGAGCTTATGGAAAATAACACAGTTAGGCCTGTCTATCTTCATCTCTTTTCCGTTCATGACAAGCAGTCCTTTTACGGTATCCACATTGAAAAATGTCAGTGTATTGGATTCGTGATTCAACGACACCAGATGCTTATTGTCGGGAAACAGCGCCGCATCCTTCGGATATTCTCCGCTGATGGGCAGACAAAACAGTTTCTGTAACTCGCCCGTCTTATGATTGATACGGAATAAAACAACGCTGTTATCTCCCGCCGTGGAGCTGACAAGATAATTTTCGTCATCGGAAAAATTCAGTGCACTGGCAGCGGATCCTCCCGCATGATAATCATTTAAAGTCGGATACGTCGCCACTTTGGTAAATTCCGGATTGTCATTGACTTCTTCATAAGCATAAACATCAATGTAATTTTTGATTTCATGAACGATATAAACAAACTTGCCGTCTTTTGTCATCTTGATATGTCTGGGCGCCGATTCCTGCTCGCTCCTAATCACATCCACCATTTTCAATTTTCCGGTCACATGGTTCATGCGATATACATTGGTATGATCCATGCCAAGATCCGCAGCCATCAGATATTTGTTATCCCTTGTCATTTTTACACAGCTGACATGCGGTCTGAAATTGCGTTCCGCAATGCTGCCCAGACCCTTGTGGAATATTTCATCCGTAATCTCACCGATACCGCCGTCCTCCTGCAGTCTCAATACGGTAATCTTTCCGTCATGATATCCTGCCACAAACAGATACTTGTCCTCATAATCGGTAGACAGATAACAACCTCTCATGCCGTTGATGGAACCGTGATTGATGACCTTGAGGCTGCCGTCTTTCTGGATCTGGTAAGCCTCAACCCCAAAGTCCGTAATGGAATATAAATATTTTTTATTATGAGATATCGTCACATAAGAAGAATTGGTAATCTCCACCTGGGCCTTTTCTATAAACCTGCCATTCTTCATATCCACATCATAAATGGTAATACCGTGATTGTCATTCATGGTATAAGTCGAAACATAAGCTACATATTTGTCCTTATTCATCTGCTCTACGCTCCATTTCTTTCTGATAGCTTAAATTATATCATGTAAAAATTTCCTTGTTAAGAGATTTTACAATATATTTACCGCAAATGTGTTATGATGATAACAGGTAACAAAAGAAAAGGAGCCACCTATGGAACGTATCATCCGCTATATCATTGATGAGCAGTCTGAAAACCGCACCATCCACGATTTTTTGCTGCATCAGGGTTATTCCGCCAAGAACATCATTTATTTAAAGAAAATTCCGGAAAGCATTTTATTGAACGGAACCTGGGCATTTGTCAACAGAAAACTCTCCGCAGGAGATGAGCTTTGTATCCATATTACAGAAGAAAGCTCATCCGACATCGAGCCCATTCCTTCCGACCTTTCCGTCCTCTATGAAGATGAGGATCTTTTGATCATCGATAAGCCATGGGGCATGCCCAGCATTCCTTCCATGTATCATCACGCAGACTCTCTCGGCAATGCGGTCTGCGCTTATTATGCCGCACAGGGAACAAGCTTTGTGTACCGCCCTGTCAACCGTCTGGACAAAAACACCTCAGGACTGGTACTGATTGCCAAACATATCATCAGTGCCGCCATGTTATCGGCACTCGCCGCAAAAGGAGAAATCTCAAAGACATATACTGCCATCGCGGAAGGGCAGTTGCCTGAACGCGGGACCATTGACGCTCCCATTGCCCGCTATGACGATTCCCTGATCACCCGATGCGTGGATTTTGCCAACGGCTCCAGAGCTGTCACACATTATCATGTGATGGAACAAAAAGAAAATTACGCCCTGGTTTCCGTTCATTTGGAAACCGGGCGCACTCATCAGATTCGTGTTCATTTCAGTCATATCGGACATCCTTTGGCCGGAGACGACCTTTACGGCGGCAATTGTACCGCTATGACCAGACATGCGCTTCATGCCGGAACGATCGAATTTACCCAGCCGCTGACCGGAAAACAGATTTCCTGCCAAGCTCCTTTGCCCGAAGATATGGCTTCTTTCTGGACTCATCAATCTTCCTGTATATCACATCCGCAGGTATCATTATCCGATCCTCTGCCAAAAGCAGGCATGGATCTTCTTCTGGATGCATCATCGCAACCGCAATCGTCATCCTGAGATCTGCGCCCACAGTCGTCATCTCTTCTGCGTCCGCAGTCGTCGTCTCTTCTACACCTTCCGCACTGGGACTCTTTGCCGCATCCGCAATCCTTATCGCAGGATCCGTTATTACCACAGCACAAAAGTATTAAGATTAACCATAAACAATTCATATTTTTTCACTCCTTTATACTGTAAATTATGCTTTCATGTATAAAGTGTGACATTCATGAACTCTTTACTTTTTTAAAATCACATGTTTAATATAAGAAAATGTCTTTTCCTCTCCGTCTCTTGCAAGCATTTTCAACAGGATGACCAGCTGCTTCTTGGTCTTTTCATGCATCATACAGTCTTTTCCCTTCATAAAATATGCGAGGGGCTTGGTATCATCATAATTTTCCTTTTCATATACCTTGGATGCCGCAACCCTGTCCATAAACATCTCGATCACATATCTGACCGGCATCGGCGCAGGCGCCATTCCGCCCTTGATCTCCACAGCACTGTAATCAATCCAATATTCAAAATGATGTTTATTCCTGCCCTTGTGATGCAGCCACGCAGCAGAATAGCCGATTGCTTCTCTTTCCGCATTGTTCGGACTTCTGGTCCCCTGAAAATATTTCGCTCCGACCAAAAACTCCGTCGGCGCGAATTTGGACATATCATGCATGATCCCCTGATAATAAAGTCCTACCCGAAAGCAGCCCTGCATAACCAGATATTTATGATATAAGACGGTTTTCAAATGCTGTATAGCTTTCATTTTATTGATGCTCCCCCACTAAAACTACAATCGTTCTCGGATGTACCTTCAAATGATAAGGCGATACTGCCTTTTCGTTCTCCTTTTCCTCACGAATATCCTCAACAACGGCTTCCCCATCCTTCTGTCCGCAGGAAGCAATCGCAATTTCCCATTGCATTCCGGCAGGCAGTTTGGGCAACGCAAAATCATGATCTATCCAATGTGCATTATATGCCACATAGATAAAAGCATCTTCCTTTTTTCTTCCGATCTTTGCATATTTCCCGCAATACATGATCCCCATATGGCGGTTATAATTCTCAAAGCGCGGATACCATGCCTGTTCTCCGTGATAGGAAAGATCCGGATAACCGCAGGATACATAATCCATCTGACGCAGCGGTTCCTTCATATGCAAAATCGGATGTGCTTTCCGCAAGGCAATCAAATCACTTACAAACCCGCGGAGCCTCAGACCGCTTTCCGTATGTTTCCAGTTCAGCCAGCTCACGCTGTTGTCCTGACAATAGGGATTATTATTTCCGTCCGCCGAATTGCCGAATTCATCTCCTGCCAGAAGCACCGGTGTCCCCTGGGATAGCAACAACATCATAAGCGCATTTTTACTCTGTTGCTCCCGGAGTGCCAATACTGCCTTTTTACGGCTCTTTCCTTCCACACCGCAATTCCAGCTGAAATTATAATCGCTGCCGTCACGATTGTCTTCTCCGTTGGCTTCATTATGCTTTCTGTCATAGGACACCAGATCGGCAAGTGTAAAGCCCTGATAGGATGTAATCTCATTGACAATTCCGATATCAGCCGGATTCTTACGAAAGTGCCCCGCTACAGACGACAGCATTCCTTCGTCTCCCTTTAAAAACTTTCTGGTATCGTATAAAAATCCCGGAGATACGGAAGCAATGTTTTTAAATACCGGCGCGTCGCCGTCTGTCTCATACAGTTCTTCTTTATCCAGATTTTCAAATATCAGCTTCGTTCTCTTCAAATACGGATCGGTTGCAAGCAGTTTGACGGGCAGACCGCAGCCCATAAGTTTAAATCCGTCCACATGATACGCTTCTACCCAGTATCGGCAGACATCCAATATAAATCCCGGTCTGATCTCCGGCGGAAAATAAAATTCCGGTATCAGTTCAATCCCGTTTTTGTGCAGCGCCTTGATCATATCTTTACATTCTATGTCGGGCCTGTCCGAATATGAATATGCCCTCTTGGGAGCCATATAATTTCCGCGGGAATAGCCCCAATAATTTGTCTTATGTTCCCATGTCTGCTGATTTTCAGACATAAACGGCAGCAAACTCCGATCAACATTTTTATATGACGGATTAAAAATAACATCATCAAATTCATAAATAGGCATACATTCGATTGCGGTAATCCCCAGAGCCTTTATATACGGAATTTTTTCTATAATCCCTGCAAAAGTGCCCCTAGCCGTTACTCCCGAGGAAGCATGTCTGGTAAAACCTCTGACATGCAGCTTGTACAAAATTGTCTCATGAAACGGTATTTCTAAAGGACTGTCCCCTTCCCATTCGTATTCCGCATCTTTATAAAGACATCTTGCATTCTTGCGGCTCTTTTTCCGGTCACCAAACCGCTTGGATGTATCCAGAAGTCTTGCATATTCATCCGTTACCGGCTCATCATCCCGATAGAACATATATGAAAACGATTCATATGGAAAATTCACCAGCTGCAGGCAATACAAATCCCCCACACGATACTCCTCTTTGAAGGGAATCCGAATCTCCTTCCCTTCATCCGGATAAATCATAATCCCGCTATTCTTTTTTCCGATCATATCACAAACAATTGAAAGGCCATTTTGTATCTTGTGAAGTCCCAATGGATACAAACGGCCTTTTCTTACTATCAATTTATCTTCCATTCTGTTGTTGCTCATGCTTTTCTCCCGTCAAACAATCCTCACGTATACATAGATACAGTATAACACAATCCGGTCAGAAAGAAAAGCGAATGTATTCCTTTATCCCTCTTCCTCCGTCACAAGCAATTTGGGCAGCACATCCTTCACTTCCTCGTGGATGACAATATCCGCGCTCTTATCCCTGAAATGTTCATGTTTGCTGATCAGGATCAATTTATCTCCCTGGTAATGATTGATTGCAAAACGAACCATGGAATCATAGAAATTGGTTCCCAAAACAATCAGCACATCCGCCTCCTGGCAGGCATTTGCCGCCTCTGTCATCACATCATTCCGAATCATTTCTCCATAGAGACGGATCCCCGGCCTGATCGGATTATAGCATTCATCACAAACAGGCACGCCTTTGGATTGTAATATGTAATCCACCGAAAACCGCTTACCGCATTTTGTACACCAGTTCATATTACGGCTACCGTATAACTCGATCACATTCCGGATCCCCACTTCCTTTTCCAGACCGTGAGTGTTGGTGGTAATACAGGCTTTCAGCCTTCCTTCGTCATCCAGTTTTTTCAGTGCCGCAAAGGTCTCATTTGGTTTGCACCGGTCTGCCAGATATTCTTCCTTATAATATTGGAAAAAGCGTTCTGTTCTCGCACTATAAAATCCTGTGGACATAATTTCGTCCGGACTTCTGTGATAGGTATCCTCAATCCGATAGATTACCTGATTGTTGAGATAATTCAATGCCCCGCATTCCATTACGACACCGACTCCCAATAACGCAACTATCTGATCTGCCGATTTCAGGACTTCTTTCGCTCTTTCCATGCTTTCTTCAAATGTCAACTGCATATAAATCACGTCCTTTTTCCTTTGTTATTCCCTTATCTATATTCTAGGAACAATTTCCTATATTGTCAATCATTTCTCAAAAAAACTTAAAATTTTTTTACAATTCACGCATGCCGGGAATCTATACATTTTTGTGGAATCATGCTACAATATGGATGCTGGCACAGCCTATTATTATGAAAGGAACGGACACTGTGTCCGGAACAGATTATGGGAAAAGAAAACGAAATCGAAGAAATCCAGGGCGAAGAAATGACCGTAACTCTGGAGCTGGATGACGGCAAAAGCGTAACCTGTGCCGTTATAACCATTTTTACCGTAGAATCAAAGGATTATATTGCTTTGATGCCTTTGGATGAAAACGGTGAAAACACTGACGGAACCGTGTGGTTTTACGGTTATGAAGAGGATTTATCCGACCCAAATAAGGAGCCTGTATTGTCTTATATCGAAGACGATGCCGAATATGAAAAAGTCGAGGATGCATTTGACGAATATCTGGACAGCTGCGAATACGACGAACTGGTTGCCGCAGAAGAAGATGATGACGAGACTACGATATAATTTCGGTCAGAAAAGGAGAGACGGTCTGTTCTTTCGGATAGAGCAGAAACAGGCTCTCCTTTGCTCTTGTCATCGCCACGTAAAACATCCTTCTTTCTTCTTCTAACTCTTCCGCTGACAGCATTCTGCCGTGAGGCACTTTTCCATAACACAGATCGGGCAGATAGACTCTGTCAAATTCCAATCCCTTTGCTCCATGATAGGTCATGATGCTCAGCTTTTCATTTTTTATGATTTCCTTTCCTTCTTCCTTTATATTTTTTAATTGTTCCAATGTTTTACAGGTTTTGGATTTTGCCAGTAATTCGGTAAACCGATTTGTAACCTCCTTTATTTTCCGATAATCTCCGTTAGCACAGTCTAACACATATTGTTCATACCCCATTACGTTCCAGATATAGTGCAGCTGTCCTCCGAGATCCATTTTCATTGCAAATGCGATCTGTTTTTCCAGCTCTGCAACCCGGTTTCGTATCCAGGGCTTATCTGCCAAACGTTTCTGAAGCAGAGAAAAATCCACGGTTTGCTCCAGCAAAATATTTCTGCTGATATAACGCACGGGCTTATTCATGATTTTCAGGAAATCTTCCCGTTTTCTGCCGCAATTTATAAACGACAGATATGCAAGCAAATCTTCCCCTACAGAATTCTCCTGCTCCCCCGTACCTCCCAGCAGCTGTCTGTACACATCGACCATTCCATTTGTCCTGACAAGAACCGCCTGGGTCTTTTCCGTATTTTCTTTTCCATACCGCAGTGTTTCCTCTCCCAGATAAATATGCTCTTCTTTTCTTCCCGGGAACGCTTTGATCTGTACTTCTTCCCCTGCCTCTTTTATTGCAATGATCTGTTTTTGAAACCTCTTTTGATTGTGTCCGATCAGTCCGGCCGCCATCTTCGTAATATTCCCGCTGCAACGGTAATTGTAATGCAACCGGATCGGCTTTACCGAAAATTCCCGTACAAAACGACGCATGATCATCGGGTCAGAGCCCCGGAAGCTGTAGATTGCCTGATCATCATCTCCTACGGCAAACAGATTTTGATTTCCCGAAAGCAGTTTGACCGTTTCATATTGAAGTAAATTGATATCCTGAAACTCATCAATCAATATATATTGAAAACGCTTCTGCCACTGTTTTCTTTCTGCCGGATTCTCCAGCAGATATTCGTAACAGAGCCGGAGCATATCATCAAAATCCAGTTTTTGATTTTCCGAAAGCCATTCCTGATATGCCCCATAGATGAAAGTCATTTTTTCATCCGATGTATCTTCTTTTTGGGAACACGGCAGCAGATTTTTTCTGCGGCTGATTTCCTTCAGGCATTTCTGAACCTTATCATCCGTTTCCTTCTCGACTTTTGGCTGATCGTTTTTACATAAAACTGCCTTGACGAATCCAAACCGTTCCCGGTCGGAGACAAGTGTCAGCCTATGATCCGGATGGGACAGATTGAATATCTGGTAAAAAACAGAATGAAATGTTCCGAATTGCACATAAGCGCATTGTTTTGTCAATGAAACTGCTCTGGCCTGCATTTCCATAGCTGCCGCTTTTGTAAACGTAATGACTAAAATATTGTTTGGTGGAATTTTGCACTCAGAAATGAGATGCACGATACGATGTGTGATGACATAGGTTTTCCCGGAGCCGGGACCCGCTAAAACAAGCATAGGCCCGGCTCTGTGTTGAATCGCAGCAATCTGCCCTTCATTTTGTATCAATTCAGGCATTTTCCAACAATTCAATCCCTTTTTGTATTCTTTTTAAAGACTCTTCTTTGCCCAGAATTTCCATAATTTCCGTAGCCCCGGCAGGTGTCATCTGCTTGCCGGAAACTGCGGTACGGATCGGCCAAAGTACATATCCGTTTTTGTAGCCCTTTTCTGCCACGAAATCACAAAGTGCCTGATAAAGCGCATCGTTGGAATAATCCTCCTGTGCCTCCAGAACAGGTAGTACATCCTTTAATACTGCTAAGGAAGTTTCACTGTTTGTTTTCATCTTCTTGTGCGTATACATGGCGATATCATATTCCGGCAGTTCCTCAAAGAAATCAATCAAATCCGGAATATCCGGGAATATCTCAATACGTGTTTTTACCATTCCGGCAATCTTCTCAAGATCCAGATCTTTGCTGATCGCCTGTTTGATATAAGGCAACGCTCTGTCATAGAATTTGTCAAAATCCATTGCTTTGATATATTCCCCGTTCATCCATTTCAGCTTGCCGTAATCAAATACTGCCGGAGATTTGGACATATGGTGATAGTCAAAGGCTTCCACCAGCTCCTGCAGGGTGAAAATTTCTCTGTTATCCGCGGGACTCCAGCCCAGCAGAGCCACAAAATTGACAACAGCCTCGGTCACAAAGCCTTGTTCAATTAAATCTTCATAAGAAGAATGTCCGCATCTTTTGGAAAGTTTATGATGTTCCTCATCGGTAATCAGCGGACAGTGCACATATACCGGAACCTCCCAGCCGAATGCCTCGTACAGACGATTGTACTTGGGAGAAGATGATAAATATTCATTTCCTCTGACCACATGGGTAATTCCCATCAGGTGGTCATCCACTACATTGGCAAAATTGTAAGTGGGGAAACCGTCGGATTTGATCAGGATCATATCATCCAGCTCATCGTTGTTTACGGTAATATCCCCATAAATATCATCATGAAATGTTGTTGTACCCTCATTGGGTGTATTCTGACGGATAACATAGGGCACGCCGGCAGCAAGCTTTGCTTCCACTTCTTCTTTGGATAAGGAAAGACAATGTTTATCATATACATTGATTTCTTTTGTCTCTCCGTTTTCCAACTCAATAACCTTATGACATTCTTTTAAACGTTCTTCGTCACAGAAGCAATAATAGGCTTCTCCTTTGTCAATCAACATTTGGGCATATTTCAGATATAAGCCCTGTGCCTGTCTCTCACTCTGGACGTAAGGTCCCACTCCTTTATCTTTATCGGGGCCTTCATCATGGACCAGACCGGTTGCCTGAAGCGTACGATTGATGATATCCACCGCACCTTCCACTTCTCTTTCCTGATCCGTATCCTCAATACGAAGAATAAAATCTCCGCCTTCGTGTTTTGCAATCAAATAAGCATATAGTGCTGTTCTTAAATTTCCCACATGCATCCTTCCGGTGGGGCTGGGTGCAAATCGGGTTCTTACCTTACTCACTGTATTTCCTCCTGTTTCATCGAATCCATTGCCGGAATCTTGATTTCCGATTCTGCCTTAAAGGTATTTACCGCTTTCGCAGCCTGCGGTACGGCGATATTGGTTCCCGCGCCGGCAACACAGCCGCCCGGACATGCCATACCCTCTATAAGACATCCGTTCTTCTTGCCTACCTTGGCAAGCATCAGCATCTTCTTACATTCTGTCAGACTTTCCGCATGTTCGATATTGACATCAACATCCGGATAATATTCTCTGATAACCTCTTCAATGGCACTGGCTACACCGCCCGCAACACCGTATCCGCGGCCTGCTCCGGTTGCCCCCTCCATGACTTCGGTATCTTCTATTTCATCCAAAACAATTCCTTTTGCCTCAAACATACCGGACAATTCTTCGAAGGTAATCACAAAGTCTACATCCGAGCGGACGGTTCTGCGGGAAGCCTCCAGTTTCTTGGATGCACACGGTCCGATAAACACGATCTCCGCGTCGGGATGTTCTTTCTTGATCACCCTGGCAGTTGCCACCATGGGTGTCAGTTCATTGGAAATACTGCCGATGGTCTCCGGGAAAAATTTCTTGGCAAGCATGGACCAGGAAGGACAACAGCTTGTCAACAGGAAAGGCAGTTCTCCGGTAGCCACCTTATCTACATAATGGTGCGCTTCTGCCATAGCGCCCATGTCCGCACCGATGGCAGTCTCATAAACCTCTGAAAATCCCAGCATTTTCAATGCTGTTTTAAATTTATTGGGCGTTACATTGGGACCAAACTGCCCCACAAAAGCCGGTGCAACCTGTGCAATGATCTCCCTGCCGGATTGAATCGCACGAATCAGCTGGAAAATTTGGGATTTATCCGCTATGGCTCCGAAAGGACAATTTACCATACACTGTCCGCAGGATACACACAATTCATTGTCAATACACGCCCTGCCGTATTTATCATTTTTGATGGCACCTACACCACAGGCAGCCGCACAAGGCCGTACCTGATGGGAAATCGCATCATAAGGACAGATTGCTTTGCATTTACCGCAACGGATGCATTTTTCCTGATCAATATGAGAATGCCCGTCGACCATACTGATCGCACCTCTGGGGCACACCTCCATACAGGGATGTGCCGTACAGCCCATACAACGATCCGTTACCCTGTAATCATTTTCGGGACATTTATTACATGCGGAAGGAATTACCTGCATCAGCGGCGGTTCATAATATTTTTCCGCAATATTGCTTTCCTCTACTCCGGCCGATACATGAACAGGTGCATCTTCCGGACGTAGCGACATTCCCATTGCGAGCCGCACGCGCTCCCTGACAATGGCTCTTTCTCTGTAAATATCATCCCTGCTGTCAGGATCTACGGTATCAACGATCACATAAGGCAGAGCCTCCATATCATCAGTCAGATTTGTGGAATTGTATGCCAGATTGGCAACTTCTTTAAATATTCTTTTTCTGGATTTTCGAACTTCGGTATCTATTCCTCTCATCGGATTCCTCCCTAAATATGTTCGTTAATATTTTGACATAAACAAGCCGGAAAATCAAGCTATAAATAGCGAGCCGATCTGGAATACCAGAACTGCGGCAACATATGCCAAAAGCAGCTGAAAACAGATAGTTTTTAAGGTAAATTTCCAGGAACCGCTTTCCTTTTTAATCGTTCCGATGGTCGCCGCACAGGGCACATACAGCAGGCAGAATAACATCAGGCAGAATGCATTCAAAGCGCCGAAATCCGGAATACTGCTTCGGATATTGGATAAGATTAACGACATTCCTTCTGCCGAATTGGCATTGGTAATGCCAAATAGTACCGCAAAACTGGAAACAACTACCTCTTTCGCCGAAATGCCGGAAATCAACGCTACACCGATCTGCCACATACCAAGTCCCGCAGGCTCCAGGATCGGCACAATCAGTTTTCCGATCATGGCTCCGAAGCTGTCTCCGGGATTTTCGACCATACCGTGGATGCCGAAGTTTAAAACGAACCAAATGATAATGGACGCAATAAAAATCGTTGTTCCCGCTTTTGTCAGGTAATCGGAAATCTTGTTCCAGACATATATCCTGATTGTTTTTGGATTGGGTTTTTTATATTCCGGCAATTCGATCAATAAAGACTCATTATTTGTTCCCTTATCAAAGAAATTCAAAACTTTTGCCACCAAAATCGCTACAACCAGTCCAATGACATACATGGAAAAGCTTGCGATGGGTGCCGCTTTTCCAAAGAAAATGTCTGCAAACAGCACATATATCGGCAGTCTTGCGGAACAGGACATAAACGGCGTGATGATCATCGTCCGCCTCCTGTCCTTCTCCGTTTCCAGTGCTCTGGTTGCCATGATCGCGGGAACGGTACAGCCAAATCCCAGGATCATCGGCAAAAACGCTTTCCCGGACAGACCGACTTTTCCCATAATACCATCCATAACATAAGCCACACGCGCCATATAGCCGCTGTCTTCCAAAATCGCCAGCGCAAGGAACAAAATCAGAATATTGGGAATGAAGGTTAATATCCCTCCTACCCCGGCAATAATGCCGTCACACACAAGAGAAACCAGCCAGTCCGCAGTATGAATGGCGGTCAGGGCACCGTTTACCAGATTGGAGAATTCCTCCAACAGCATTTCAAACACCGCTTTCAGGCTGTCACCAACCGCAAAGGTAAGCAGAAATACCAATGCCATAATGCACAAAAAGATCGGTACTCCCCAGACAGGGTGCGTCAAAAATCGGTCAACCTTATCCGTCATGGCCGCCTTCTCCTGTTTGTGGAACAATACTTCTTCCACGACATAATCTATATATTTGTATTTTGTCTGAATGATTTCTTTTTCATAATTTTTATCCGCAACATCCAGAATATTGACCGGATGATCCTTTCTGACATCCTCATCCCATTCCAGCAGTTTGATCGCATGCCATCTTCGGCTGGAATGATCCGGATAACGCGCCTGCATGATAACTTCCAGCTTGGCAATCTTATCTTCTATCTCCTGACTGTAAGTCAGCACATGCCGCTGCGGCCCTTCCAGATGATGATGAACCGCTGCGTGAAGCAGGATTTCCAGACCCTCATTTTTGGCTGCCGATACGGGAACAACCGGAATATCGCCCAACAATTCCGGCAGTCTGTGCAGGTCGATCTCCATTCCTCTGTCCCTGACAATATCCATCATATTCAAAGCCAGAATAACCGGTTTGCCCAGTTCCAGCAGCTGCAATGTCAGGTAAAGATTTCTCTCCAGGTTGGATGCATCCACCACATTGATAATGACATCAATATCATCATCCATGACACAATTGCGGGTTACCTTTTCCTCAATCGTATAGCAGGTCAGAGAATAAATACCGGGGGTATCTACAATGCTCAAATGATAATCTTTATAACGTGCTTCGCCGCTGATCTTTTCAACCGTTACTCCCGGCCAGTTGGCAACCTTCAGTTTGCTGCCCGTTATGGCATTAAATAATGTTGTTTTGCCGCAGTTGGGGTTACCCACAAATGCCGCACGGATTTCCTTCTCACTCATTGGTTACACTCCTTTACTTCAATGGATTTTGCAATATGTTTTCCCAAAGCAAGCCGTGTTCCCCTGACCTTGATTACCATCGCACCATGCCTTTTCTTCGTCATAATATGAATGATTGTTTTATCATTCATGCCGAGTGCCTCCAAGCGTCTCGTAATATTGTCTTCCACATAAATACCGGAAATCTCATAATCTTTTCCTGCGTTTCCTTCGTATAATGTCATGATCCAACCCTTCTTTATAACCATGTTCTGTGCACAACAAAACTGTCAGGCGTATTTCGCCTGACAGTTATCATTACCCTTATTATTAGAAAATACTAACCAGTTTCTTTTTCTCTGCTATGTATTCTTCTTCACTTAAGATACCGTTATCACGTAATACTTTCAGTTTCTTAATCTTTGTTTCAAATTCGGATATATCATCAGCCATTCCGGATAACGCAACTGTATCATAATTTTCTTCCTGTGCGGGCTGAGGTACGGTAACCGAAGGTGTCGGTGCTGCCGGTCTGGGCGCTGCCGTTACGGAAGCCGCTGCGGAAGAAGTAACAGGAGGTGTCACGCCCGTCTGTGCAGGTGCAAGACCTTTCTGCTGACGAATTCTTTCTGTCAAAGAAGCAGCTTTTGTCTTTGCATCATTGATAGATGCCGAGAACCCTGCCATGTCATCCAGATTGGGAAGATACAGATACCTTGTAAACTTCGTATCAGGATTTTCAATCATAACCATAACTGCTTTCTTTCCGGAATAAGTTGTCTCCTCAACTTTTTTAACATTCATTAAATAATGAGACACATTATCTATTCTGGTATTTAAAGCTTTGGGATTATCAGACATCGGAAGCCTACCGCTGATACGCAGGTTAGAAACCGCAACTCTTAAATCTTCACTTTTTCCGATCAATCCGGCTTTAAAAGACCATTCTTTCTGAAATATGATCTTCTCCAGTCTGATGCACTGATTACATACTTCTCCGGCTGATTCACCACCACAGATTAAACATTTCATAAGTAATTCACTCCCTATATCTATATTATTATATATAAACACATATATTAGGATTTGACCCCTGATTACATTATAATGAGTCAGCAATTTTTTGTAAACACTTATCTTAAAACTTTGACTCATTCATGTAATAGAATTTCAAATCTGTTTAGTATTATATATTCTATTTATGTAAAGTTTATCACAACAGCATAAATTATGCAAGAATCCGAGCACACTTTTTGTGCAAAGTGTTAATGATTTTTTCCTATGTTTTCAACATTTCCCGAATTTGACATATCTTAACAAAAAGAACCTTTTTGAAAGGAAGCATATGAAAGATTACCGTTTTTTAGAAAACTCGAAGGTTTTTCCCCTTGCTATGGCCTATGTCCCATGGCAGCATATGGAGAACGTCTATGAAAATCTGGAAGAAGCATTCATGATCGGAACAATTTTCCCGGAATTAAATAAGCCCTTTACGGGAAGGAGGTCTGACTCATGACATACCGCCAATCAATGTCTGCCCAATATAACAATGATATGGGCAGGAGCAAATTATTAAAAGAAATCTCTATGGTTGACTTTGCCATTGTAGATCTGAACGAATATCTGGATACCCACCCCGATGATACGGATGCGGTCGCCTATATCAAACAATATATCACAATATTAAGGCGGTTAAAAGAGGAATATGCATCGCTCTATGGTCCCTTGAACATCTATGATTCGGGATTCAATGACAACAACGATTGGAAATGGGCCAGAATGCCTCTGCCCTGGGAAGGAGGATGTAAATAATGTGGAATTATGAAAAGAGACTGCAATTTCCCATCGATATCAAGACACCCAATGCGGAAATTGCAAAAATCATCATTACCCAATACGGCGGTCCCGACGGAGAGTTGGGCGCTTCCATGCGCTATCTTTCCCAGCGCTACACCATTCCATACAGGGAGGTTGCGGGATTGCTGACCGATATCGGTACCGAGGAACTGGCGCACTTTGAAATGATCGGTGCAATCGTATATCAGTTGACCAAAGACCTGAGCATGGAAGAAATCGAGGCACAGGGATTCGCGCCATATTATGTAGATCACACACTGGCTCTCTGGCCTCAGGCAGCCGGCGGCGTGCCGTTTAATGCCTGCCAGTTCCAATCCAAAGGCGATGTGCTGACGGATCTGTTCGAAGATATGGCTGCGGAACAGAAAGCCCGCACGACTTATGATAATATTCTCAGGCTCGTAAAAGATCCCGATGTCTGTGCACCAATCCGTTTCCTGCGCGCAAGAGAAATTATTCATTTCCAGCGTTTCGGTGAAGCGCTCCGCATGGTTCAAGACAGACTGGATCCCGTAAACTTCTACCAGTACAATCCTGAATTTGACGGAAGAAGAAGTGAACGCGACTGTGATAAATAATTAAAAAAAGCATCTTTGGTCTTATGGGATCAAAGATGCTTTTACTATTATCGGGTATAAATGGAGTAGACGGGAGTCGAACCCGTGTCCAAAAGCCCATTCCCTGTCCTTCTACTATCATAGTCAGTCATTTGACATTCCCTCCGTCAGACGGGAACTGACACCCTTCTGATTTCAGTAGCTTCATCATACGCCCATGACCGCAAAGCTTAAGTCATGTCGTTTCCTACATAGTCGATGCCTGAATCTTAAAGTGTAGGTGCCCCAAGTCAGACAGCTGCCATTAGGCAGCGTATGCTAAATTATCTTCAGCGTTTATTTTTAGTTTTGCCATTTAACGCATTGCATGCGGATAGCTTCTCCAGCTGCAGAACCCCTGTCGAAACCTTTACTACCCCGTATTAAATTGTTTTTACTACATTTATTTTATGCGGATCTTTTCGATCCGTCAACTGTTAATGTCTTCCGTCTACAGGTTCCGGATCTTGAATTCTCTTTCGTGCTCCCTTCTCATGTCTTTTTTGGCAATATCTTCCCGCTTGTCATATAGCTTTTTTCCCCTTGCCAGACCGATTTCAACCTTTGCCCTGCCGTCTTTAAAATAGACCTGCAGCGGAACAAGGGTAAATCCTTTCTCCGCCATTTTTCCCGCCAGCTTGTTGATCTCCGCTTTATGCAGCAGAAGCTTACGGATACGAAGAGGATCTTTATTAAATATATTTCCCTTTTCATAGGGGCTGATATTCATCCCAAAGACAAACGCCTCACCGTTTTCGATCCGCACAAAGGATTCTTTGATGCTGCACTTGCCCATACGCAGGGATTTGACCTCTGTTCCGTGAAGTTCAATCCCCGCTTCGTATTTTTCATCTATAAAATAATCATGGTATGCCTTTTTGTTGTTTGCTACCAGTTTCATAGCTTCCTTTGCCATTTCCAGTCCTCCCTTATTCTCATGTTCCCAAAGGTCCATTCTTATTATCTATCGTCTTCTGCCAGCAAAAAATCAATGGTATTGGAAATAAAATCCACATCATGCACCACAACGTCCACTTTCTGTCCCAGTTTGAAGGTTCTTCCTGTAGACTCTCCATGAATCTCATATGCATTCTCGTCATAGAGATAATAATCCCCCGGTATTTTGGAAATATGCACCAGTCCCTCCACGGTATTGGGAAGTTCCACATAAATTCCCCATCCGGTTACGCCGGATATAACACCGGTAAAGACCTCTCCGATCTTGCTGCTCATAAACTGCGCCTTCTTGCATTTTTCGGTCTCGCGTTCCGCTTCATCTGCCCGTCGTTCCAAATCGGAAGTCTGTTTACAGACACCGGTCAGGATATCTCTGTAATGGGCAATCCGTTCTCCATTCATCCTGCCCCGGATATATTCTTTGATGATCCTGTGTATCTGCAGATCCGGATATCGTCTGATCGGTGACGTAAAATGACAATAATATGGTGCTGCCAGCCCAAAGTGTCCCGTACAGTCCGGCGTGTACCTGGCCTGTTTCATGCTACGCAGCGTCAGCCGGCTGATCAGGTTTTCCTCATCGGTTCCTTCTATCCTGCCGAGGAGTTTCTGCAATTCCTTGGGATGGATTTCATCCTTTTGTGCCTTTAAATGATACCCAAAATTGTGGATGAACAGTCCCAGCTTTTTGATCTTTTCCGGATCGGGCGCTTCATGGGTACGATAGACAAACGGAATCTCCAACCAGTAAAAATGTCCCGCAACCGTCTCATTGGCAATCAGCATAAAATCTTCAATCAGCCTGGTGGCTGCATTTCTGTCATAAGGTCTGATATCCAGAGGATTTCCCTCCCGGTCCAGAATAATTTTACTTTCCTGAAAGTCAAAATCAACGGAACCTCTTGCCTTCCGTTTCTTTCGCAGGATCTTTGCCAGCTCTGCCATCTGATCCAGCATAGGAAACAAGTCATGATATTGCTCTCTCAGCTTTTCGTCCCGCTCCTCCAGCATTGCCGCCACCGCTGTATAAGTCATACGATGATCCACCCGTATTACCGACTCTACGATTTTGTAATCCGTCACATTTCCATTTTCATCGATGTCCATCAGACAGCTTAAAGCCAGCCTGTCCTCCCCTGCATTTAAGGAACAGATACCGTTGGAGAGGGTATGGGGAAGCATGGGAATAACCCGGTCCACCAGATAAACACTGGTACCTCTTTTCAATGCCTCCCTGTCCAGCGCAGAGTTTTCCTGCACATAATTGGACACATCCGCAATGTGTACACCCAAATGATAGATGCCATCCTCTACCGTGAGGCTGACCGCATCATCCAGATCTTTGGCATCCTCGCCGTCTATGGTGATCATCTTCGCCTGTCTCAGATCCGTTCTGCCCGCCCTGTCTCCGTCCGATACGGGTGACGATACCCGCTCTGCCTGATTCAAGACCTTCTCGGGAAAGTCCATGGGGAGATCGAAGCCTTTGACAATCGACAAAATGTCCACACCGGGATCATTGATATGTCCAAGAATCTCAACAATTTTTCCTTCCGGCTTTTTCCCGTCCCTTCCGTAATCGGTAATCTCTGCCACAACTTTGTGTCCGCTCACTGCCTGCCGGGTATATTCCTTAGGGATAAATATATCTTGCGAAACCTTGGCATTGTCGGGAATGACAAAGCCGAAATTTTTGCTTTTTTCAAAGGTTCCCACAATCCGGCTGATACCGTGACTGATGATCTTCACAACCTCCGCTTCCTGCCTTTTTCCTCTCTGTCCGGGCAGAAGGGCGATCTGTACCAAATCCTGATGGAATGCGCCGTGTACTTTGGTCTCCGGGACATAATAATCTTCTGTTTCTCCCTCAATTTCCACAAAACCGAAACCTTTTCCGTTGCTGATAAATGTTCCGGTCAGTATTTTTTCCTCAGGCTTTACGTATCTGCCTCTTTTGGTAATCTGCACTTTGTTCTCAATGAGCAGTTCCTCCAGAGCCTTTTTAAAAAGCGGCCGGTCATCCGGCTCCACCTGCATCATGATCGCCAGTTCTTTTTCCTTCATGGGAACGTAAAACTCACTGTCTATGAAATTTACAATCGCTTTTTTTCTTTCTTCAAAACTTTTCATAACTTAACTCCATACATTCTTCCGAATGTGCGTAAAAAAAGCACCCTTTTGCAAGAGTGCTTTTGGTTAAAACCTGTTAATGTTCAGTACAGCGGATAGAACCAGAAATAAGATTGCCGCAAACTTTGTTATGGTCACGAGCTTTCCTTCCATGGAACGTCCTTTGTTTTTGCCCCAATAGCTTTCGGCAGCTCCGCTGATGGAACCGAGTCCTGCGGATTTGCCTTCCTGCATTAATACGACAACTGCCAGGAATACGCAGTCGATTATATAAATAATTGTTAATACTAATCTTAATGTACCCATTTATGGCCCTCCTAATGTCAAACAATGCTTATTCTAACATAAAGATTTTGCATTTTCAACCATTATTTTCTTCCGCTTGCATGTTTCTCCAAATTGTTTTGAAATGCAAGACGTTATTTCATAACCTTGTTTTTGAATTTCTCCCACTCCACAATCGTTTCCGCACATTGAATGGTAATCCAGTAGGTATCTTCTTCATTGAGGTCAATCCCCAGCTGGTATTCATATCGGTCATCCTCCTGCCCGGATGCAACAATATCAAACAGCCAGACATCTTTACATTGTTTCAAAAGGCTCTCATACTCTGTTTCCGGAATTGTCGAATCCGGCTTCTCCTCCAGCAGTTTATTGTCGGCATCATAATATTTATAGCCTTCCTTTATGATTTTCATAATCCGTCCGTCCAAAAAGCGCACATTTGCCGTATCCGCAAAACGGTCCACACATTCTTCATTATTAGGATTGTTGCCCTTTACGATCAGTGCTTCCATCACAACGGTAACCGAATCTTCCCTTGCTTCCAGTTGTTTAACAGTAACTTCTTCAAAATTAAATAAATGTAACGCATTTATCGTTTGAAAACGCATATTCACTTCTCCTTTATTTTTATACAACTTTGGGAATCCATACGGATATGGAGCCGCCCTCTACACGAAATACTCCGTTTCCGTCAGCTCCGATCTGAATTTCCTCCGGACAGTTTCCCAAGGCATCCACATATATCTGACCGGCATGCGCGCTGCCGGCATACATCTCTTTCGTACCTCCCGGTCCGTCACTGACAAGTAAAGCCAGTCCGTTCCCATCATCCTCTCCTTCTCTGGTAAAGCCCACAATGTTGTCATGATCATAATAGTCATGTTCTTTTCCGTAGGCATGACTCGCACGAAGACGCATCAGTTCCGGCAGATGTCTGACCGGTGAAATCCGATCATGGGGTATCCCATAATAATCTCCGTAAAACACACAGGGAATTCCTTTTTCCTGCAATAAAATAATTCCATAGGCGATTGGTTTGAACCATTCCATAACATAGGTCTCCAGTGCCTGTCCGGGCTGTGTATCATGATTGTCCACGAATGTTACCGCATGCCAGGAATCTTCTCCGACCAATGTTCCCTCAAACAATTTGGACATGTCAAAAGCTGCGTTTCCATGAGATATCTGATAAAATCTGAAATGCAGCGGCACATCAAACAGACTCATAACGCCTTCCGTCTGCGAAATATAGGATTTTAACCGGTTGATATCCGGGCTCCAGTATTCACCAACCGCAAACAATTCCTTTTGACGATATGTACGCATGGATCTGATCCAATCCCTGTAAAATGACGCATTCATGTGTTTGACGGCATCCAGGCGGAAACCATCCACTCCGGTCGTGTCCAGATACCATTTACCAAATCGGTCAAGTTCCGTTTTCACCTCTTCGTCGTCCAAATCCAGATCCGCACCCATCAGATAATCATAGTTGACATGTTCTCCGTCGACACCTTTATCCCACTGTTTATCCCGAAACCGGAACACACCCTTTCTTTTGGCCTTATCATCCCAATCCACACCGTCAAAATGTGTTGCATTCCATGTAAAAGCGGAATATTTCCCATTTCTGACAGGATATGTGAAACCGGTCCATGCCTCAATCTGCTGTATGCCGGAAATTTCTTTTAACCGATCATCTCCGCTGACTTCTATTGCGTCTACACACTCTTTTTCATCGGCTCCCATTCTGTGGTTTAGGACAATATCCCCCAAAACTTCGATTCCCGATTTCTGCAAATCGGCAATCGCCTGAAGATATTCCTCTTTCGTTCCGTATTTGGTTGGAATACTTCCTTTCTGGTCAAACTCTCCCAAATCATATAAATCATATACACCGTATCCGACATCATATTTTCCTGATGCACCTTTATATGCAGGTGGCAGCCATACCATATTCACTCCATCCTGTGCAAGCCTGCCCGCTTCGGCGCTGATGCGTTTCCAATGGGCACAATCCTCCGGCAGATACCACTCAAACAGCTGCATCATTGTTCTGTTTTTCATTTTGTCACTTTCCTTCGTATCTTTTTATGACTATAACAGCCGCAAGGCTCATTATACCACTTTTTCTATTTCTCTGCCATATGCAGCATTGTCTCTGCAAAAATACCGTATCCCTTCGTCGGATCATTGACAAACACGTGAGTAACCGCTCCTATAAATTTTCCATCCTGGACAATGGGCGAGCCGCTCATGCCCTGAATAATTCCTCCGGTCTGGGCAAGGAGAACGGGATCTGTAATCTCAATGACAAGCCCCCTGTTTCCTTCGCTTTGGCTGTAATCGATTTCTTTGATTTGTATATCATAGATATCGGTCTTTCCGTTTATGGTGTATAGGATGCCCGCAGCTCCCAGTTTAATATCCTGCTTTAGTGCCACCGGATACAGCATGTTTTCATAAAATCCCAATTCCGCCGTCTCCATATCCATTACGCCGTAAATCCCGTTTGGCGTATTCTTTTGAATTTCTCCCTCTTTTGCATCATCCATAAATCGAATTACTCCCGATATTTCTCCCGGTTCCCCGCTGGCACCTTTTTTGATACTGACGATTTGTGTTTCGTAAAGTCCTCCATAATCAATTTCCATTAAATCCGTTGTATCAATATCATTAATGCCATGCCCCAAAGCTCCGAATCCGTTTTCTTCATCGATATATGTTAATGTTCCAATTCCCTGCGCCGAATCCCGAATCCAGATACCGATCTGATATTCTCCGGCATCATTTAAAACCGGTGTGACCTTCACACGGCTGATCTGTCCGTTTCTTCTGATTTTGATAATAACCGTTTCGCCCGACGATGCCTTGATCTTATCAATCACTTCCCCTTTCATGGATACCGTCTCCTCGTTAATTGCCAGAATATAATCTCCGGTCTGTAAAATATTTTCACAGGGACAGACTTCTCTCCCGTCCGCCGAACGGATATTTCCAAGCCCTGCCACCAGAACACCGTCTGTTTTTACATAGATGCCGATAGGCACTCCCACCGGATATACGCTCTCTTCATCAACGACTTTGATTTCCACGTCTTTTAACGGAAGAATACCAAAAAGACGCAATTTCCATATATAGGAATCTACATTAGCCACATCCTTATTGTCTATTTTTGTCTGACCATTCTCCCATGTTTCGACATATTCTGTTTCCAATTCCTGCAACTCTGCCGTCACAGGCAACGCAAACTCAACCTCTTCGATTTCTCCTTTTTGTAAATATAACGTATCCGGAATCTGCCGGTAAAAAACATATTCATATACAACCACTCCCAGCATTACCGACAAAACCAAAGCAATATATAAGCTGATCTTATATCTTTTATATCGTTTCATCATTATTAAACCTCCAAAAAAAAGAAGGACTTTTACGTCCTTCTTAGTATGTGTCCATCATTTATTTTTACTTTGGGATTGTTTTGTCTGTTCTGCCAAATCTTTCATTTCTTTTGCATTTTGTAAAACCGCTTCCGTCAACTGATCCGTACCAAGCAGTCTGCCGATTTCACGGATACTTTGTTCCTGATCCAACCATTTTACCGTGGTATGCGTCTGATCCTCGGAAACATTTTTTTCGATGCCGTAATGGGCATCTGCCATAGCCGCAATCTGCGGAAGATGTGTAATGCAGATAACCTGATGCTTTTTTCGTAAAACTGCCAGTTTTTCCGATACTTTCCATGCGGTTTTCCCGCTGATACCGGCATCGATTTCATCAAATACCAGTGTTCCCATCCGATCCTTATCCGCAAAAATGCTTTTTAAAGCCAGCATAATACGCGATAATTCTCCGCCGCTTGCAACTGCCGATAAATCCCTGACAGGCTCACCGGGATTCAGGGAAATTCCGAAAGTCACTTTGCTGCATCCGTTTTTACTCATAACCATTTCATCATAATCCAGTTTGATTTTAAATACACACTGTTCAAAATTCAGATCGCGCAACGCCTGCTCCATATGAGCGGTCAGTTTGTCCGCTTCTTTCCTTCTGATTCCATGAAGCTTTTCTGCCACTGCAAAATAGTCCGATTTTGTTTTTTCATGTTTTCTTTGCAGTTCCTGATTATATTGCTCAAAATTTTCTAATTTATGAATTTTTTCGATCAGTTTCTGTTCATACTGCAAAATATCGGAAATTTCTTTTCCATATTTATCCTTTAAATGATTGATCAGATTCAAACGTTCTTCAACAGATACAAGATCATCGGTCTCCACATCAAAACGATCCAGATAGTTATCCAGCCCGTGCACACACTCCTGTAAAATATTTTCGGCGTCGGACAGCTGCTGTGTTTCATTCTCCAGAGAAGAATCCAGTTCCTGTACCTCCCTAAGCTGCCGGATTGCCAGAGAAATTGCATTTAAAACGCCGTTGCCATTGTCATTTTGCAGGATGCTTCCCGCACTGCCTACGGCTTCCCTGATCCTTTGTGCATTGACCAGCTTTGCATATTTTTCCTCCAGTGTAAGGTCTTCCCCTTCCGCCAGATTTGCCTTTTCGATTTCATCCAGCTCATATCTGGCAAAATCCAGTTCTTTGACAAAATTGCCGTCCATACCGGAAGCTTCCCTGAGTGCTTCCTCCTCTTCGCAGAAATTTCGGTATAATCCGGCGATTTCATCAAGGAGCGGATCCAGTGCGGATCCGGCATAATCATCCAGTATTTCTTCCTGTCTGGATGTCTTTAAAATGGATTGGTGCTCCCGCTGTCCATGAATATCAATCAAACGCTCTGCAATACTCTGCATGGTTTTGAGCGTCACCGTCTCTCCGTTTACTTTGCAGATACTCTTAGCCGGATAAACTCTCCTGTTCAAAATCAACATTTCATCATCCGAAGGAATATCAAATTCATCCAGTATTTTCTTTTGTTCTTCCTGTATAGAAAATACCAATTGCACGGAAGCATATTCTGCTCCCTGTCTGATCAGGCTTTTATCAGCCTTCGCCCCCAGGGCAAGCTGTACGGAATTGAGCAGAATGGATTTACCCGCACCGGTTTCTCCGGTTAAAATATTCAGGCCTTCTTCAAATTCCACCTCTGCCTCATCAATCAGGGCCACATTTTTTACGCGAATACTTTCTAACATCTTTTTCTCCTTATGTCTACATTATGCTCTCCCGACACAATTTCTAAGACATTAACATTTCCTGAAGTCTTTTCTGTACGATCAGGGCATCTTCCACCGACCGGATTGCAACCATGACCGTATCATCTCCCGCAATGGTTCCCACAATTTCCCCAAAATGCAGGGCATCCACCGCCGCTGCTACCGCCATTGCCATTCCCGGATGCGTTTTTAAGACAAGGAGATTCATCGCCACATCAATAGAAACCAGACTTTCTTTTAAAGCACTTCCGTAGGCGCCGTTTAAAGCCGTCTCTTCCATTTGCATTCTGTAACAGGATTTTCCGCCGTTCACAGAGGTCTTGACCAGCTTCATCTGGCGGATATCCCGTGATACCGTCGCCTGGGTCACATGATAACCGGCTTCATTTAACTTCTCCGCCAGTTCTTCCTGGGTTGCAATCTGATATTGTTCTATTAAAGATGCAATCGCCTGATGTCTTTCATTTTTCATGATAGTTACCCCTATTACTCACTGAGCTTTTTGTGCAGCACTTCCAAAAAGCTCACTTTACTTAAACGAATAAACTTCGTCACCTGACCGGAACAACAGATTCGGATACTGTCCCCCGTAGACAGATTCTTAGTGTAAGAACCGTCAAAGTTGACTTCCATTTCCTGCACCTCTCCGTTTCTTCCGTCCCTGATTTTGATCTCAATCATATCATTCGGAGACAACACGATGCTTCTGGCACTAAGCGTATGGGGACAGATCGGTGTCAACAGCAGGATTTTTGCCGTGGGCTCCACTATCGGTCCGCCTGCAGACATATTATACCCGGTAGATCCCGTCGGTGTGGAAACAATTAATCCGTCCGCATGATAGCTGTTTAAAAACTGCCCGTTGACATAGATATCATATGCCACGATTTTCAAGGATCCGCTTCTGGTCAATACAATATCGTTCAGTGCGTGCAACTCCTTAACCTTTTCTCCGTGATGATAAATCTGACCGTCCAGCATCATACGTTCTTCCACATGGAAACTGCCATCGATCAAAGCCTTTAATGCATTTTCAATATTGGATTTCTCCACCTCTGCCATAAAGCCCAATGTGCCCAGATTGATGCCGAGTAGCGGAATATCCCGTTCCATGGTATCCGCTGCGGCCCGCAAAAGCGTTCCGTCACCGCCTAAAACCAGAATACAGTCCGTATTCTCCGGGACTTGCACTTCGCGTCCGGTTTCTTCCGTATCCAGACAATACTCCTCGACCGCCCTTTCTCTGACACAGACAGTACAGGTTTTCCCATGCGCTTCCAGATAAGAAACAATTTCTCCGGTTACTTTCAATTGCTCGTCCTTGGGTTTATTGGTAATAATATAAAAACGTTCCATGCCCTCTCCATCTGCCGGTCAGACTCTCCGGCAAAATTTTTTATCTGTGTGAAAGTGCCTGCGCGGATGCGGCAACAACCTCCGGTATCCGGTCCAACGGTGCCGTCATCGGTTCATCCTGCACATTTTGAAGATACAATAAGTATTCAATGTTGCCTTCCGGTCCCTTGATCGGCGAAAAATCCAGACCTGCCACCCGAAATCCGATGGAAGATGCAAAGATCTCGATTTTTTCAATGACCTCCTCATGCACTTTGGGATCTGTTACAACACCTTTTTTTCCGACTTTTTCCTTTCCCGCTTCAAACTGCGGCTTGATCAGGCACACCATAAAAGCATCCTGTTTTAATAAAGCCTTTGCAGCCGGCAAAATCTTTGTCAATGAGATAAAAGAAACATCCGTCGCCGCAAAATCAATCGGTTCCGGTATCTGTTCCTTGGTTACGTAACGGAAATTGGTCTTTTCCATACAAACAACACGTTCATCATTCCGAAGTTTCCAGTCCAGCTGTCCGTGTCCCACATCCACCGCGTAGACCTTTGCAGCTCCGTTTTGGAGCATACAGTCCGTAAATCCGCCTGTAGATGCGCCGATATCCAGACATACCATGCCTTTTACATCAAGGGGAAACACCCGAAATGCCTTATCCAGTTTTAAGCCGCCTCTGCTGACAAACGGCAGCGTATTGCCTCTGACTTCTATTTTGACTTCCTCTTCAAAAACAGCTCCCGCCTTATCTTCCTTCTGTCCATCCACATACACAATCCCCGACATGATGATTGCTTTTGCTTTTTCCCTGGACTGTGCAAGCTGTTTTTTTACAAGAAGAACATCCAGTCTTTCTTTCATAACTTACTTCTTCCTTATTTGGGATATCTCATTGAAAATGCCTTTTATTTTATCTGCAGTTTCCGCATAATCTTTCCATAAATGCTCTCCGCGTCGATCCCAACTTCTTTTTTCAGGATATCCACATTGCCATGTTCCACATAGGCATCGGGAAGGGTAATGTTTAATATCCGACCGCCATACTCCCTTTCCGTCAGATACTCGGTTACCTTTTCTCCGTAGCCGCCGCTCAGAACATTTTCTTCCATGGTCACAAACAGGTTGTGTTCCCCGGTCAGGGAAGCGATGGTCTCCTCATCAATGGGTTTTACAAACCGGGCATTGACGATAGTAGCATCTATATCTGCACCTCGCAGCATTTCCTTTACTTCCAGTGCCGTTTTAACCATGCTGCCGACCGCTAAAAGTGCAACTTCTTTTCCTTTACAGATCATCTCACTCTTGCCGTAAACAATCGGTTCACGATATTCCTTCAATCCGTCATAAGCAACGCCCCTCGGATAACGCATCGCAACAGGCCCGTTAAAATCTACGGCAAATTGCAGCATATCAGCCAGTTCCCATTTGTTTTTGGGAGCCATGATCTGCATGTTGGGAATGGATGACAGATAAGAAAGATCAAATATTCCCTGATGGGTTTCTCCGTCACTTCCCACCAGACCTGCCCTGTCTATGGCAAAGGTAACCGGCAGATTCTGGATGCATACATCATGGAGAATCTGGTCATAGGCTCGTTGCAGGAAAGAGGAATACACGGCAACAACCGGTTTCAATCCCCCGGCCGCCAGTCCCGCCGCAAAGGTAACCGCATGTTCTTCCGCAATTCCCACATCAAAAAAGCGATCCGGATAGCGGTTCTTAAAACGTTTCAATCCGGTTCCGTCCGGCATTGCGGCCGTGATGGCTACGATCTTATCATCTTTTTCTCCAAGTTTATTCATAACCGTCGCAAACACGTCGGTATAGTTGGCTTTTTCCTTCTGCTTTTTGGGAAGTCCTGTCTCAACAACAAAAGGCTCTGCCCCATGGAAACGTGCTGGATGGTTTTCGGCAGGCTCATAGCCCTTTCCTTTTTTGGTAAGTACATGTACGAGCACCGCATTTTTGACGCCCTTTGCTTCATTCAACACCTTGGTCAATGCCTTGATATCATGTCCGTCCACAGGCCCCAGATACGTAATCCCCATATCTTCGAAAAACATTCCCGGAATCACCAGCTGCTTCAATCCGTTTTTCAAATTCTGGATTTTTTTCACAACCTTTTGCCCGTACTTCGGCATATCCAGCAGACCGTAATAAATGCTGTCCTTTAAATCCAGATACTTGGCATTGGTGCGGATTCCGTTTAAATACTGGGAAACGCCGCCGATATTTTCCGATATGGACATATTGTTATCGTTCAACACAATAATGAAATTTGACCCCATTCTGGAAGCATTGTTCAATGCTTCGTATGCCATTCCCCCGGTCAGGGATCCGTCACCGATGACAGAAACCACCGTATGCTTTTCCCCCAGCAGATCCCTTGCTTTCACAAGACCCAGTCCCGCCGAAATGGAAGTAGAGCTATGCCCCGTATCAAAAGCATCACAATTACTTTCTTTTCTCTTGGGAAAACCACTCATGCCACCGTATTTACGCAGGGAATCAAAACCTTCCCTTCTCCCGGTCAACAGCTTGTGGGTATATGCCTGATGTCCCACATCCCAAACGATTTTATCCTCCGGCATATTCAACACCAGATGCAGTGCCATGGTCAGTTCAACCGCTCCCAGATTGGAACCCAGATGACCTCCGGTCTCACTGATCTTCTCAATCAGGAATTCCCTGATCTCGGCAGCCAGCCTGTCATAATCCCCGGGATCTATTTTTTTGATATCATTTTCCTTTTGTATTTGTTCCAAAATCATAGTTGTTTCCTCTTTACCATCATTTTCTGCGGGAAATCAGAGATAAAACCAGTTCCTCCAAAAATGCATTTCTCACATTCAGACTCTGCAGAATGCCCACTGCCTCATCGGACAACCTCTGCACTTCGGCTTTTGATTTTTCCATGCCCGCCAGTGAAAGATAGGTTGACTTCCGGTTTTTCTCATCGCTGCCGATGGGTTTTCCCAATTCTTCAAAGGTGCTGGTAACATCCAGAATATCGTCCTGAATCTGGAATGCCAGACCGATATCGGAACCGACCTTTTCCATCATGACAACCTGTTCGTCGTTAGCACCCGCTAACACAGTGCCGCACATCAAAGCACATTCTATCAGCGCCGCGGTTTTGTTTTCATGGATAAACAAAATTTCATCCATGGTCAGCGGTTCCTGTCGGTTTTCATTCATGACATCCACACACTGCCCGCCTACCATACCGAATATTCCCGCTTTCTTTGCCAAAATCGAAAATGCCCTGCATACGGACAGATCACCCTGATATTTTATGACAGCATTTGCTGCCGTTTCATAGGCATAATTTAAAAGTGCATCTCCCGCCAGAATGGCCAGATCCTCTCCATATACGACATGTGTGGTCTTTCTGCCTCTGCGATATTCGTCATTATCCATAGCCGGAAGATCGTCATGCACCAGGGAGTAATTGTGGATATATTCCAACGCCGCCATAAAAGCATCCGCCTTATCTCCCGTACCGCCGAATAAGGTGTATGCCTCTTTCAACAGCATCGGGCGCAGTCTTTTTCCCCCCGCCATAACGCTGTAATGCATGGCTTCGATCACTTTTTTCTGCGGGCCTTCCTCCTTGGGAAGATATGCATAAATGACCTTTTCAATTTCCTTTACTTTTTCATCCCTGATCTCATTAAAATTCATCCAATTCACCATTTTCCCTAATGACAAGCACCTTTTTCTCCGCTCTGTCAATGGCCTCATTGCAGGTCTTAATATATTGCATTCCCTGTTCATAGGCCTTCAGAGAATCCTCCAATGTAATATTTTCCGTCTCCAGCTGTGCGATGGTTTCATCCAGCCTTGCAAAAGCCTCTTCTATTGTCATATCTTTACCGGTATCCGCTGCAGATGCCGTCTGATTTTCCGTTTCGTTTTTCATTGTATATAAACCTCCGTTACCGTTGTCTTTGCCTGCCCGCCGATCAAATGAACGGAAAGTTCATCTCCGGGACTCAGCTGATGAATATCCTTTATCCGATTTCCTTTTTCATCGCTGACAAAGGCATATCCGCTACTTAATTTCTTTAAGGGAGAAAGTCCGTCCAGCCGTTGTGCCGTCAGCGCCATTTTATGTTTTAACAGTGACAGGCGTTCATCCATGACCTTTTCCAGCCTTTCTTCCATGTGCATCAGCCGCATTCTTTGTTCTTTCAGTTTTGCCTCCGGAGACAGGGCCTTCAATCTCGCTTCATATGCACGGCACCTAAATCGGTATTCACTGTTTTTTTTCTGCAGCAGCGTATTCATCCGATTTTCACATTCCATCAGTCGATCTAGGACTCTTTCCACCTCAAAGACTGCCAGCTCTGCCGCTGCAGAAGGTGTCGGTGCCCGCAGATCCGCCACATAATCCGCGATAGTTGTATCCGTCTCATGTCCCACAGCAGAAATAATCGGTATATCACATTCAAAAATTGCTTTGGCCACCGCTTCTTCATTAAATGCCCATAAATCCTCAATCGAACCGCCGCCTCTTCCGACGATCATGACATCCACACCGATCCGTTCCAACGCATGAATGCCGTTTATGATGCTTGGTACGGCCTGTTCCCCCTGTACAATGGCCGGATATAAAATAATTTCCACCCCCGGGTTACGCCGTTTGGTTATGGATATAATATCGCGGACCGCAGCACCTGTGGGTGCGGTAACGACTCCGAGCCGTTTGATATATGCCGGTATTTTCTTTTTGTAAATGGGGTCAAACATCCCCATCTCTTCCAACTCATTTTTCAGTTTTTCAAACTTTTCGTATAAAGCCCCGGTTCCCGCAAGGGTAATTTCCTTAGCATACAGCTGATATCTGCCGTCCCGTTCATAGACATCCATACTGCCGGAAACAATGATCTGCATACCTTCTTCCAGCCGGAATTTAAGCCCCTGACGGTTCCCCGAAAACATGACACAGGCCATGGCTGCTTTTCCATCCTTCAATGTAAAATAAAGGTGACCCGAGGAATGATATTTTACATTACTCGCTTCACCCTTTACATACAAGGACTGCAACATAAAATCCTGTGAAATCATGTTTCTCACATATGCATTTACCCATGATACGGAATAAACGTTCTGCATCTCAATGCCCCTAATTTGCAAATTTTGCAAGTATTCCGTTTACGAAAGCCGGAGACTCTGACTGCCCAAACTTTTTGGCAAGTTCCACCGCCTCATTGATGGCAACGGAAACCGGAATCGCATCATCATACAACATTTCAAAAAGTGCCAGCCGCAGGATCGTCAGGTCCACCTTTCCCATTCTGGATACATTCCAGCCGGTGGCTTTCTCATCCAGCATTGCATCCAGCTCTTCTTTTTTTTCCAGAATCGCTGTATATTTCCGACTGATTTCCTCCTTAACGGATTCCTCCAACGGCTCTTCCTCTGCAAAAAACAAAGCCATCTGCTCCGGCATTTCTGCCTCATCATTAAACTCAATGCGGAACAGCAGTTTAAAAATCTGTTCCCTCAGTTCTCTTCTGCTCATCGCTTATCCTCTGTCCAACCTGTTCTGTCCTATGATTCTTTCATATTAATGCCGGCAATACGGATATTTACCACATCCACTTCCAGACCCGTCATGTTCTCGATGGCATTTTTTACTTTTTGCTGCACATTCCTGCAGGTCTCGGGAATATTGTGTCCGTAGTCAATGGTAATCGCCAGATCCACGCTGACCTTTTCGTCCGCAACCTCAACCTTAACTCCTTTTGTCAGCTTTTTCATACCCACACGGCTCATAAGTTCGTTGGTGATATTCCCAACCATAGCGCCCACGCCTTCTACTTCTCCCGCCGCAAGCGATGCGATCATGGCAACCACATCATCCGCTATTGATACAGCTCCGTTATTGTCATCTTCTTTTAACATATATGCGTCGCGTTCCATTTCTTTTTCCATAAAAATGCTCCTTCCTGCAAACTGCTGTTGCATTTACCCTTTATCACATCTATCAAAGATACAGGTATTTTTTACCTGCGCTTTTTATATTATATCAAATATCCGTCCGTTTGCAAAGAATAAACCAACGAAAAAGCACCCAATCGACGGTTATCCTTTAAAGCCAGAAGCAGAATGTATTCATTTCGGGATTATCCACATAGGGAACCGTATCCAACGCATCCACGAAGTCAAATATATGCTGCTCATCCAGTAAATAGACGGAAACCTGTTCAAAAACGGCATCATTGGCACATTGAAACTGTACTGTTACCGCATTTTTCTCATAGGCGTTTTCAAAAATCCGGTGCAGGATCTCCGTATCCAATCCGGTCAGATAAAGTCCTTCATGCACATAATAATTATCTTCCGTTGCAATACAATCCGGAAGCGGCACCAGCTTATCCGGTATATGGGTCTCATACAGTCTGTCGGAAGTGATCATAAAATAATCATAACTGATCTCCATGACCTCCGGGTCAACCTGTTCCCCTTCCCTCCGGGACTGATAATCCACATCACCCCAGGTAGTATCCAGATAATACCATGCACCATCCGCCATAACCAGATTCCATACATGATTTTCGCCGTCGGCCGTTCCTCTGACAAGGGTTGTCTGTATCCCTGCCTTCTCCAACAGATATTGTGTTGCCTTGGCGTATCCCTTGCAATTGGAACTGTGCCAAAGCAATGCCGAACAGATATTTTGATTATCATCTGCGTCCTTTTCATATTCCGTTTCATTGACCAACAGATCAAAAATATACTTGATCTTGTCAAAATCGGACGCATCCGCCGGAATTCCCGACAGTATCCGCTCTGCTTCTTTTTCAAGCATTGCTTCTCTATCGGCACATTCGTCCTCATCATAATCATAATCTCCCGCAAAGGTAAGCAATACCTCTTCCCCATCCCGGGTGCGGGAAGTACAAATATATCTGGATACGTAGAAGATTTCCGGATGATCGTTCAGCACGCATGCAAATACCTTATCCAGCATTTCCTGCGACAGAGTCGAAACACTGACCTCCTGCCTCTGCGTCAACGCACGGTAAACCTGCTCATAAACCTTTTTTTCCTCATCTGAAAGCCCGGCATAATAATATGCCTCTCTGACCACTTCATCTATTTCCGTTTTCGACCCGGCCGCCGCCTGCGAAGCGGCTCCTTCCCGTACCGTATCCTTCTGCACGCCGGAACACCCCTGCATGCATAACATAATCACACAAAGCATCAATACAAGCCAATGATTGGTTTTATTCATTTTTTTCAAAACCTTTCGGATCAATCATTTTTGCCAAATTCGGCAAGCTCTAATCCTTTGTTTCTGTCAAGAGTCATTCCGATGCTCCATTCATGAGCAAACAACAGCAGTGGATTGCCTTTTAAATCCTTTATCTTCTTCATATCGGAGGTTCCCGAAATTGCATTCAGATCAATGTCCTTGTTGGTAATCCACCGGATATATTCATACGGCAGATTTTCCAGACGGATTTCCACATTATACTCGTTCTCCAGCCGATATTTCAACACATCAAACTGCAGTACACCCACAACACCCACAATGATTTCTTCCATGCCGGTATTGAACTCCTGAAAAATCTGAATGGCACCTTCCTGGGCTATCTGGGTAATTCCCTTCACAAACTGCTTTCTTTTCATGGTATCCAGCTGTTTGACCCTTGCAAAATGCTCCGGCGCAAAAGTAGGGATTCCCTCAAACCTGAAATTTTCTTTGGGCATGCAGATCGTATCTCCGATAGAAAAAATCCCCGGGTCAAATACACCAATGATATCTCCGGCATAAGCCTCATCCAAAATCTTTCGATCATTGGCCATCAGCTGTTGAGGCTGAGATAACCGCATGACTTTATTACCCTGTACGTGTTTTACTTCCTTGGCCGCATCAAACCGCCCGGAACAAATTCTCATAAATGCAATCCTGTCCCGATGCGCTTTGTTCATATTTGCCTGAATTTTAAAGACAAAAGCGGAAAACTCATGTTCCGTAGGTTCAATCAGACCGATATCCGCTTTTCTCGGGAGCGGTGTGGTTGTCATTTCCAGGAAATGTTTTAAAAAGATTTCCACGCCGAAATTGGTCAGTGCCGAACCGAAGAATACCGGTGTCAGATCACCGCTCTGTACCAGACTCAGGTCAAACTCCGCACTGGCACCGTCCAGCAATTCGATTTCCTCCAAGAGCTTGTCCTCCGCCTCTTCACCGATATGCGCCAGAAGCGCATCTCTTTCATCAACGGAAATGATCTGTGTTTCTCCCTCTTTGGTACCTTTCTGCGTATCGGAATAAGTAATGACACTGCGGCTTTTCCTGTCATATACGCCTTTAAACCCCTTGCCGGAACCGATGGGCCAGTTGATGGGACAGGTAGCAATGCCTAACTCCTTTTCAATTTCATCCAGAAGATCAAAAGTATCATTGGCATCTCTGTCCATCTTATTGATAAAGGTAAAAATCGGAATATGCCGCATCACACAGACCTTAAACAGTTTTCTCGTCTGCGCCTCCACACCTTTGGATGCATCAATAACCATAACCGCCGAATCCGCCGCCATCAGGGTACGATAAGTATCCTCCGAGAAATCCTGATGTCCCGGAGTATCCAAAATATTAATACAATAGTTGTCATATTCAAACTGCAAAACGGAAGAAGTAACGGAAATACCTCTCTCCTTTTCAATCTCCATCCAGTCAGAAACCGCATGTCTGGCTGTGGCTTTTCCCTTTACGCTTCCCGCCAAATTGATGGCACCGCCGTATAGCAGAAATTTCTCCGTCAATGTTGTCTTACCCGCATCCGGGTGGGATATGATTGCAAAGGTTCTTCTTCTGTTGATTTCTGTTTTGATGTCACTCACTGTTGTTCCTCCAAATGTTTACTCAGCCCGGGATACCAGACTTGTTCCGTCGCTTTCTCCGTCCACATGCAAAAGCTCCATGACCGTCGCCGAAATATCCGCGAACGTATCTCTTGTGCCATAGTTGACAGGCTCAATCCGGCTGCCGTACATCAAAAACGGCGTATATTCCCTGGAATGATCCGTGGAAACCGTATACCCCGGATCGCATCCGTGATCGGCGGTTATCATCAGCACATCATCATCCTTTAGTTTTGCCATGATCTGCGGAAGTTTTTCATCAAAATATGCGAGTGCCTTTGCATAACCGTCAATATCGTTCCTGTGTCCGTAAAGCATATCAAAATCCACCAGATTGACAAAACACAATCCGTTAAAATCTTCATCCATGTAAGAAAGCAGTTTTTCAATGCCGTCTTCATTTCCTGTGGAATAAGTATATTGGGTAATGCCGGATCCTGCAAAAATATCATATATCTTGCCCACCGCCAGCACATCTTTTCCCGCATCGGAAATATAATTGAGCATCGTATCCTTAGGCGGCATCAGGGAATAATCATGCCTTCTGGGTGTCCGGGTAAAATTCCCGTCCGTGCCGGTAAAGGGTCTTGCAATGACGCGTCCGACACCATGCTCCCCCTGCAGGATTTCCCTTGCAATATGGCAGTATTCATACAATTTTTCTACCGGTACAATGTCCTCATGGGCGGCAATCTGAAAAACGCTGTCAGCCGAAGTATAAACGATCAGCTTGCCCGTTTCCATATGTTCTTTTCCGTAATCCTTAATAACCTCGGTTCCGGAATAGGGTTTGTTGCACAAAACGCCTCTGCCGCATTTTTTACTGAATTCATCCAGCACTTCTTTCGGAAATCCGTTGGGATAAGTCGGCAGCGGTCTCATGGATTTCACTCCGGCAATCTCCCAATGTCCGATAGTCGTATCCTTTCCCTTGGAAGCCTCCCGCATTCTGGCTACGGCAGCAACAGGTTTTTCCGCTTTCTCTCCCACGGATACACCGTCTATATTAAATAATCCCATCTTTTGCATATTAGGCAGTTTAAAGTATGCGCTTGTGGCACAGGAGGCAATGGTATTTGCTCCCACATCGTGAAAATCCGCCGCATCGGGCATTTCTCCGATACCGAAACTGTCCAGTACGATTAAAAATACTCTCTTCATGTTATCATCTCCCGGATAGATTATATCATGAATCTATCTGCTTTTCACTATTTTTCTCCGACTGCTGAAATGATAATATTTTCTGCCGCAATTCCGGTTTTTCTTTTGACAATATCCTCAATCTGGGCAATCTGTGCCTGTGTCAGTTCATTCATACCGATACATACATCCACACTGTCACCGTTGATGCTGACAACCGCTTCCGGAAACCCCTTGGCTTCCAGCATAACCAAAGTCTCGCATTCCTTCTGTGCGACATCCGTCAATGCGATCATGCTGTTTACTGCCTCCTGCTTTGCGGCATCGGAAATATTTTCGTTATTGATGATTTCCATCAGTGCAGCCTTATTCTGTGCTCTTGTCTGCTCTTTCATCAGATTCGCCTCTGCCAGAGATGTTACCGAAACCGTATTGGTAAATACCGCTTCTCCCGGGATTTCTCCGCTTTCTCCCTCCGCCTGTGCCGTTTCGGTTCCCGTTTCCATGGCAACATCCGCTGTAACGCCCATTTCTTCCGGCTGGGCTATGGTCTCTGCCGTCTCCTCATCCCAATCTCCCACGGACGATAAACTGATATCCTCATCCAGACTTTCTATCTCCGTGTAATATTCGGCATCTTCTTCAGAGATATCATACAGTCCCGCATTTTCATCGTAAACAGCCTGTGCATCCGGCATTGTTTCTTCCACAACACTGGCATCCGCTTCCTCAAACTGGGCAGATGTGGTGAAAAGAATTTCATCATCGATCTGCTTTCCGGTAAAATTCAGATAGCCTGCGATTGCGATCATCAGTGCCAGAGCGGTTATCATAATCTGGTTCCGCTTCCATAGCTTTTTTACATCAAATTTTCCTTTCATTGTTCTTCACCTTTCATCTTTACTACTTTTATTTTATGTTCCTCTATTCCGAATAATGCCATAATTGCCTCTTTCATTTCCTGTTCCACCGTTGGATTCTGCCCGCCCTGTGCCACAATCAGCACGCCCTCTACTTCCGGTGTTTTCATCCGGTTCACAAAAGGGACCTCTCTTCCGTCCTCATCTGTTGTGTAAACGGTTTCTTCACTGTTTTCCGTCAAAACACTGGAAGTTTTCTGCGTATTACCGTCTGCTTTTTCCTCATTGTCTCTTGTATAAGAAACATCCTTTTCCACCACATTTGTTCCATAATCCGAAAAGGAAATGAACACCTCGACCTTTCCTGCTCCATAGATATTGGATAATATTCCTGACAGACGTTCCTCTATTATTTTTTCATAATCGTTTTCCGCGTTTGCCTCATCTAAACCGCTTTCCTGTATCCGGGATACATTGCCGTATGTCCCTTGCGCCGCCCCGTCATCCTCCGCCATTCCTTTTGATTTTCCGGAAGGCAACGGATAAGTGATCACCAGTAGCAACAGACCGCCTATTATCATAATCAGAAAGCGATCCCTGCCTATTTTGGCACATAACCGTTTCCATTTTTCCATCATCTTTCCTCCCCGCCCGGCTCATTCGAATCCGTTTCCTCAGCATCCGGGATTTCATACCCACGCGCTTCCAGTTCCTCTTTTACTTCTTTCTCCGTCATTCTTTCCAAATATCGTTCCGTCATTTTCTCTGTTTCTTCCCGGATTGCTTCCGTACCGCTTTCTGCATCCCACAAAGCATTTTGTCCGGCAATCCGCTCCTCAAAGCTTTTCCCCATATCACTTCCCGCATTTTCCATTGCCTTGACAACGTTCTCTCCCAAGGGCTGAACAATCAAAAGCAGTACCAGAACACCGACAATATAGCGGTATAATTTTTCAAACTTCGGCGACGGAAGAAAATTACCGAGCAGATCTCCGAGACAAATAAATATGCATAGTCTTTCCAAATATGTATTCACACTTACCTCCTATAAAATGCCAATGTTGCAATTGATATAGATATAAAAAAGATTCCTCCGCCGAAGAGTTGTATCCGCGCCAGCAGAAAAAAGCTGTCTGCCATTTTCCAGATATGCCCCGTAAACTTTTTTTCTCCGGATATCTGTAACAACGCAGATGCCAGACGGATGATACAGCCGTACATTGCAGTCTCAACAACGGGCTTGATACACATAATTATCAGTGCGAAAATCCCGATAATGCCAATGCTGTTTTTGATCAATCCCGCCCCCTGCATCACAATCGTTCCGATTGCATCCGCATAATCACCGAGTCCCGGAAAAAAGGATATGGTTTTCATAAACAACTGATTCCTTAATCCGTCTACAGACGGCAACAGTGCTGCCTGAAGCATACTTCCTCCGATGGACGCAAACAAGCTCGCTTTAGTTACAAAAACAATCATTTTTTTAATCAGCGCAAGCAGCCCGCCAAACCTGTTACCTTCGGGTAACTGATTAACAACATGGAGAATACAATACACCTGCACAAGTGGGAGCAGGATCGCAATCAGTATCTTTTGCACAAAAAAGAGCAACAGCAATTGCAGTTCATAATGTGCCGCAGCGGTAATGGTTCCGTTTGACATTCCCAATGCAATACAGAACACCGGCATCAGCGCCCCGATCAACTGCTCCATTTCTTCCAAAAGTCCTTTTGCCGCTTCATAAGATACAACAAAGCTCTTCAACAGCAAAAGGGAGCCGAACATAAAGATAAAATAGCCGGAGAACCAGGCGATCCGGCTGTTGGAAAACAGATCCGACATGCTGTTTAGAACAATGGCAAATATTCCAAGCAGCATGACCGCAAGAAACAGATTTCTGCACTGCTCAAGATTTCCAAGAAAGACATCATGAAGATAATCCCGCAGCAGTTTGATAAAAGAAGAAAAATCCCCCGTTATCAGTTCCTGTATCAAATCTTCTGCATCCACCGTTTTTCCATACAGGATAGCATTTAGAAAGTTATTCAGATCTCCGAAGTCCATAGAGGAAAGCAATTTCTGTTCCATCAGAAATACTCCCTGATGGTGTCAATCAATGTATAAAATACCGGAAGACCTGTCAAAAGCACGCAGAATTTCCCCGCAATCTCCACCTGCCTGCCCAACGCCTGATATCCGGCATCCTGACACATGCCGCTGCAAAACTCGCTGATATATGAAATTCCTACAATCTTTAACAGTAATTGAATATACCTGCTGTAACTGCCCAGGCTTTCGCCGATCTGCTCCGTCATATCCGCCACCGCCATAAAAGTGTCAAAACAAAGATAAAATAAAAACAACCCCGCACACACAATGAATAAATATGCAAATTCCGGTCTTGTCTGTTTGATAAAAAGCGCTATCCCTACCGAAACAAGCCCAAGCAATCCGATTTTTACAATTTCCAACCCGTTCCCTCCCATATATTTCCATACCCCAATACAGTTTGCACATCCTTGACGGTATCTACATGGAAAACAATTTTTCCATGGTCTGAAACAAATCCACAATATACGGCAGCACCCATGTCAGCACAATGATAAAACCACAAAGGCTGACCATATAGGCATGTTCTTCCTTTCCGCTATGTTTCAGCACCTGGTTCAATATCGTCACCAGGATCCCTACCGCTGCAATTTTAAACAGTATTCCAATGCTCATGCATCTATCTCCTACCAAAGTAAAATAATAACAAAGATTCCAACCATCAGTCCCATAGACTGATAGAGCCGGCACCGCTTTTCTTTCTGCTCTTCCCGCGATCGTATCTCTTCCGTAAAAACTTCCAGATTCATCTGCAGCCGCTGCAACTGTGCTTTTGTATCGTAGAATCCCGTCTGATCAAACATATGCACCAACAAGTCCAAATTCTTGTTTGAAAAATATTCCGACAGCCCGGACATTTCCTCCTGCCATATGGCAGATAACGGTTTTCCGTCATTTTCGAGAGTCTTTTTTTGGATATTTTGCAGAATTTTTCCGATATACCCTTCCATTCTGACGGAAACCTTGCAAATACTCTCCGGTAAAGATGCATTCTCGGATTGTATCTGTGTAATCAAAAAACGCATCATATCCGCCGCCTGTTTCAATGATTCAATTTCCTCTTCATAGGATACGGACTGAAACATACCGAACCCCACCGTTCCCAAAAGAAAGATGATGCCTCCTAGAATCCGCATACATGCTCCTCCTTTGCTCTGTCCTTCCCCTGTTTCTCTGCAATCAGATTTCCTTTTTCATCCAAAACAATCCATTGCTGCCCATACTTACCCTTTTCCTTGTCCCAGCGCAAAACAATAAATCTTTGGAAAACCTCATGGAATACATTCTCTTTATCACGATACTTCCGGGAAATATCCGATAGATCATTGCCGTGAACGGATGCCAACAGATTGATTCCACAGCCCGATGCACATAAAAGCGCTTCATAGTCCGCATCCAAACCCAGTTCATCCACAACAATCAGCTGCGGTCCCATGGCACGCACCGCCATGAGCATGCCGATTGCCTTCGGGCAGCCATCCAGCACATCGCTTCTGATTCCCACATGCGTCTGAGGCACTCCCATAAAACTTCCTGCTATTTCAGACCGCTCATCAATAATGCAGACCTGCATACCGGGATGATAACTGTTTCCGTCCGACACCATTCTGGCAATATCACGCAGCATGGTTGTCTTACCGGCCCCCGGCGGCGAAATAACAAGCGTATTGCAAAACCTTCCCTCTTTATACAGATAAGGCAGGATTCCTTTTGCTGCTCCTTTTACTTCGTGAACAACACGGATATGTAAAAACTGCACCTGTTTAATCAGTGCTACCCGATCTCCGTCCATCACAACCTGTCCGAACACTCCTACCCTGTGTCCACCTGCCACAGTCAGAAACCCCTGTCGCAGCTGACTCTCGTAAGCATAGGGCGAATAATTGCAGATATGATTAAAAATAGCCGTAATCTCCTCTTTATTCAGCACAACCGCCTTTTCTCTGTCACAGGATATGCTGCCTTCTTTGTCCGGATACTGCTCCATCCTGTCCACGATAAAAATGCAGGGGCAATTTACCCGCAGCCTGATTTCCTGCAGCCGGTCAATGATATCGGGCAGTCCGCTCAGCATTTTATGAAATTCTCTGGGAAATAAATTTCTGATTGTCTCCGTTTTTTCCATTCCTTCACCTGCCTGTATGTCTGTCCTTAAAAAAATATATGTGGACAGGACAGGTTTATGACTGCTTTTTCGAATATAATTTTTGTCGGGAAAATAAAATGATTTTAGAGTGTATTCCAAAAAATACAAAGAAATGCATAAAATGACTGGACTTATTTCACATTTTTGCTAATATATAATTATAGTAATAATTATCATTATTGTTTTTATTTTGGTGTTGACAGAACGGATATCTGAAAGCACTTCTCTCACAACAAAAAGAAAACGGAGGTAACAAACATGGAAAACAACGCACAGGTAAGCAACTTGGTAAACTTATTGGACGGATATGCAACAAAGGGCGGACATCATTTAAATGTCAATGTCTTAAACCGTGATACTTTATTGGATGCACAGAAAAACCCCGAGAAGTATCCCCAGCTTACAATCCGTGTTTCAGGATATGCGGTAAATTTCATTAAACTGACACCGGAACAGCAGGCGGATGTTATCAGCAGAACGTTCCATGAAAGTATCTAAGGAGCAATCTGTTTAGACACCCGGTAGTTTAGCAATCAAAAAAGAGTATCTGTCGCAGGGACACAATTCCTATTGACCGATACTCTTTTTCTTTAGAAATAAACGAACATTATTTTAAAATTAATCCTGTTTAACGTCTTTCATGGAGAAGCTGATACGTCCCATCTTGTCTTTGCCGAGGCAGACAACGGTTACGATATCGCCCAGTGTCAGAACATCTTCTACATGGTTGATTCTTTCCTTTGCGATCTTGGAAATATGAACCATACCCTCTTTGCCGGGTGCAAACTCAATGAATGCACCGAATTCCTTGATGCTGACAACTTTTCCTTTAAAGATCTGACCTTCCTCAAAATCCGTAGTAATGATCTGGATCATTTCAACAGCCTTGTCCATCATAGCCTGATCGGTACCGCATACGGAAACTGCACCGTCATCGGTAATATCGATCTTAACACCTGTCTGGTCGATAATGGCATTGATGGTCTTACCACGCTGTCCCACAACATCACCGATCTTCTCGGGATCGATCTGAATCTGGATGATCTTGGGCGCATACTTGCCAACCTCAGGTCTGGGTGCTGCGATTGCAGGTTTCATACAGGTATCCATGATAAATTCTCTTGCTTCACGGCATCTTGCAATGGCACCTTCCACGATGGGTCTTGTCAGACCATGGATCTTGATATCCATCTGGATTGCTGTGATACCTTCGGTCGTACCGGTTACTTTAAAGTCCATATCGCCGAAGAAGTCTTCCAGACCCTGGATATCTGTCAGTAAAACATAATCATCATCGGTATCGCCTGTTACAAGACCACAGGAAATACCTGCTACCATCTTCTTAATCGGCACACCTGCAGCCATTAAGGACATACAGGAAGCACAGGTAGAAGCCATGGATGTAGATCCGTTGGATTCAAAAGTCTCGGATACGGTACGGATTGCATATGGGAACTCTGCTTCGGAAGGAAGTACCGGAAGCAATGCTCTTTCTGCCAAAGCACCGTGACCGATTTCCCGACGTCCCGGTCCGCGGCTGACTTTTGTCTCTCCTACGGAATAGGACGGGAAGTTATAATGATGCATATAGCGTTTTGCCGTTATATTTTCATCCAGACCGTCAACTTTCTGAACCTCGGAAAGAGGAGCCAGCGTACATACGTTGCAGATCTGTGTCTGTCCACGGGTAAACATAGCGGAACCGTGAACACGGGGAATAATATCAACCTCTGCAGCCAAAGGACGAATCTGGTTTAACTGACGGCCGTCGGGACGCTTATGGTCTTTTAAGATCATCTTGCGGACGGTCTTTTTCTGATACTGATATACCGCATCGGGTAAAATTGCCAGCCAGTCTTCTTTGTCGGCAAAAGCCTCTTCAAATCTTGCGGTCACGTTTCTGATATTTTCTTCACGTACCTGTTTCTCATCGGTAAATACCGCTTCTTCCATTTCTGCCGGAGTTACGATCTCCTTCATGGCAGCAAACATTTCTTCCGGAACTGCACAACTCTCATATGCATGTTTCGGTTTTCCGACCTCGGCAACAATCTTATTGATAAACTCAATGATGGTCTGGTTTACATCATGAGCCATATAAATTGCTTCCAGCATCTTTGCTTCGGGCAGCTCATTTGCACCCGCTTCAATCATGATCACCTTCTGTGCGGTAGATGCAACGGTCAGTCTCAGATCGCCCTTATCCCAGATTTCCTGACCGGGATTGATAATAAATTCTCCGTCCTTCATACCGACCTGTGTCATAGCACAGGGACCGTCAAAAGGAATATCGGAAATACAAGTGGCAATGGAAGTACCCAGCATTGCTACAAGCTCAGGTCTGCATTCCGGATCCACACTCATAACCATATTGTTTAAAGTAACATCATTTCTGTAATCCTTGGGAAACAGCGGACGCATGGGTCTGTCGATAACACGGCTTGTCAATACCGCATTTTCACTTGCTTTTCCTTCACGCTTGTTAAATCCTCCGGGGATTTTTCCCACTGCGTATAATTTTTCCTCATATTCTACGCTGCAAGGGAAGAAATCAATTCCCTCACGGGGTTTCTCACTGGCTGTTGCAGTGGATAAAACCGTTGTTTCGCCATAGTGCATAAATGCACATCCGTTAGCCTGTTTTCCGACTCTTCCGATATCAACGGATAAAGTACGGCCTGCAAGCTCCAAACTGTAAGTTTTGTACATAGCTTTTCTCCTTTTCTTTTTACATTTATTGATCAGGCAGAAGCCGCCAAAACTACTGATGTACCCACAAACGGTTTTGTATGCACATCAGTGGTCTCGGCAATATTCTTCTGCCTATGATTACACAAAAGGACGGATATATCATCCGTCCTCTTATGATTATCATCATTATTTTCTAAGTCCAAGTCTTTCGATCAGAGCACGGTATCTTTCAATATCAGTTTTCTTTAAGTATGCAAGTAAACCTCTTCTCTGACCAACCATTTTCAGCATACCTCTTCTGGAATGATGATCCTTCGGATGATCCTTTAAATGGTCTGTTAACTCCTGAATTCTTGCTGTCAATACAGCTACCTGAACCTCAGGTGAACCTGTGTCGCCTTCTGTTCTGGCGTACTCTTTGATAATTGCCTGTTTCTTTTCTTTCGAAATCATTTCTAATCCTCCTTGTTTTCATCCGGCCGGACTAAGAATCGGGTTGGAGTCTCCCGCATCTGAGTGCCGGTTAAAATTCACACAAAACAGATTATATCATGATTTTTATAAGTTGTAAAGTATTAATCCTGTATCAATCTTCTGACGGCCGTAGGTGTCCTGTAATATGCACTGGTAATACGGATTCCTGTTTTGGGACTGCTCGCATGGATAACCTGTCCGCCGCCGATGTAGATAGCAACGTGATTGATCCTGCCTCCCTTGGAATAAAATACCAGATCTCCCGGTTTGGCCTCGGACATGCTGATACCGGTTCCCATGGTTGCCTGTGCTCTGGAAGAATGAGGCAGGGAAATACCATATTTTGCATAGACGCTCATTACAAAACCGGAACAGTCGGCACCTTTGGTCAGGCTGGTTCCGCCCCAGACATACGGATTGCCCAAAAACTGTTTCGCATATTCACAAAGCTCGACTCTTACGTCGGAAACACCTGCTCCGTAAAGGAATTCCGTCATATTCAATGCGGTTTTCAAATTTTCTCCGACGGTTACGTAATCTGCGCTGACGTAGGCTTCCTGATCATCGTAAAGCACCTTGACCCAGCCATCCAGTTCTTCGATTACTTCCAATTCCTCGCCGTAAGCTACCAAATTAACTACCGGTCCGTCCAGACTCGGAACGCTTCTTACCTTTAATCCGTCTGCGGAAACCGTAGCCAGCTTTTTCACAATCTGCTTTGCATATGCAAACGCTCCGTCTCCCATCAACAAATAATCGGTAGAAACATAACCTTCTACAGAGCCGGATACAATGTGTGCTTTATTTCCCACGATCTCCAAAATCTCACAACCGGAATCGTTACTCATCTTTCCTACGATCTTACTGTTATCATCTGCCGTCTCGCGGACATTCAGATGGTCCTCAACTCTTGCAATCCCAAGATTGGTATAACCATAGGCCCCGCCGACATTTTCCTCTTCGCTGTCTGACGTTTCTTCCTCCGTCTCTTCCAGCCCTTCCGGAACAACCTCGGCAACAAAAGCCGCTCCCGCCGATATCATAACTTCATCCGAAGCAGCCGTTTCTTCTACCGCACCCGGATACTGTGCGGATGCGTCTGCACTCTGTGTTGTACCGTTTTCCAAAACCGTTGCCGCTCCCACATTCAAATCAGCCAGAGATACTCCTGCTCCGCTTGCATAAACGACTGTTTCCGTCGCACAAGCAAGAATTGCTATTGTTAATAAAACTCTGAATACTTTATTTTTCATAAATTCTATCCTTATTACAATCTCATTTAAAATTATTACATATTTGTTACAAATGTTACAAATCAATTATAACACATGAATAGAATTCGTCAACTACCAGATTTTGTTATGATTCTTCCGCTTTATTCAAATAAAGCACAATATTCGTGGCATGATCCGCCACACGCTCTAAGCCGGAAACAATATCCGAGTAAAGCATTCCTGCCTCCGGTGTACATTCGTTCCGGGTCAGCCTGTCCACATGCGCCTGCTGTAATTCCCGTTCCTTCTCATCCACCGCATCTTCCAGCCGCATAATATCCTCCACATGCTCATCCGAAACATCATGGAGCGTATCCACCGCAAACTGCACAATGGCATTTACCATATTCAGCATATCGCCCAATTCTTTGATGGCCTCTTTACTGAAGCTTACATTGATCTCTTCCCTGCGTTTTGCCGCATCCGCCACATTCTCGGCATGATCTCCGATCCGCTCGATATCATTTACCACATGGAACAACGCGCCCAGACTCTTTAAATCTTCAATGGGAAGCGTAGTCTGATTGATCTTAACAAGATAATCGGTAATGGACTTGTTCAGGAAATTAATATTTTTCTCTACCTCGTATACTTCTTCGATATCTTCATGATCAAGGGTGATCAGCGCATTCATGGCACGATTCAGGTTTTCATTGGCAAGATTCGCCATACGCTCTACTTCCTTCATCACATCCACTACCGCCGTGGCCGGATTGAAGACAACCTTATCACCGATATATTTCAACTGATAATTTTCTCTGTAATTTACCGCTTTATCTTCACCCGGAACAAACAGATAAGTCAATTTGACGATCCATGTGGAGAACGGCAGCAAAAGGATTACCTGGAAGATTTTGACCATGGTATGTGCATTGGCAACGCAACGTCCCGGATTATCTCCCGATACTCTGTGCAACAATTCGATAACTCCCGGCATACCCAGTTTGAAAATAATATAAACAATGATCGTTCCGATCACATTGAACAGGAAGTGGATCATCGCCGCTCTCTTGGCATCTTTTTTCCCCGCAAAGGAAGCTAACAGCGCCGAAGCACAGGCACCGATATTACAACCCAAGATAATATACAGACAGATGGGCAGTTCCAAAAGACCCTGATTACACATCAGCAGAACAATGCTGACCGTAACGGAAGAACTCTGGATAACGGCTGTCAAAACCGTTCCGACGATCACTGCCAGGAACGGGCTTTCCAGTGACTGCAGCAGATTGACTACGGCAGGAACATCTCTCAAACCGCTCATGGCAGAGCTCATACTGCTCAATCCGGTAAATAAAACACCGAAGCCCAAAATTACCTCTGCAATCTTCACAATTTTCGGATTTTTACAAAACATGACACAGACTGCACCGACCAGCAAAAAGATCGGAGCATATTCCGAAAGATTAAATGATACAAGCTGTGATGTTACGGTAGTACCGATATTGGCACCGAAAATGACACCTGCAGCCTGATACAGATTCATCAATCCAGAATTGACAAAGCTGACAACCATAACGGTACATGCGGATGATGACTGGATGATCGCCGTAAAGATGACTCCGACCAGCATTCCCGTAAAACGATTTGTGGTGAAAAACTCCAATATGCTCCTGAGCTTTGCTCCTGCCGCTTTTTCAATTGCCTCGCTCATGGTATGCATACCGAACAGGAATAATCCCAATCCACCTGCCATAGATAATAAAATAGAAACGTCCATTTTTCTTTTACCTGTCTTTTACATATTTTTACAATTTATTTACATACACCTCTATTGTAAAATATCTAAAAAAAAGATACAAGATAAAATTAGCAGGTTCTGAAAAAAGGTTCCGAAAAAGCATCAGCGCTCCGCAAAGTACGCTTTCGCCTCTTCGATATTTTTGAAAACCGCATTTTTCAGCTGCTCCACACTGTCAAACTTCCGTTCCGGCCTCTGATAATGCAATAATTCCACCTTTATGGTTTCTCCGTAGATTTCCTCAGAAAGTCCCAGTAGATAAGTCTCCACACTGACGCGGTTTCCGTCCTCTACCGTAGGGCGAGAACCGATGTTTGTCACACCCGGATATATTTCACCATGCAGACAGACATGGGAAAAATAAACCCCTTTGGGCGGCAACAGTTTATCCGAGGACGGATACAGGTTTGCTGTGGGCATTCCCAGCCTTCTGCCCAGTTTTTTGCCGTTTTCCACAACACCGCTGACAAAAAACGGTTCACCCAGAAGCTCCGCAACCGTTTCCATCCGTCCCTTCTCCACCTCTTCTCTCACATAAGTGGAACTGATTTCCCTTTGTCCGTATTTCAACTTTTCAATGATTTCCAGCTCAAAGCCATACGCTTTCGACAGCTTTTCCAATAAAAAGCGGTCTCCTTTCCCGCCTTTTCCAAAGCTGACATCCTCTCCTGCGGCAATCAATGCCCCGTTCATCCGTTCCAGCAGAAAATCCGTGACATAGCGTTCCGGCTCCACACCTGCCGTTTCTTTGCAGAAAGGATATTCTACCAGATAATCGATTCCCATCTGTTCAAACATAATTCTTTTTTCCCGGTCCGTAGTCAGTTCCTTTACCTCATGTCCCGAAAAGAAGGTTGCCGGAGAGGGATAAAAAGTAAATACCGCCGTCTTTAAACCGCGTTCCTTTGCCCGCCGGAGACACCGGAACAATGCCTTGTGGCCTCTGTGGATCCCGTCAAACTTGCCGATGGCAATGGCCGTTTTATCCGGAATATGAAATTCTGTCGTATTTTCTATGATCAACATAAGGTTATTTCTCCATCCCTATACGGGAATAAACATTTTATAAGGCTTTAACAGATTATCCGCAGCCACATATTCGTAAATTCCGTAAAAGACATCATTACTGTGATACATCAAAAACCGTTCTCCGTCCGCTGCCTTTACCTTTTCCTGTATCATGGTAAGGGGACAGGTATTTCCGTTTTCCACAATCACGGAAAACTCCGGTCTGATATGTATCTTTTGCAGCCGGAAAAAAATACGGTCAACGGGTATCACCAGATCCGCCAATTTTCCCCGATCCCTGATCTCTTCAATCTGTGACAGTGTATGTGCATTTTCCAGACAAAAATCCTCCACTTTTGTCCGCAGAAGGCTTTTCATACAACCGCCGCACCCCAGCCTGTCTCCGATATCCGCACAGAGCGTCCTGATATAGGTTCCCTTGGAACACAATACCCGGATTTCTACCTCGGGCAGCTTCATTGAAAGAATTTCCAGCTCATAGATTTCAATGGGTCTTGCTTCCCTTTCGACCACTTTCCCTTCCCGCGCCAGTTCGTAGAGTTTCTTCCCGTTTACCTTCAGTGCGGAATACATCGGCGGAATCTGCATGGATTTTCCCACAAAAGATTCCATGACCTTTTGTACGCTTTCTTCATCTGCCGCCACATCCGACTGTTTCTGTACCGTTCCCGTCATATCCTGGGTATCCGTCGTAACGCCAAGCAAAAGCGTTGCCACATATTCTTTTTTCTTATCCGTTAAAATGTCACACAGCTTTGTGGCATTTCCCAGACAAACGGGCAGTACGCCTTCCGCCTGGGGATCCAGTGTCCCTGTGTGACCGATTTTTTTCTGCTTTAAAATCCCCCGCAGCTTTGCAACTACATCATGGGATGTAAAGTCTTTTTCTTTATTGACAATGATAACACCGTTTAACATGTAAACCGACCTTTTACCTTTTCGTTCTGCCCCTTCAATTGCTTTTCAATTTCTGCCGCCAATTTCCCCGCCATTTCCTCATGGCTTCCGCACAGGGTACATCCTGCGGCTCTGACATGTCCGCCGCCGCCAAAAGTTGCCGCGACTTTGGCTACATCCACCTCGCCGCCGCTCCGCAGGCTGACCTTATAGTTTCCTTCTTCGGTCTCATGCAAAAGGGCTGCCGCTTTTACTCCCTTGGTATAGCGCAGCTGATTTACAACACCCTCAAAATCATGATCGCCCGCATGCAAAGTTTCCATATCCTTTCTGGTAATGATACTGTAAATAAATGCATCGGAAAGGCATCTGCGGCTGTTGCACAGTGCAAACCCCAACACCTGATTTTGTACATAGCTCTTCTCATAAAAAGTTTCATCGATCAGTTTTGGAAAATCGAAACCGTAAGCGATCAGTTCTGCCGCCATACGCAGGGTTTTCGGCGATGTATTGGAATACTGGAACACTCCGCAATCCTGAATGATACCAAGATAAATCGTTTCGGCAATTCCGGCATCCATGTATTTTCCTTCCGGATCTGCTTCTCTGATCAGATCATAGACCAGCTCGCTGGCCGAACTCGCCGCCGCATCAATGTAGCACAGATCCCCCACCCCGGGATTGGTAATGTGATGATCGATATTCACTTTTGTTCCTGCAGTTTTAAAATACTTTTCTGCAGCGCCTATTCTGTCCGGCACACTGTCTATGACAAAAAAAACATCATAGATCATATCTTCCTCATCTGTGACAATATCGGACACTCCGGGAATAAACGCATAAATATCCGCCGGCTTTTCCAGACGCACATCGATCCGTTTATGAGGAAACACCTTTTTTAAAAACTGCCATAACCCGCAGGTACTGCCTATACAGTCCCCGTCAGGTCTGATATGGCCGCTGATACCGATTGTTTCCGCATTCCGGCACACTGAAATCAGGTTCATCATAAATCCTTGGTTACCTCATCAATTTTTCTGGTCATATTGACCCCATATGCAATGGACTGGTCCATTACAAACGTAATCTGCGGTGTATTGCGAAGGTTGATTTCCTTTGCAAGCTGGCTTCTGATATAGCCTTCCGCGCTTTTCAATCCCGCGAGGGTATCCTCCTGGGCTTTTTCATCTCCCAATGTGGATATCCATGCTTTTGCGGTTTTCAGATCCGGTGCAACCTCAACCGCAACCACTGAGGTCAGAGGGCTGATGCGCGGATCCTTGATCTGCCCCCTGATGATATCTGCCAGCACACGCTGTACTTCCCCGTTGATCCGGGTATTTTTAATACTGTTCTTTCTCATAACAACTTCCTATCTGGGAACTTCAACCATAATATAGGCTTCTACGATATCCAGTTCCTTCATCTGGTCAAATCCTTCAAATACGAGACCGCATTCAAAGCCTGCCTTCACTTCTTTTACATCATCCTTGAAACGTTTCAGGCTGGCAAGCTCGCCTTCGTAAATCTGCTCGCCTTCTCTGCTGATGCGGACCTTACATCCTCTTTCAAAGCGTCCGTCCAGTACATAAGAACCTGCAATATTACCTACTGCGGAAGCCTTAAACAGCTGTCTTACTTCTGCGTGTCCGATTACCTGTTCCTCATATACAGGATCCAGCATACCTTTCATGGCTGCTTCCACATCCTCGATTGCCTGATAGATGACTCTGTATAATCTTACATCCACGCCTTCACGCTCAGCCGCTGCTTTTGCCTGTGCATCGGGTCGTACGTTAAAGCCGATAATGATTGCAGCCGATGCCGCCGCAAGGCTGACATCGGATTCATTGATGGCACCGACACCGCCATGGATACATTTGACAACAACTTCTTCATTGGAAAGCTTTAAGAGACTTTGTTTTACTGCCTCCACACTACCCTGAACATCGGCCTTGATGATCAGATTCAATTCTTTCAGATTGCCTTCCTGGATCTTGCTGAACAGATCATCCAGAGACATCTTGCTCTTAGTTTCTTCCAGTTTCTTTTCTTTATTCTGTGCGATAAAGGTTTCCGCAAAGTTCTTTGCGGTCTTATCATTTTCATGTGCAATGAAAATCTCTCCCGCATTGGGCACATCGGAAAGTCCTAAAATCTCAACCGGTGTGGAAGGAGTTGCTTCTTTGACTCTTCTTCCCTTATCATCTACCATGGCTCTTACTTTACCGTGGCTGGCACCTGCGGAAATAAAATCTCCGACCTTTAAGGTACCTTTCTGAACCAGAACGGTTGCTACCGGACCGCGTCCCTTATCCAATTCCGCCTCAATGACAAGACCTCTGGCACGACGATTGGGATTGGCCTTAAGTTCCAGGATTTCCGAAGTCAGGATAATGGTTTCCAGCAGATCGGAAATACCTTCGCCGCTCTTTGCCGAAACAGGCACAAACTCCGTGCTTCCGCCCCAGTCGACGGGAATCAGTTCATATTCCGTCAATTCCTGTTTTACCCTGTCGATATTGGCATTGGGTTTATCAATCTTATTGACGGCAACGATAATTTCAATTCCTGCGGCTTTGGCATGATTGATTGCTTCTACGGTCTGCGGCATAACACCGTCATCTGCGGCAACAACCAGAACTGCAATATCCGTAGAATTCGCACCACGCATACGCATTGCGGTAAATGCTTCATGCCCCGGTGTATCCAGGAAGGTAATCTTCTCACCGTTAATCGTTACGGTATAAGCGCCGATATGCTGGGTAATACCACCTGCCTCACGGTCTGTTACGTTGGTCTTTCTGATGGCATCCAGCAAAGAGGTTTTACCATGATCGACATGACCCATAACACAGATAACCGGAGGACGTTTTACCATATCTGCCTCATCCTCGTCATCCTCTTTCAACAATTCTTCGATGACATCGACTTTTACTTCCTGTTCACAGATAATATCATATTCAATCGCAATCTCTTCTGCCGTTTCATAGCTGATTTCCTGATTAACGGTAACAATCTGTCCCTGCATAAACAGTTTCTTAACGATTGCCGATGGCTGAATCTTCATTTTATCGGCCAGTTCTTTGATCGTCAGGGTTTCGGGCAATGTAATAACCTTGATCTGCTCTTCCTGCTCCTCTACTTTCTTTTCCGGCTTAATGAATCTGCCCGGCTTATTGGATTTCCCTTTTCCCATAAAGCCGTCTTCTTCATAAATCAGATCTTTCTTGGAGCGTTTGTCTCTTTCCTGCCCCTGTCTGCGTTTCTCTTCATCACGATGTTTTTCGGTATCCTTAATCGGACTTTCCGGAACGAAACTTTTTCCACCCTGAGGTTTTCTAAAGTTATTTCCCTGTTTTCCATCGCCTCTGTTAGTGCGGTCATTACCGTTAAAAGGTCTCTTATTATCCCTGCCGCCTTCGCGATTGCCATCACCGTTCCTACGGTCCTGACTACCGTTATTATAACCGCCCTGACGTCTTTCTCCGCCACGGTTTCCGCCGTCCTGATTTCTTCTGTTTCCGTCATTTTTGTTATCGTATCTGTTTTCATTTCTGTTTCCACCACGATTATCGCTACGGTTCTGATTTTGGCCGCGTCCTTCATTTGCAGATGTCTGAACCGGTGCCGATTTTTCGGGAACGCCGAATTCTTCTTCAATGCTGGGAAGGACTGCCGGTTTTACAACGGGTTTCGGTAAAGGTCTGTGCTGCTGTTGCTGCTGAATCGGTCTGCCCCCTCCCGGTCTCTGATTACCGCTTCCGGCATTTCTGTTTCCGCCATTCATCGGCTTTTGTCCGCCCATTTTGCTGTTATGGGGATTGCTGACAAAAATAATATTTTTCTTCTTTTTAGGCACTTCCCCTTTCGGAGCCTCCTCTTTTGCCGGCTCTGCTTTTGGTCCTTCTTTTCCTTCTGCCGCCTTTGTTTCTTCCGGCTTTTTCTCTGCCGTTTTCACTTCTTCCTTTGCCTTTTCCTTTCCGGTCTGTGCCGAAAAAGCCGTCTTTACCATATCGACCACATCATCTTCCATGGTACTCATATGACTTTTTACTTCCACACCTTTATCCGCAAGAAAATTTAAAATATCCTTACTTTGTTTATCCAGTTCTTTTGCAAGTTCATATACTTTCATTTTCGCCATGTTCTACCTCCGAATTCATTTGTCGGTTTCTAACAGTTTCAAAATACTGTTTGCCAAGCCGCTGTCCGTAACAGCAACGTTTGCCCGCATCTGTTTACCGATCGTATGTCCCAGTGCCTCTTTCGTCCCGTAAAAACGAATGGGAACCTCGTAGAATCCACACATATTTGTAAACATCTTTTTTGTATTATCCGATGCCTCTGCCGATACAATCACCAGAAATGCTTTTCCGGTTTTGACCGCTTTTTCCACGGCAAAGCTGCCGCTTACCACATTTCTTCCCTTGGCTGCAATCCCCAACAGGGACATCACTCTATCAGGTTTGTTCATCTAAACATTCAAACTCCTTTAACAGATTGTCATAAACCTGCGCCGATACAGCTCTTTTAAAGGAACGTTCCAATCCTTTGTTCTTACACGCCAGTTCAAAACACGCTTTGTTCCGGCATATATATGCGCCCCTGCCGTTCTGTTTGCCCGTAACATCCAGAACAATTTCATCTTCCGGCGTTTTCAGAATACGGAGCATTTCTTTCTTGCTTTTCATCTCGCCGCATCCGACACACTGTCTCATTGGAATTTTTTTTGCCATAAAATCCCTCTATTCTTCTTCGGAAGCTTCGGCCTCTTCTGCGTAGCCTTCTGCCGCCTCATCAAATTCTTCACTATATTCCTCGTCATACTCCTCATCTTCATATTCATCCATATAATCTTCATATCTAAAGCCGGGAGCATCTTTTGCCTGTGTCTCACTCTTAATGTCAATCTTATATCCGGTCAGTCTTGCCGCAAGTCTTGCGTTTTGTCCTTCCTTTCCGATTGCAAGAGATAACTGATAATCCGGAACGACAACCTTTGCCGTCTTCTCGTCCGGATCCGCAAATACCGCTACGATCTTAGCCGGTGATAATGCGTTCTGGATCAGATTACCCGGATTTTCATCCCAGTTAATAATATCGATTTTTTCTCCGCGCAGTTCCTCCACGATGGAATTGACTCTGGCACCGTTCATGCCCACACATGCTCCGACAGGATCCACATTGGGATTGGAAGAATAAACAGCCATTTTGGTTCTGCTTCCCGCCTCCCTTGCAATGCTCTTGATCTCTACCGTTCCGTCCGCAATTTCCGCAACCTCGGATTCAAAAAGACGTTTTACCAGTTCGGGATGGGTACGGCTAACCAAAATACGAGGCCCTTTTGTTGTATTCTTGACTTCCAGAATATATACTTTGATACGCTCTGTCGGTTTGAACACCTCACCTTTTACCATTTCACTTTCATTTAGGATTGCATCGCATTTACCGAGATTGATGCTGATGTTTCTGCCGATATAACGCTGTACGATACCGGTTACCACATCTTTTTCCTTTTCGTAATACTGATTGTAGATAACGCTTCTTTCTTCCTCGCGGATTTTCTGTAAGATTACATTCTTTGCATTCTGTGTGGCAATACGGCCGAATTCTTTGCTTCGGATCTCAATTTTAACAGTACCGCCCACTTCCGCGTTCTTATCATATTCCAACGCCTTTTCCAAAGGGATCTGTAAAACATCATCCTCCACGTCGTCTTCCGTTTCTACAACTTCCTTGTTTGCCCATACTTTGAAATCACAGGTTTCTCTGTCGATCTCCACCGTAACATTGTCGGATTTACCAAAATGGTTTTTGCATGCCGTTATCAACGAATTTTCAATAGCTTCAAACAGCGTTTCTTTGCTGATTTCCTTCTCTTTTTCCAAAATATCCAGTGCTTCCATTAATTCCTTGTTCATTTTTTCCTTTTCCTCCTAACCAAAATCAACTACAGGACGGATCAATGCGATTTCCTTCCTTGCAAATTTCATTTCTTTTTCACTTGTCTGAATTGTTACGCTGTCTGCATCATATGCCAAAAGTGTTCCTACGAATTCCTTCTGCTTATCAATCATTTTAAAACAGCGGATTTCCACTTCTTTTCCCATATTCCGCTCAAAGTCCTTATCCTTTTTGATGGGACGCAAAAGTCCCGGACTGCTGACCTCAAGGATATAGGAATCCTCAATAAAATCCTCCTGATCCAGCAGATCCGACAAAGCTCTGCTGATCAATTCGCAATCATCAATGGTAATCCCACCCGGCTTATCGATATAAGCTCGCAGATACCAGTTGCTGCCTTCCTTTACATACTCCACATCCACCAGTTCAAACTGATTCTGTTCCATCAAAGGAAGCAGGAGCTGCTCTGTCCGGCTTTCATACGTGTCACGTTTTGACATATCTTCACCTCACAAAATAAGAGTGGACCGCAAGCCCACTCTTTAAAACTACTTATTACTATAGCCATAGTACACCACATTTTCCCCGTTGTCAACGCTTTTGCCCATTTTAAACCTGATTTTTTCATATTTATTGAAAGAATACCGTAATCTCCGTTCCTTTCCCCGGCTCACTCTCCAAAGAGACTCTCGCATTGCATTTTGCCACAATGTGCTTTACAATTGCAAGTCCCAGTCCGGTTCCGCCGGTGGACTTGGAACGACTCTTATCCACTCTGTAAAAACGTTCAAAGATCCTTTCCTGATGCTCTTTGGCAATACCGATACCGGTATCCTTGACTTTCAGATATTTTTCCCCGTTTAATTCTCCCACGGTTACCAGGACATAACCCTTTGGATTGTTGTAGCGGATCGCGTTATCGCACAGATTATACACCAGTTCTTCCATCATTTGCTTATCCGCCATGACCGTTACGGGCTTTCCGGTAACAGAAAGGGTTACATCATGATTTTCGGCACTGATTTTCAACATATTGACACAGGTATCCGCAATCGTATACAGATTTACTTCTTCCACATGATCCGTTGTTTCCACGCTGTCCAGTTCCGATAGGCGGATGGTGTCGTTGATCAGCGTCAGAAGCCGGCTGGCACTGTGATGGATTTCTGCCGCAAACCGCTGCACATCACTTTCCGTAGCCATGCCGTTTTCAATCAGTTCCGAATAACCGGATATGGCTGTCAGGGGTGTCTTCAATTCATGGGAAACATTTGCCGTGAAATCCTGGCGCATGGTAACACTTTTCACAATATCCTCATGCTGCTTTTGAATCAGCCGGATAAACGGGATCAGCTCATCATAGGATTCTACGTTTTCCAGGTGATCCAGCTCGTTTGCCATCTGTTCTATGGGTTTCATCAGGCTGTCTGTTAATAGTTTTGATAAGACGGCACATAATATCCAGAGACAGACTACAATGCCGAGAATAATCGGTGCAATGGACATCAGCACACTAAGCACGCTGTCCGCTTCCCTTGCAAGACGCAGTACATTTCCGTTTTCCAGGCGGACCGCATAATAAAAAGAGCTTTTCTGAATGGTATCGGATTCTCTGATGATGCTGGCCTCTCCCTCACTGACCGCTTCCAGAAATTCCGGTCTGTCTCCGTGATTATCCAGCATCTCACTGTCAAAATCCGAATCGTAAATGACATCTCCGTTTTCATCGATCAATGTCACCCTCAGATTATCTTCCCGGGCACGATACCGCTCCAGGCTTTCTTCACTCAGCATCTCATCTGCCTGCAGCATATGTGCATACGTTTTTAAGTCATCCAGTATTTGATTTTCAAACAATTCATAAAAAGCAAGTATGACAAGAATAACGGTAGAAAGGATTGCCAATGTGGTAATCCCCATCATCTGTATACTGATTTTTTTCTTCATCCGGTTTTCCGTCCTTAATCCAATATATAGCCTACATTTCTGACAGTCTTAATGCGCTGTCCGGATTCTTTTAATTTCTGGCGAAGCGTCTTGATATGCATATCCAGAGTCCGGGATTCGCCTTCAAAATCCGTCCCCCACACCCTGTCTAAGATTACTTCCCTGCTGGTTACAATCCCCGCATTGGTCAAAAGCAGCTTCAGCAGTTCGTATTCTTTATAAGTCAATTCACAGTTTTCCCCCGCAACCTTTACCGTATGGCGTTCTACATCCAGACTAATCTCTCCTACGGAAAGGATTTTTTCTTCCGACATGCCGTCGCTCCTGCGTAAAAGCGCTTTGACTCTGGAGATCAGTTCCATAACGCCAAAGGGTTTGGCCAGATAATCATCCGCTCCCAGATCCAATCCCTTTACCTTGTCGATTTCCGTGGTTTTGGCAGTTACCATAATGACAGGCAGTTTTTTGGTATCGGAACGTTTCCTCAATTTTGTCACAATACTCAGTCCGTCTTCATCCGGAAGCATCACGTCCAGCAGTATCAGGTTGGGCAGTTTTTCATCCAGCCTCTCGAAAAACGCCTTCGCATCGGGAAATTCTTCAACGTGAAATCCGCTGTTTTTTAATGCAAAGCTTTCTATCTCACTGATATTGTTGTCATCTTCTACAATATAAATTAGCGCCATATGTAACGTCCCCTTTCTTATTTCTATTTTAACATACCCATTTTCAAAAAGAAAATAGCACCTTTACGGCAACGCATATTTTTTCTGATAAGTTTTTAAATGAGCTTCGTAATCCGCATCATGAGACTCTTTTAAGGTTTCCAGATATTCATGGGTATCAAAACTTTCTTCGTTGACCTGAAGCAGACAAACCGCAATATTACTGCAATGATCAGCAATCCTTTCCAGACTGGTGGTAATATCGGAAAGCACAAAGCCCATTTCAATGGTGCATTTTCCTTTTCTCAGGCGGCGGATATGACGATCCTTCATTTCCGCATTGATCCCGTCAATAATATCCTCCAGCGGCTCCACATTGGATGCCAGTTTTAAATCCTTGGTATCAAATGCCACTACCGAAGTCGTCACAATCTCTCTGACCGCATTCATCAAGATACGCAGTTCCTCTTTTGCCTTTTTGGAGAACGCTTTATCTTTTCCGCTTGCTTCTTTTGCCGATTCGCTGATGCTGACCGCATGGTCGCTGATGCGTTCAAAATCACCGATGCTGTGCAGCAGAACAGAAATGGTATGACTGTCCTTTTCTGATACGTTTTTGGAACCCAGCTTTACCAGATAGGTGCCGAGGGCATCTTCGTACCGGTCCACCTCATCTTCCAACTCGTGGATCTGCCGATTCTTATCTTCCGAATATGCATCAAACTGGTCCAATGCCAGAAACAATGCCCGCTTTGTCGTATGTGCCATCTCGCAGCAAACCTCCTGACAATGGTCCACCGCCAGAGAAGGCGTATCCAGGAAACGCTCATCCAAAGACTTGAGGACCAGATCCGCCTTGGAGTATTTTTCTTCTGTTACCTCATCCCGGATTGTCAGATTTGCAAGCTTTACAAGACCTTTGGAAAATGGCAGCAATACAATTGTTGCAAAAATATTAAACAGACTGTGCACCAACGCAATATCAAACGCATTGGCTGCCTTATCCATAAACGGGAAATGAACAACCGCATGAATACCATAGAACAGAATCATAAATACAACCGTTCCGATCACATTAAAATACAAATGAACCAGTGCCGTCCTCTTGGCATTTTTACTGGCTCCGATAGCAGAAAGAAGTGCCGTGACGCAGGTACCGATATTTTGTCCCATGATAATAGGCACAATGACAGAAAACCGCATGGATCCGGTCATTGCCAGTGCCTGCAAAATACCGACCGAAGCCGAGGAACTCTGGATAACGGCTGTTAAAAGCGCACCGACAATCATTCCCAGAACGGGATTTTGGAACACCAGCAATAAATTGGTAAACTCCGGCACATCCGCCAACGGTTTTACCGCTGCGCTCATGGAGTCCATACCGTACATCAACACAGCAAATCCCAGAAAAATCGTTCCGATATCTTTCCGGCGCTCCTTTTTGGAAAACATGATAAAAGCCACACCGATCAATGCCAGTATCGGCGAAAAAGAAGTGGGCTTGAACAGCTGGATCAGGAAATTGTCACTTTCAATCCCTGTCAGGCTCAAAATCCAGGAGGTTACGGTCGTACCGATATTGGCTCCCATGATAATACCCACTGCCTGTTCCAGCTTCATGATGCCGGAATTGACAAATCCGACAACCATAACCGTCGTTGCCGACGAGGACTGAATGACAGCAGTTACTCCGGCTCCCAGCAATACTGCTTTAAACGGATTGGATGTGAGCTTTTCCAAAATCTTTTCCAGACGACCGCCGGATAATTTGGAAAGTCCTTCGCCCAGCATATGCATTCCGAACAAAAACAATGCCAGTCCGCCTATCATTGATAACACACTGAAAAAATCCATAACATACCTCTTCGTACATATATTTTACAAAATTACATGTCAATTCTATATGTACTATGTAAAATGTACGAGAGGTATTATGTAAAATCTATGTAAAATTTATTTTGCGTAATCATTACGTTTCTGATTTGACATTACTTTGTCAAATCTTTGTCAAATGAAGCGGCATTATAAAATACGGATATCTTCAATATCTCCCGTTTCCTGAAAAATACCCCACTCACCGATATTCACGGCATAATCCGCAATTTTTTCCAGATGCTTTGCAATCATCAGGGTATCCGCACATTCATCTGCCGTAATCCTGTTTTCTTTTACATCTGTGATAACATCATCTTTTACCCGGTTAAACAAATCATCCACAATATCATCGTTATCGATTACCCTTTGGGAATTTTCGATATTTTTGTTGATAAAAGCATCCACCGAATCATTGATCATCGCGCGGATTTCTTTGATCATTTCCCCGAAGTGGACCGAGTATTTAGAAAGGTCATCCATTTCCAGTCTTAAAAACAGCTCCGCAATATCGGCAATCTGATCGCCCGCACGCTCGATATCCGTCACAACCTTTAAAGCTGCTGAAATGAACCTCAGATCCCGGGCTACCGGCTGCTGCTTGGTGATCAATGTCAGACACTGGGATTCGATATGCCGCTCCATATCATTGACAATACGATCATTTCTGCGTAGTGTTTCCAATGTTTCCCTGTCCTTATTTTCATAGGCATTAAATAGCTGATCCAGATTTTTCTCTACCAGTATTCCCATTTCTTCCAGATTTTCATGCAATAATGTTAATTCATTTTCAAAATTCGTTCTTGGTGACATCTTATTCCCTCTTTTCTTTTTTATATTAAGCCGTTTCCTGCATGACGATCATCCAAAACGTCCGGTGATGTAATCTTCCGTTCTCTTATCCTTCGGTCTGGAGAAAATGTTATCCGTCGTATCAAATTCCACAACTTCTCCCACCAGGAAAAACGCCGTATAATCGGAAACGCGGGCTGCCTGCTGCATATTATGTGTTACGGTAACAACCGTATATTTTTTCTTTAATTCCTGCATCAGTTCTTCTACTTTTAAAGTAGAAATCGGATCCAGGGCAGAAGTAGGCTCATCCATCAAAAGAATTTCCGGTTCTACCGCAAGAGCTCTTGCGATACAAAGCCTCTGCTGCTGTCCGCCGGACAGGCCAAGGGCCGATTTTTTCATACGGTCTTTGACCTCGTCATAGATAGCCGCTCCCTTTAAACTCTCCTCTACGATCTCATCCAGTCTTGCCTTATCTTTAATGCCGTGAATACGGGGACCATAGGCAATATTATCATAAATGCTCATCGGAAAAGGATTGGGCTGCTGGAATACCATCCCCACTTTTTTTCGAAGAAGAGTTGTATCCACTTTGGCATCATATATATTCTCTCCGTCCACCTCTACAAGACCGGTAATCTTACAGCAGTCCACAAGATCATTCATCCTGTTCAGCGTTTTTAAAAATGTGGATTTACCACAGCCGGAAGGCCCGATAAAAGCCGTTACCGCATTGGGTTTGATCTGCATGTTCACATCCTTGAGCGCATGATTTTCCCCATAATATAAATCCAGATTCTTTACATTGATTTTGATATCACTCATGTTTCTGTTTTCCTTTCTGTCAGCTAACGCTGTTTACGTCAAATTTCCGGGAAAGATATTTGGTAATCAGATTAATGAAAAATACGATTACCAGCAATACCGCCGCGATACCGAAAGCCTCATCATATTGTGCTTTGGACATACAAAGATACAGTTGTACGGTCATGGTTCCGCCGGGCTGCAATATTTTCTGCAAAAATCCCATGGCCGTTTTGGGAAGCAGATAACCGCTTCCTGCGGTAAACATCAAAGCGGCGGACTCACCGACTATACGTCCGATTGCAAGTATGATACCGGTAATGATGCCCGGCATGGCAGACGGAAGCAAAATAGTCCGGATCATATACCATTTGGTCGTTCCCATTCCGAGCGCACCCGTTCTGTATGTTTCCGGGACACTCTTTAAGGCTTCCTGCGTATTCCTTGTAATAAGCGGCAAAACCATCAGCGTCATTGTCAGCGCACCGGTCAAAATCGAATATTTCAGATGGAATATCTGACCGAAGAAAATCATGCCGAACAATCCGAAGATAATGGACGGAATACCGGAAAGTGTTTCTGTCGTAAATTCTATCAGAGATACCATTTTACCCGGCTTGGCATATTCGTTCAGATAAATTGCGGAGCCGACCCCGATGGGCGTGGCGATCAGAATTGTGATCACCACCACATACAATGTGTTCAAAATATTACCCGCAATGCCGAATGTACCTTCAATGGCACTGGGCTGTGTCGTTAAAAATTTCCAATCAATGACTCCGATCCCTTTCCAAAATACATACAGGAGTATTCCGATCAGCAAAAGCACCGCAAAAGCTGCCGACAAATAGATCAGCGCCGAAAGAACCACATCATAAAGTTTCTTTTTTCTATTGTATATACTATTCATCCGACTGGCCTCCTTTTTTCAATATTTTGCTCAGGATAATATTGATGATCATAATAAATACGAACAATACGAGACCGATTGTGAACAATACCTGTCTATGTACCCCGGATGCATAACCCATTTCACTGACAATTGCCGTTGTCAGGAAACGGACGGAATTAAAGGGGAGCGGCAGGTTGACAGAGCTTCCGGAAACCAGCGTAATCGCCATGGCCTCACCGATCGCACGCCCCACGCCAAGTACGATTGCCGAAATGATTCCCGATTTCGCCGCCGGGATCAATACTTTAAAAATAGTCTGTATATGGGATGCCCCAAGTGCCAAAGAGGAAGATTTCAGTTGTTTCGGAACCGCATTTAAAGAAGCCTCACTGATATTGATTACCGTCGGCAAAATCATGACAGCCAGAACCAATACGGCAGAAATCAGGTTGGCACCTCCCGTAAATGTATGAGTATCAGAGTCCTTAAACAGAAACAGCTCCAGCTTATACATTATGGGGTTTAATATCATAAGGCCCAGTAAGCCATAGATAACCGAAGGGATTCCGGCCAGCAGTTCAATTGCCGGTTTTACGATCTTTGCAAGTTTTTTCGGTGCGACTTCTGCAATAAAAACGGCAGTCAAAATACCGATCGGCACACCGATCAAAATCGCCAATGCGGTACCCACAATGGAGGTTAAGATAATATATAAAATACCGTACTGGGGATTTGTCTTGTTGGCAGGCTCCCAGAAAGAGCTGAATAATATGTCTTTGATACCGACTTGAAACAATGCCGGTGTACCATTAATGATCATATATATTGTTATGGAAGCAACAGCAAGTACGGCAATCAGACCACAGGCGGTAAAGATAATCTCCGCCCCATGCTCTACAGCCGATTTATTTTTCCTGTTCTTCATAATGGAATATTGTTTTTTCTCGTCCATATCTCATCCTTATTCCTTTATTTAAGGAAAGGGTGGCGTAAAACGTCACCCTTTCCAACGTGTTATGTTTTTCTGATTAGTCAACCGTAATCAAACCGACGGACTGGATTAACTCTTTTCCTTCCTCAGACTGTAAGTATTCGAATAATGCCTGAACCGCTTCATTCTGCTCGGAAATTTCGCCTGCCGTAGCCATGACAAAAGGTCTGCTGAGTACATATGTACCGCCTTTTACATTTTCTACTGTAGGTGCGATATCATTCAAGCTCAATGCTTTTACGGTATCATCAAGTACATCGAGAGAAACATATCCGATTGCACCGGGTGTGGATGCCACTTTTGCCATAACAGCACCTGTGGAGTCAAGCTCATTTGCATATGCACACTGATCTTCAATGTCTAATAACTCTTCGAATGCGCCTCTTGTACCGGATCCGGCTTCACGTCCTACAACGACAATTGCAGCATCCTCGCCGCCGACTTCGCTCCAGTTTTTGATCTCTCCTTTGTAAATGGCAGCCAGATCATCCGTTGATAAATTGTCAATGGTTGTAGAGGGATTTACTGCAACCGCAATACCGTCAATTGCAACGATATTTTCTACGGCACCCGCTGCTTTTTCATCATCCGTCAATGCTCTGGAAGAATTTCCGATATCAACGCTTCCCGCATTTAAGGATTCGATTCCGGCAGATGATCCCGTAAACTCGGCACTTACCGTAACGCCCGGGTATTTTGCCATGAACGCTTCCGCTACTGCGTTTGCAAGTTTCTCCATGGAAGTACTTCCTGCCATTGTAATGCTTCCGCTTAAGTCTGCTCCTGTTTCTTCCGCGGGCTCCTCTGCTGCTTCTTCAGCAGGAGCTTCTGCACTTTCTTCCACTACAGGCGCTTCTGTTGTTTCTGCCGCATTATCACCACATCCTGTTAATGTACCGACTAATAATGTTGTTGCTCCGATCAGAGCAAGAATTTTTGTACTTTTGATTTTCATACATCTTCCTCATTTCTTTTGATAAATTTTTTCTTTGTTCTTTGAACATATTCAATATAGCAAAGGATAAATTGATCAACTATCAAAATGAGGTAAGAGTTTTGTAAGTTGTTTCGGGGATTTGTAAAGTTCGATTTTAGAATGTAAGAAATATGTAAAGAAGAAAAGGCGGATTTGCCCCTATCATGAAAGAAATACAGGCTGTATGATAAAGCTTGCTTATATCATACAGCCTGTATTTCTTTCATTGCAATTCTCATTGCCTACGCGCAGCTTGTAGGGGAATCGAACCCCTGATTCCGCCGTGAGAGGGCGGCGTCTTAACCTCTTGACCAACAAGCCGTAAGACTTTCTCAAAACGTCCTTGCTTATCTTACTAAATAATAAGAAATAATGCAAGGACTTTTTGAAAAAAATTTATATTCCCTCTTATAATATCTTTTTCTTTTTAAAAATAATAATGCAGACTCCAACGACAATTACGCTCAGAGCAATGACTCCCGGATATCCTTTTTCCAGTTCCGGCATATTGCGGAAATTCATGCCGTACCAGCCCGTGATCAGCGTCAAAGGATAAAAGATGGTGGAAATAACCGTTAAAAACTGCATATTCCTGTTTTGCACCTTGTCCATCTGGGACTGGTAAGCATCTCTGATCTGCTGGGCATATGCAAGCAGGTGATTGGTTTTCCCCATAAGACGGTCTGCCCGGTCCGCAATAATGCCAAAATATTTCAACTGTTTTTTGGCAAAGAAACGGTTTTCGTTCTCCTCCATTTCCTTTCCCATATCCATAATCTGGTCATAATAGCCGTTTAAGATCAACAATTCCTTGCGGATAGGCATAATTTCATTCTGAAAGGCATCTGTTTTTCCTGCCATGACTTTTTCTTCCAAATTCATCAGCTGGCGCTCATATTGTCCGAGCATTTCCAGATCTTTTCCGATAATCTGTCCGAGAAACTGATACATCAACTGTTCCTTTGTCATCTTCTGCTTTGTTTTCCTGCACTTTATCCGCATAATGATTCGTTTGGCATAATCATAATCATCCACAATCACAATATTTCTGCTGTTGATAAAAAACAGGATCTTATGGTATGCTTCCCGGCTTCGTACCATTCTGGGAATAAAGAGTGAACCGGCCATACATTCCTGCCCCGTTTCGATCTTGCAAAAGCCCACCTCCGCAAGACTGATTTCTCCTTCATATGTTATGCCTGCCAACTCCATGGCTTCTGACGCCCGGGCGGTATCCGTCAGGACCAGCACACTGCTCATTTGATCTGTCTGCGTTTCATCAAGTTCCTCCAAAGCTTCACCAAGCGCATAAATGTTCAAGCCCGTTCACCCTCTTTGATGCTCTCTGCCGCAATATGCGGTCCGTATGCCTGTGCATAAAAATATTCCTGGGAATTTATAGGCTCTTCGTCGTTGGAAATACGCACATAATTTCCATCCGGTCCCAAAAGGCGTGCCTGCTTATTATCACGCAGCATGACCGAAAACATCTCTTTGATCCGCGCTTTCATGTCGGCATCATAAACCGGTGCCGCCACTTCCACTCTGTGAATGGTATTTCTTGTCATAAAATCCGCAGAAGCGATATAAACCTTTTCCCGTTCTTTCTTCCCAAAGATATAGATTCGGGAATGCTCCAGAAATCTTCCTACAATGCTGATAACCCGGATATTTTCCGTCATGCCCGCAACTCCCGGAACCAGACAACAGATCCCTCTGACGATCAGATCAATCTGTACACCTGCCTGTGAGGCCTCAATCAATTTATCTATGATTTTTTTATCTGTCAAGGAATTGATTTTTACACCGATATATGCTTCTTCGCCCTTTCCGGCATATTCGATTTCCCCGTCGATCATTTCCAGCACTTTGTTCTGCAGACATTTTGGAGCGACCAGCAGATCATGTGTCTCGTCCACCGTTTCTCCCTTTGCCAGCGCCTGAAATACAGCCGAAGCCTCCTGCCCGATTTTCTGCTCATAAGTCATCAGGGACAGATCCGTATATAATCTGGATGTCTTTTCATTATAATTTCCCGTTCCGATCTGTGTATAATACTCCGCACAGCCGACCTCATTCCTGCGGATGATCAGACACATTTTGGAATGCACCTTATAACCGTCCAGACCATAAATCACCTGACAGCCGGCTTCTTCCAACCTTCTGGACCACTCAATATTATTTTCTTCATCAAATCTTGCCTTCAGTTCTACCAGTACCAGAACATCCTTGCCGTTCTCCGCCGCCTCAATCAATGCCTCTACTACTTTACTCTGTCTTGCGACACGATACAAAGTCATCTTGATCGCAATGACATCCTCATCATTGGCCGCTTCCCTGAGCATTTCCAAAAACGGCTTGATACTGTCATAGGGATAGGATAACAGCTTATCTTTCTGTTTGATCTGTGCCAGAATGGATTCGCCGCTGATAAACTGCGTTGACTTCTGAGGAATTCTTTTTTCATAAAAAAGTTCCGGTACATTTCTTAACATATCCTGGATCCGGAATAAAAAGGACATCTCCAAAGGGGTTTCATTCCGGTAGACATATTTTCTTTCCACATTCAGATAATCGCACAGCGTATCTACAATATCGCCATCCAGTTCTCGGGATAATTCCAGCCTGACAGGAGAAAGTCTTCTTCTCTTCTTGATCAGATTGACCATGAATTCTCTGTAATCCAAATCTTCGTCATTCATGGAATCAGGATCGATATCCGCATTTCTCGTAACACGGATCAGGGATTTTGCTTTCACAAAATATCCTTTGAACACTTTCGGAATATAATGCAAAATCAGTTCTTCCGACAACATGAAGGTGCCCGGCTGCTCCGGCAGCGCGATCAGTCTTGGGAATACGCTGGATGTGCACGGAATGATACCCAGTTTTTCCTTGCCGTTTTTTCCCTCCAACACGGCCACGGCATAGATTTCCCTGTTTTTTAAAAAAGGAAACGGCTGTTTTTTCCCTACCATGGTAGGTGCGATCAGCGGTGCAACTTCCTCATCAAAATACTGCTCCAGGCTTTCACTTTTTTTCCTGCTGATTTTATGAAAATCTACGATTTTAATCCCGTAGTCTTCTATCCTCTGCATCAGGTTTTCATATGCCATATCCTTTCTGCGATTCAAAACTGCAACCTGATCTAAAATCTCTCTGATCTGTTCTTTCGGCGTCATCTGTGTCTTATTATCTTTCACATTCGGCGAAAGCATCATCTGATCCACCAAAGACCCGACGCGGACCATAAAAAACTCATCCAGATTGCTTTGATAAATAGAAATAAAAGATAACCGCTCGCAGAGAGGCGTACTTTCGCTTTCCGCTTCCTCCAAGACACGTTCGTTAAATTTCAACCAGGATAATTCCCGGTTCATGTATACTTTATTCTTTGCCATATCCCATTACCTCCACACTTTCATCCAGACTGATAAAATATCTGAAATCCACTCTTTCGAGAGCCGCATCCGCAATGTTGACACAACTGTTTCCCATACGGTCAATGCTGTGCAAAATTTCATTATACGGTGCTGTCAGATCACCGGAACATTTTCCCTTTGCCACGCGGTCCATATGCGCTTTTCTCATTTTGATATCCAGATCTAAGATCGTTCCTTTTTTCTTAATAATCTTTTTGGCATGCTCCGTATTGCCGGTACTCATGATATTCATAGCTTCCGTATACATTCCTTCAATGACATTCAGGCTCTTCTCCAATTCTTTCATAGCCTCTTTGGAATACTTATATTTCTTCTCCATTTTATCTTTAATGGATCCTGCCACATCCATGGTCAGGGAAGCCATACGGTCAATATCGCTCAATACGTACATGATACCTGCCGTCTGTGTCGCCTGCTCCTCGGTCAAACCGCCTCCCGCAAACAGGTTGGACAGATATTCGGTAATATGTCCGTTCAGTTTTTTCTCCGTTTCCGCTTTATCCGTGATCAGGGACAACTGCTCCTTTTCTTCCTTCTTTGCCAGTCTGGAAGTCGCCTGCAGCATTTCTCCGACGACCTTGCTGCAATGCAGGATTTCTTTTGCGACCAAATTCAACGCTGCAGCAGGCTGCCCCAGCAGTTTATCGTCCAGATACAGAACGCCGGAGGTGTTTACAATCTGCCTGTTATTATCGGGAATGATTTTCATGACAATTTTAACCATCAGCCACACCAGCGGAATCCAGACAATCGTCATCACCAGGTTAAATATGGTATGTGCATTTGCAATCTGTCTGGAAATAACCTCTACCTCAATGCCCTTTGGAGATATCCACTGAATAAACTGTGCATAGGGTTTGACGATCCAGATGAAGATCAAACATCCCGAAATATTGAAGATACAATGTGCCGCCGCCGTTCTCTTGGCATCCTTACTCTGTCCGATGCTCGCCAATAATGCTGTAATGGTTGTACCAATGTTGTCACCCAACAGGATCGGAATAGCACCGGCCAAACCGATGATGCTGTGCATGCCGTCCGGTCCCGCCTGCGAAGCAAAGTTCTGCAGCACGGCAATGGTGGCACTGCTGCTTTGTACCACCAGAGTCATCAGCGTACCCACAAGTACACCAAGGATCGGGATATTGGCTACCTTGCCGATCATATCGGTAAATACCGGACTGGATGCCAAGGGTTTCATGACACTTCCCATTGTCTCGATACCGAGAAATAACAATCCGAAAGCGAAAACAGTCTGCCCTACATATTTTGCTTTTTCCGATTTTGCAATAAAATTGATGATAAAACCAATAAAGATAAATAAGTAAATATAATCACTGATTTTAAATGCAATAATCTGTGCCGTAATGGTTGTACCGATATTGGCACCGATGATAATGGATATTGCCTGCGGAAGTCCCATCAGCCCCGCACTGACAAAACCGATTGCCATGACCGTTGTGGCGCTGCTGCTCTGTAATACTGCCGTTACCAGCGCTCCCGCTATGGCTCCCATCAACGGGTTCTTTGTCAGAAGTCCCAGGATTTTCTTCATTTTTTCTCCCGCAACCTTTTGTAAGCTTTCGCTCATCAGGTTCATTCCGAAGATAAAAATAGCCAATCCTCCGACCAATCCGAAAATAATCTGCAATGTATCTTTCATGTTTGTCTCCTCTGTACTCATCCCTATAGGAAATGATTTATTGATTCAGCTCCTGCCACTCTTTGATTTCTCCCACATAGATGCCTTTTATCTGCTCCAATGTGATATTGTTCAACGGATTTTGTGCATTCACAATGACTGCGATCCGGTCCCTTGCAATGACCTCATAATCCAAAAGCTCTGTTTCATAATCCTTTAATTCTCTTGAGGACATACCCAAATCACAGGTGCCTGCCATAGCCTGTGTCAACCCGTCCGTGGAATCCGTTGCCTGTATAATGATTTTTGCATTCGGATTTAATTCCATGTAAGCATCAGCTAACTCTTCCATTAAAGGTGCAACGGAAGTGGAGCCTGCAATCGTCAGGGTTCCTTCCTCTTTATTGGATAAAAATGTATTACTTTTTGCTATAGGAATATAATTCTCTCCGACAATTTCCTGTCCTCTGCTGCCGACATATGTCAGAAAATCCCGTTCCAGTTCGCTAAGTTTTCCGCAATATGCCAAATAGAAAGAACGTTCCAACGGATATCTGCCCGTTTCCTCCGGTGCAATTCCATCCACATGCAAAGCTTTCACTGCCTCTTCGTTTTGCAGAGAACCTGCGGATACATAGCCGATGGCTCCTTCTCCGTTTTCGACTTCCCGGATAACCGCTGCCGCATCATTTACAATGACCGCATCCTCTCTGGTCAGATCTTTTTGATCTGTCTGTATTCCTTCTGCCGTAAAATCTGCCAGCACTGCAAAAGTATCTCTGGTGCCGGAGCCCTCTTCTCGGGAGATAACCGCAATCTCTCCCAATTCTTCCAGACCTTCCGTTTTCTCCCGACTGTTCTCCTCATTCCGGGCATTGCCGTTACCGCAGCCGGTCAGTCCCATCACCACACAGACAGTCAGGCAAAACATAAGGGTTCGTTTTATCCTCATGCAATTATGCCTCCATTTTCATAGATTTTATTTACTCACCACGGATTTCCAGCAGTTTATGCTTCAATTCGCTTTCGATACGACCAAGCTCCGCTTCCGCAGCCTGTCTCTTTTCTTTTCCTTCTTTTTGGATCCGAATGGTCTCTTCAATGGTATTGATCAGGTTTTCATTTACCTTCTGTAATGTCTCAATATCCACAATACCTCTGTTGGACTCGATTGCCGTCTCCACGGTATTGGACTTCAGCAATTCCGAATTGCGGACCAGCATTTCGTTGGTCGCATCGTTGATCTCGCGCTGCATCTTCAATACCTTCTGCTGGTTGGAAAGCCCCATGGCAATAACAAACTGACTCTTCCATACCGGAATGGTATTTAAGATAGCCGTCTGGATCTTATCTACCAGAACCCTGTCATTATTCTGAATCAGCTTGATCTGAGGTGCGGATTGTATGGAAATCGTTCTGCTCAGCTCCAGATCATAGATTTTCTTTTCAAAACGGTCCACCGTGTCTTCAAAGTCTTTGACAAGCTGTGCATCCATGGGATCTCCGCTGGCTGTTGCCTCCGCACGAAGCTTAGGAATAATCCGGTTCTGCATTTCCTCTACTTTTTCTTTTCCTGCCTGAATATAAAGTCCCAATTCCTTAAAGCAGTTCAGGTTTTCCTGATACATAATGTCGAAGACACCGATATCCTTCAACATGTCCATTCGTGCCTTTTCCAAAGCTCCTTCAATTCGGTCGATCTGAACTTCCGCTTTTGTATAACGTTCCTTTAATTTTTTGATGCTGTGTACCGCATTTTTGATCACCGGCATTTTACCAAGGATTCCGTCCTCCGATATACCCACATCCACACTCTTGACCGCAATAACCAGCTCAGAAAGCAGATCTCCTACCTCTCCGCCGTCCTTGGACCTGACATTTGTCAGAATGGAATCTGCAAATTCGGTCATTCTTCTCTGGGCACCAACACCGTATTGAACCGTCGTCTGGGTATCGGTAAAATCAATTCCCGTCTTGATTTCCTCAATCCGTTTTCTCTCCTCTTCGGAATAGACCACCGGTTCCGTTTCCACATTTACTTCGGCGACCTCTGTCATCCGTTCCTCCGTTTTCTTTGCATTGGCAAGTGTTGCCAGACTGATTTCTTCCATTTCTTTTCCCTCCTGTATAAATCATATTTTTATTTCAAACAATTCCCAAAGTTTGGGTATATTGTTCTTCTTTCTCTGACGGTTATTGCAGGCTGTCAATGATTTTCCTCATAACCTCATATTCCGGCATATTCATGACAGAGGTAAGCGTCTTTGCCACACCGGATACATTTCCTTCTCCGCCGTCGGATGAAATATCGTATCCGCTTGTTCGAAACCCGTGTTTTTCCCATGCCAGTTCCTGTATTCTATCGTCTGTCAGCGCAGCGATTCCCGCTTTTCCCTCCTCGTCAAGGGCAATAAAAATATGCGTGGACCAGACTGTCGGCGTCGGATAGATCATGACGATATCATCCTTCACTTTTTCATAATCTTCCGGATTTTCTGCCGCAAATTCCAAAAGCTGGCTCTCATATCCTGCTATCATCGGCTTCGCACCCACGCCCATGCGGAGAAACTGATTAAACAGATCCGAAGAAGATGTTTCCATGTAGCCAAGTCTTCCGAAAATCACTTTCAGCTCCGGAAGCACTGAATCCACAGATTGTTTATCCACGGTTTTTCCGTCATTTAGCACGTTGGCAAGCAGCGCCGCAAACATATTGCCGGAATTGGACTTTGTCGGATCCGTTGTATCCACCGATACGGTTCCGTACAGTTCGGTTAAACCGATTTCACTCCACTGAGTCCCGTTTACCATCAGCTCTGTCAACCGCCCCATATCTGCATAAAACACACCGTCCCGCTCTGTAACAATACCCTCTTTCGTCAATGCATCTGCCACGCTTTTGTGCGTATAGAGAACAATGGGTGTATTAAAAATAATTTCATCCGAAACTGCTTTTCCGTATGTATCGTTGTAATATTCCAATGCGGTCTGGCTGGACGGAAACAGGTAATTTCTGTCCGTCAGATCAGCCGTTACCATATCCAGCGACCCGGCTCTGGAATAATTCAACTTCAGATGATATTCTTTTTGCAAAATTTCCCCTATTTCCTCGTCCTCAAACAGTCCGATCTTTTCTCCGCCCAGATAGCCGTTTAATTCCGTTACCTCTGTGCGATTTTGATAAATGTAATATCCGCCGCCTGCCAAAATTACTATCAGCAGGACGATCAATCCCACAATTTTTGTTTTCATTGATTTGAACTCTCCATCTTTATCGTCTGATCCAACAGACGGATTTCCGCATCCATATCCAGCATTTCATTTCTCATCAGTTTCTGAAACTGTTGTTCAAACGCAAAATTCAGTTTTTCCAGTGCATGGGAAGTATTCGCCTTCAGCCGCTTCACTTCCTCCGTTCCGAGTCCGCTGTCCTGCAATTCCACATATTTTTGCAAAAGGGAAGAAGCCGTATCCTGATAGTAGTCAATAAACTGTCTCGCCTGCCCGATTTTTTCAGGATGCTCTTCCAGATACCCGATAATGTTCTCCGCTATGGCTTTCAGCTTTTCTACCTGTTCCTTTACAGAAACATCTTCAATTTTTCTCATGGAAGCTTCGATGGAAGCGAAATCTTCCATGGCTTCTTCCAATCTGCGCTGCAGCTCTTCGCCGTTGGCAATTCTGTCAACATTGATCCTGCCGATTTTGCGCCTTGGCTTGCTGACCAGAGATACCCCGGTAAAGACACCGAATGCCAGCACTACATCCACAAACAGATTCCATTTCACCCCAAACAACAGGCCCAGAAACACGGCTCCCGCTATGATACCTGCTGCCAGACTTCCCAGCATTTCTTTTAAATCATTGTTTTTCAATTTTAGTTGTATCCTTTCACACTTCTAAAAGCCGAGACCAAATCTGTCCGTCCGTCAAAAACTCTGGCATTGGTCAGAGCAGCCAGTTCCTCCAGCTGTTCGGAGGATGCGTCTCCGAACATAATGGAAAATACCGGAACATCCACCCCCAGTTCCCGATACAAATCCGCAAAATGCTCCCGGTTATCCGTTACGGATGCACCGTCCGTCATCAAAATGATTGCCGGCGTATATTTTTTCAGATCATAATGATCTGCTATCATCTGTAACCCATAAGCGGCTGCCAGATACATATCCGTTCCGCCTCCGATTTCTTCATTCTGTACCGTTATATACAGGTCTTCCAGTTTTTCCGCATCATTGCCTTCTTCTACATAGACATTCAGAATTTCGTCATCAAAGGTAATGACGATATTGACTTCATCCTGCTCCGCCTGCAGCAAATTTGCTTCGGCATTCTCCTGAATCAAAATCTGTTCCATTGCCTGCACCAGCTGCTCATTCCCCGTTCCGCTCATGCTGCCGGAATAATCCAGACAATAGACATTTAAAGAAGGTTTTCTGAAACTTGTCTGATACAGATTCAACGCTTTCATCAGCACTTTCTCATTCGGCATGGAAATCGGGGATAAAACCCTCTCCGTATCGACACCCCAGTCCGCATTAAAATACACAAGGTTTTCTTCCGATACGCCTTCATAACCGGTTCTTCTGCCGGTTTTCTGGATTTCATTCTGCACCTCATCGGATAACAAATAATTCTGTACTGCCAAAAAAGCTTCTTTCTTTTTGTCATTTCCGTGATCCACATATCCCAGAGGCGAATCCGCAATGCTCAGACCGTCATAGGGATAAATCACATACAAAGGCTCCTGTCCTTCGGAAACCAATTGCTCATTGGCATCAATGATCAGAGACTCGTAATTGACCATGGCATCGAAATCACCTTCCAGAAACATTTCCTTCAGCCAGTCGGAGCTGCCCGAACTCCGGTCAATTCCCGATAACAGAGAAGAAATATCTTCTTTCAGGGACGGATCGTCCAGATCCGTTTCCGTCAATCCCTCACTCTTTCCGAGCAAGGCATACAAAAATCCGATATAGGCACTTGCTCCGGAATTGGACTGTGTTGCGCTGGTCATACAAAAAGACAGATCACCGTCATTGATTGCCTGTAAAATATCCTGAACGGAAACCTCTTTCCCTACAAATCCCAATTTTTCTGCCAATGACTGCTTCACACCGAATACCACCGGCGTGGTGGAAACTGACTCATCGTACTTGACCAGATGATTGGTATCCCCTAAGGAAATCCAAAGCCCCGATGCCGGCCATACCGCATCATATTCATCAGCACCGCTCTGCAGTTCCTTCATAATATCCACAGACCCTTTATAAGTCATTTCGATATTGACTCCGGTCTCATCCGAACACTTTGCCAGAATATCCCCCAACTCTTTATTTTCCGAACCGGATAAAATGCGAATGGTTTCTCCCTTACCGGACACTGTATAGATCTCATCTGCATTGCCATCGGACGCTTGCTGTTGTCCCGCATAATTTCCGCACCCTGTCCAAAGCCCCGAAAGCATACACAAAGCCAATCCAAAACATAGAATTTTTTTTATATTTTTCCTCATTTTCTCCCCTCCGGAACTCTATAAATATTTGGATTATTTTATCATTCTGCCCAAAATCCCAACTATCCCGATCGCTTAAAATTTAGGTAAAATCCAAGTAAAACCCTCCCTTGGACATAAAAATGCCGGGAAACATCAAATGCCCCGGCAGTGTCATTCTTATATGAAACAATTTATAATACTTTACTTCCGTTTGCGGTCAGTTTAAATTTTGCCCCCAGTATTTCCGCCGCACCCCTGCACATCATCATACGTCCCAAAAAAATGTCGAAATACTCATACATCGTGCAGATGCTTTCATCAATCTGCAGATTCAGCGCTATAACATTCTTGTCCGTATTGATTTTCAGTTTTGCTTCGGTAACCGCGTAATTAACGCGGTCATGGATATCAAAAGATGCCTTTTCCTTATTTCTGACCCTGTTCCTCCGCACATCTGTCTTATCCGCAATGATTAATGACGCAGAAATGGGATCCTTGGCCCCTCCGGTAGACTCATCATGATTGCCGATTGCCGAAATCACAAGCACCCTGTCCTCTATACTCATATCCATTTCCTTCAGGATGTCATTGGCTAAGATTGCACCATACTCCGCATGATGGGACCGATTGACCGCATTGCCGATATCGTGCAGAAATCCCGCAATCTTTGCCAGTTCAATTTCATGATTGGAATATCCGAACTTTTTCAGAATATCCGCCGCACGCTCCGCCACAAGCGTACAATGGGCTACGGAATGATCCGTATATCCCAGCACGCCAAGATTTTCATTTCCTTTTTCCAGAAAAGCCAGAATCTCCCGATTTTCTTTGATTGTTTTATAATCCAAATTATCGCCCCTGTCATTTAAAGTCTTTTTACCGCATCCATTGCCAACAGCGAACGCTCACATTCTTCTGCCGACAAAGTGAGTTGCCAGCAGTAAGGACTCCCCTTCATATATTTTGCCGCATAGCTGAGTCCGTTGGTTCTCTCATCTAAAAACGGTTTATCAATCTGATTGGGATCTCCCAGCAAAATGATTTTCGTGCCTTTTCCCGCCCTCGTAATGATACCTTTTACCTGATTGGGTGTCATATTCTGTGCCTCATCTATGATCAGATAAGTTTTGGCAATAGATCGTCCTCTGATAAAATTCAGAGCCTCGGTCTGGATAATCCCCCTCTCAAAGATTTCATCTATCTTATCCGAAAGGACATTTTCGTTTTCGTATCGTTCCTTCTCATCAGAATCCAAAATCTGCTCCAGATTATCAATGATCGGGCGCATCAGCGGCGCAATCTTATCCTGCTCGCTTCCCGGCAGAAATCCGATATCGTCATCAAATTGGGCATTGGGCCTGCAGACAATGATCCTCCGATACTCTCCCTGGGGGTTATTGAAAACCTTTTCCATTCCGACTGCAAGGGAATAAAAGGTTTTTGCCGTTCCCGCCATGCCTTTGATAATAACCAGCGGTGCTTCTTCCGCACCGGTCATCAGTGCCTCCTGCATAAAATACTGTCCCACGTTCCGGGGAGATACGCCGTACGGCCTGCTTTTCTTAAACGCAAGCGGAAGTATCCTGTCCCCGGACACCCTTCCCAGCAAGGTTTTCCCGGCAGACTGATCAGATTTTAAGATAACAAATTCATTCTCCCAAAAATCCTGTCTGATTACGTTGCCTTCCTCATCAGTCTGATACACTTCCGTCGTCTTAATTCCTTTTTTCTTAAATTCCTTCATATATTCATCCGGAATATATACTTCACACCTGCCCGTATAGCCGGCATCGTCCTCGGAAATCTGCTCCGTGGTAAAATCCTCTGCCCGGATACCGAGAATCTGTGCCTTCAGGCGCAGCACCAGATCTTTGGTTACCAGAATGATCTGCCCGTTTTTCTTCTTTTCGTCATTCATCCCCTTGCAGACCTTCAAAATACGGTTATCCGCTTTGTCTTCCGGAAGATCCGGCGGCAGTTCCACCTGCATATAGTTTTTCTCTATCCGCAGAGTGCCGCCATTATGCAGCACGACTCCTTTTAAAAGATCGCCTCTGCATCGGTAGCTTTCCAACAAGCGCACCGCCTGACGGGCATTTGCGCCTTTTTCTCCGTCCGCTTTTTTCAGCCCGTCAAGTTCCTCGACGACAACCAACGGTATGACCAGATGATTGTCTTCAAAGCATTCCAGTGCATAAGGTGATTGAATCAGCACATTGGTATCGATTATGTAAGTTTTTCGCATATTATCTTCATTTCCTTCGTTCAGATTTGTTTTATTATAATCCGTTTCATACATTCCGGGCAACGAAATAAACGAAAATAAATAAAATTTTACACGATATTTACATTATCTTTACGCAAAGACAACAAAACAAAAGGGCACATCACACCATCGGTGTCACATACCCTTTCATTCCGGCATATATTATATCTGCCAATATCATATCAGCTCACAAAATCGAACAGGCTGATCTGATTGGACTCCGGAATATCTCCCAGAAGCCCCATTTCATCCATAAAGTCCACTATCGTCTTGGATATCTTTGCCCTGTCTCTCAAATCATCCTTGGACAAAAACGGACCGTTTTTGGCCGCTTCCATCAAAGACTCCGCCGCCTTATCGCCCATACCGTCAATACTGTTAAAGGAAGGCATGATTTTGCCGTCAATGATCTGGAACAATCTGGAATGAGCCCGATACAGATCGATAGGCATAAACTCATACCCTCTGGCATACATTTCCTGTACAATCTTAATATCCTTGAGCACATCCTGTTCCTTTTTACTGAGATCATCTTTTCTGGCTTTATAATCCGCAATAACCGCCTCTACCTTTGCCCGTCCCTGACACATCAGTTCATAAGAAAATCCCGATGCACGGATACTGAAATAAGCCGCATAATAGGCCAGCGGATAATTGACCTTAAAATAAGCCACGCGCCATGCCATCATGACATAAGCGGCCGCATGCGCCTTCGGGAACATGTATTTGATCTTTTTGCATGACCAGATATACCAATCCGGCACATCATGTTTGATCATTTCTTCTTCCATCTCAGGCTTCAAACCCTTACCCTTGCGGACACTTTCCATGATTTTGAAAGCAAGACCTTCTTCCAGTCCTTTATCAATCAGATAGATCATAATATCATCACGGGTACAGATTGCCGTGGAAATCGTGGCTTTTCCCTCTTCAATCAACGTCTGGGCATTTCCAAGCCACACATCGGTTCCGTGGGACAGACCTGAAATGCGCACCAGATCCGTAAAGGACTGGGGCTTTGTATCCAGAAGCATCTGGATAACGAACTCCGTGCCGAACTCCGGAATCCCCATAGACCCCAACGGACAGCCGTCAATCTGCTCCGGCGTAATTCCCAACGCTTCCGTACTGCGGAATAAGGACATCACATCCTTATCGTCCAGCGGAATACTGACGGGATCCACACCGGTTAAATCCTGCAGCATACGTATCATGGTCGGATCATCGTGTCCGAGTATATCCAGCTTTAATAAGTTGTGGTCAATCTTATGATAATCAAAATGCGTCGTAACAATATCCGTCGTCATGTCATTGGCAGGATGCTGGATAGGCGTAAAGGAATTGATTTCTTCCCCCACCGGAAGAACAACGATTCCTCCGGGATGCTGTCCGGTAGAACGCCGGATTCCCGTACAGCCTGTTACAATCCGGTTGATCTCGCAGGTACGTTTTGGGATTCCTCTTTCTTCAAAATAATTTTTCACATATCCGAAAGCCGTTTTATCCGCCAGAGTACCGATGGTACCCGCACGATAAGTCTGTCCCGCACCGAAAATGACTTCGGTGTACTTATGCGCTTTACTCTGATATTCTCCGGAAAAGTTTAGGTCAATATCCGGTTCCTTGTCACCTTTAAATCCCAGGAAGGTCTCAAAAGGAATGTCAAAACCGTCTTTCTTCAGCATTTCTCCGCAGTTGGGGCACACTCTGTCCGGCATATCACAACCGGCTTTACCGGAATATGCTTTTACTTCAGGCGAATCAAAATCATAAAAATGACATTTTGCACAGTAATAATGAGGGCTCAATGAATTAACTTCCGTAATCCCCGCCATATTTGCTACAAAGGAAGATCCTACGGAACCTCTGGAACCGACCAGATACCCATCCTCCACGGATTTCCAAACCAGTTTCTGGGCAATGATATACATAACGGCAAATCCGTTTTTGATAATGGCATTTAATTCCTTTTCCAGGCGTTTTTCCACTACATCCGGCAAAGTTTCCCCATAGATTTCATGAGCTCTGTTATAACAGATCTTTGTCAGAATCTCATCGGAATTGGGAATGATCGGCGGACTCTTATCCGGTCTGACCGGATCGATGGATTCAATACAGTCAGCAATCAGATTGGTATTGGTGATCACGACTTCCCTCGCCTTGTCGCTTCCCAAATATGCAAATTCGGCAAGCATCTCTTCCGTTGTACGCAGATACAGCGGAGCCTGCTTATCCTCCTTAAAGCCTTTCCCCGCCATAATAATGCGGCGGTAAACTTCATCCTCCGGATCCAGAAAATGCACATCACAGGTTGCACAGACAGGCTTATGCAGCACCTCTCCGATGGATACGATCTTGCGGTTCAATTCCATGATATCCTCCATGGAATTGACACTTTCCACTCTTTCGGACTCAATCATAAATTCATTGTTACCGAGCGGCTGGATTTCCAGATAGTCATAAAATCCCGCAATCTTGTACAAATCTCCGTCGCTTTTACCGTCCAGCATGGCACGGTACAGCTCCCCGGCTTCACAGGCGCTTCCCACGATCAGCCCTTCCCTGTATTTTTGCAACAGACTTTTCGGTATTTTGGGCCGCTTATTATAATATGTCAAATGAGAAGCGGACACCAGTTTATATAAATTGATCCTGCCGATTTCATTTTTTGCCAGAATAATCACATGGTAATACGGCAGTTTTTTTACGGTTTCCACATTGTCCTCGCCCAAAGAGTTAATGTCTGCTAACTTCTCAACTCCCGCATCCGACAACATGGGCAGGAATTTTTCAAAGATTTCTGCCGTAGCCTCCGCATCATCCACCGCGCGGTGATGATTTTCCAGAGATATTCCAAGGGTTTTTGCACAGGCATCCAGTGTATGCTTTGCCTGGTGGGGCAAAAGTATCCTGGCAATTCCCACGGTATCCACCACCGTATCTTCGCATTTCAATCCCATACGCCTGCAGTTTTCCTGAATAAAACTCATATCAAAAGAAGCATTATGTGCAACCATGACGCAGCCCTTGGAAAATTCCAGAAACTGCGGAAGAATTTCTTCGATTTCCGGCGCATCCATTACATCCTCATCCCGGATACTTGTCAGCTGTTGTATCTTGTATGGTATCGGTTCTTTCGGGTTAACAAAGGTAGAAAAACGGTCTGTAATCTTTCCGTTTTGTATCTTGACCGCTCCGATCTCTATGATCCGGTTGTTTACCGGAGAAAAGCCGGTTGTCTCCAAATCGAAAACCACATAATCCTGATTCAGATCCAGATCTTTGGGATTGACTACGATTTCTTTCAAATCATCTACCAGATATCCTTCCACACCCAGAATGATCTTAAAGAAATTCTGTCTGTCTGCCTCAATTCCCTCTTCCTTACAACGGGCTTTTTCCGCCTCCCAGAGATCACACCATGTGTGGAACACATCTGCCAATGCCTGAACCACCCCATGATCGGTAATGGCAATTGCCGGATGCCCCCATTTATAGGCTCTCTTCACAATATCCGTCACCTCGGAAACGCCATCCATATCACTCATTTTCGTGTGACAGTGAAGTTCGACTCTCTTGGTCGGCGCATAATCCATTCTGGAAACCGTAAAATCAGAAATGACTTTTATGGCCACCACCGAACCGATGGTCAGTTCCCTGTCAAACTTATCCATTGCAGCCATTCCTTTAATCTTTAAGAAAGTGCCTTTTTTTACATTTAAATGAGGCAGAAATTCCTCCAGCATGTCATCTTTTACGAACACCTTGACCATGATCGTATCGGTAAAATCCGTTACGGAAAACATCACGATCGTCTTCTCGATCTTGGGAATGGGTTTCGTCTCCAACGTCAAGAGTTTGCCGCGGATAACTACTTCTCCCATTTCACCCACAAGCTGGTCTAACGGAAGCGGGTCTTCTTCGATATCATAATTTCCCCAGATGATGCTTGGATCATCCGACTTTTTCATGCGGTATTCCTTTTTCCCGTATCCACCCTTTTTACCGCCGAAACCGCCGTAGGATTTATCGGTGCCCGGCTTTTCTTTCTTCTGTTCGTTTTCTTTTGCGACACCCGCCGTTTCTTTGCTTTTTTCCATACCGGCGGCACCTGCTCCGGATTCCGTGCCGTGACTTAACGGACCGGCCTCATTCTCCTCTTTTACGCTCATTTCCGGATTAGCAAATACACGGGAAGCGATCTCCTCTACCTGACGCTGCAGCTTGACCTGTTCTTCTTTCTTTAGAGGATTTTCCTGTACGGATGTGTATTCCATACCTATATGCACAAATACACCGCAGCGCTCACAAAAAATCTTCTCCAAAAGTTCTGTAAACTCTGCTGCCTTCTCCTTAAACGGGACCAGTTCTTCTACCGTTAACGTCATTTTATCATCTTCAAAAGACACTTCTGCTTTTTTAAACATGCTGTACATGACGGGACTGTACTCTCTCAGCTCCCGCAAAATACTTTCTTTATATGCATGGTACAGATTTTCCGGCGTATACTGCTTGGACAATTGAAAATGCTCATAAATTTTAATCGTAATATTTGCCCTGTCAAACAACTGCTTTTTAATCTGCCCTTCCATGGCAAATACATCTTTTTTATCAATGATCCTTTCTGCAGAAATATAAATACGCAAAAAATCCCTGCGTTTGGTCGTATAGATGTGCTCCACATATACGTCCTCAAACGCATCCTTTAAGTCATTCTTCAGTTGTAATGTTGGAAAAACCTCCAAAAACTGTTTTCCGTCCATAATCCATGCTCCAAAATCTTAATCATTCCAATGTAACAGCTCTTCCCGCAGTACATTCAGCAAATCTTTTTCCGGAACCTTGCGAATGATCTCACCTTTTTTGATCAGAAGACCTTCCCCAATGCCGCCGGCAATACCGATATCCGCTTCTTTCGCTTCTCCGGGCCCGTTTACCACACACCCCATGACTGCGACTTTCAGATTCAAAGGAATATCGGCAACCATTTCTTCCACCTGATTTGCCAGTCCGATCAGATCGATTCTGGTACGTCCGCAGGTAGGACAGGAAATCACCTCTATGCCCTGTTTATATAATCCTAAGGAACGGAGGATCGTCTTAGCCGTTCTGATCTCCTCAACCGGATCTCCGGACAAAGAAACCCTCATGGTATCCCCGATACCTTCATGCAGCAAAATACCCAGACCAACCGAAGACTTGATATTGCCTCCGTAAAGTGTTCCCGCCTCCGTAATACCGATATGCAACGGATAATCCGTTTTTTCAATCAGCAATTCATGTGCCCTGACACAAATAGGAATATTGGACGATTTGATACTGATAACCATATTGTCATAACCGGTTTCCTCGATCATATGCACCTTGTCCAATGCGCTCTCAACAATGCCCTCCGGCGTTACACCATGATATTTTTCTACCAGTTCCTTCTCCAAAGAACCGCCGTTGACACCTACCCGGATCGGAATCCCTCGCTCCTTTGCCGCGGCTACCACTTCCTGCAGTTTTTCCTTTCCGCCGATATTTCCCGGATTGATTCGAATTTTATCCGCACCGTTTTCGATTGCGGCAATGGCCATCCGATAATCGAAATGAATATCCGCCACAAGCGGAATGGAAATTTCTTTTCTAATTTCCTTTAATGCTTTTGCCGCTTCTTCCGTTGGAACAGTAGAGCGGACGATATCACACCCTGCCGCCTCCAGTCTGTGAATCTGCTCAATGGTCGATTTTACATCCTCGGTACGTGTATTTGTCATGGACTGGATCAGAATCGGATTGCCGCCGCCGATGATCCGGTCCCCTATTTTTACTGTCCTGGTATGTTCTCTATGCATAAATCTTCCCTCGCTTTTTGCTTCTGCTTTTCCTGTTATGTTTTCGATTATATCATGTTTTGGAACACATTCCTATCAGGAAAAATCATTTCTTCAGTCGGCCTCTAAAATATCCTTTCCGTACTGCCGCTTCTTCTTTCATTGCCTACGACTTCTTTTCAAAATCATTATAGGCTTTCCTCCTTTCCCGCGTCAAGTATTCAGGTATTCAATCACTTGTTTTATGTATATTTCTTATCAAAATATCGTTGTTTCAGCCACCTGTTTTTCGAATCACAAGTTTTCTGCCGTATTCATCACGAATCACCCCATCATCCGGGCTTTCCTCCCTATCTGTATGCTTTTCCTTTTCCTCATACTCCGTTTCGGTTGCCGCTTCTTCGTCAGTAAAATCTCCGCGCGTTCCGGCAGCTTTTGTTTCCCTGCCGTTTAACAAAAAGCAGCCCATCATCAGGCAGACACAGAAAATCCCCCACATCCTGATATGTCCATACAACAAAACCCTTTTCAGATCGCAGATAAAATAATTTCTTTTTCTTTTTTTACTATTCCAAGCCTTTTTCTTTTTTCTCCTTCCCGCCTTTCCCTCCTCCAAGGCCTCTTTGCACTTTTTCAATGCCTCATACATTTCTCCCGCATCCATGTATCCCTCCGCGGCGCATATTCTGACCGCCCTCTGCATGATTTGTCTGCATTCTGACGATAAATGGGAAATGTCAGCCTTTCCGTTTTCAATTCCGTCCGACATCCGACATCCGGTCAGCATTTCATATAAAATAACCCCCAATCCGTAAGTGTCTCTGTAAGGTGTCACCTTATCCTCTTCGGAAGGTGGCAGATACGCCTTTGTCCCAAACAACCGTTTTTCTCTCTCTCCCTCAAATATTACAGAGCCGAAATCAACCAGATAAACTTCCCCTGCAGGTGTTACCATGATATTTTCCGGCTTCAGATCCGCATATATCATGGCCGGAACCTGTCTGTGAAAGCCGCTCAGAATCTTTGCTGTCTGCATGGCTGTTTCTATTGCCTTTTCCTCACTCCACACTTTTTGCTCTTCCATTAAATTGCGCAGACTTTTCCCTTCTACATATTCCATGATAATCCCGATACTGTCGCCTTCTTCCACACAGTCAATTAAATAGGGTACACCTTTTCCTCCCATTTTTTTTAATACCCCAATTTCTCTTTCTGTCTCGTCCCCTTTTTCCGTATAGAGTTTCATTGCCGCAGTTGTCCCTATATGGATATTTTCCACAAGCCATACCACCGCCCGGCTTCCTTTGCCAAGCATTCTTTTTTTTACATACTTTTCCGAAAACTCCATTTTCCACTCTCCCTTCTTTCATTCCTGCTCCGGTTCATATAAATTGCCGAAATATTATCCTGTTCACCCTGTCGCATATTATAATCCGCAATTTCTCTCAATCTTTTTCGAATGCTTTCTTCCCCTTCGAGCTTTTGGGGATTCAAACAACCTTTCCACACCGCTTTCTTATATTGTCTGTAAAATCCATCCGTGCAAAGCAGCATTCCTTTTTTTCCGATTCTCCCTGTTTTAAAATCCGGTTTCCATTCTTTATTCAGCCCCATACAGCGTGAAAGGCCGTTGCCGTTCCCATGATCTATTGTGAGCTGCCGAAAACTGCTGTTTCCCATCCGATGTTTCAGCAGATATGCTCTGCTGTCTCCCACATGAAACAAATAATATCTGTTTTCATAAACAATGCACATCGTTGCCGTGCTTCCCATTTTTCTCCCCGTACAGCGCATCTGCTGAAAAAGAGCCTGATTCATCTGTCGATACAGGCAAAAGCCTTTCGATTTTAATGCAGGCCCTATATCCCGTAACTGCCGACTACATGTACCGATATAAGGAAGAAGCTGTCTGTCGTACCACGTTTCCATTTCCCTGATACAAAAGCCGGATGCCTCTGCTCCGTTTTCCATGCCTCCCATACCGTCACACACGGCCATAAACAGAAGCTCTCCACCTGCAAACAGACTGCTGCGGAAAAGCAAAGCATCCTCATTGCCGGATCTTTTACCGGTCTCATATACATAACCGAATACCATATTTGATTGTCCTTTCAATGGAAAATAATTCATCAAGCGACTTGATGAACCGGTACAGAATGTACCTTTTTAGATGATTTTATTATATGCACAGAATGTTCCGGATACAAGATGGCAATTTTCACAAAAATTTATTTTCTTACTTCACAGCGCTATACGACTGGTTATTGCCACACTTATTTTATAAAAAAGTGCTCTGTCTTTTCAGTGTTTTGGAAAACAATCTTGTTTCAGGGACACGCTCTCTCTTGGACAAAAGCGTGTCTCTGAAACAACTTTCTTTGCCGGAACTTTTTACTCATTCTTATAGCTGAAGTTTTCTCACCCTCCGGTTACCAGTCGTGCAATATCGTTATACATGACTACCACCATCAAAAGCATCAACAGTGCAAATCCCACAAAGTGGAAAATCCCCTCTTTTTCTGCCGGAATCGGTTTGCGCCGGATTGCTTCGATAATCAGAAACAACAATCTTCCGCCATCCAGCGCCGGAAACGGAATCAGATTCAATACGCCCAGATTTGCACTGAGCAGAATGGCAAAGCTGAGCATGTTCAGCCATACATAATAGGCTCCGTCCTGCTTCGACTCCGTATAAATATTATCCACCACATTTGCCATACCGACAGGTCCGGACAAATCCTGTACGCCTGCCTTACCGGTCAAAAGCATTCCCAGACTCTTTACGGTAGTATCAATCCAGTATTTAACCTCATAGGCACTATATTGCATCACTCCAGCCGGGCCGAATTTTGTATATCCCGCCTGTGCGGCAATTCCATAATAATATCTGCCATCCTCTTGCGAATATCTCGGGTAAAGGGTTGTGCTGCTCAATTCGCCGTCTCTCTTATATACAATATCCACGGCCTCCCCCTCATTCAGCATGGCTTCCAGAGAAATTTCACGAAACAGATGGATCTTATGTCCATTGAGTTTCACAATCTCGTCTCCCGCCATAAGTCCTGCTTCTTCGGCAGCGCTGTCCTCTCCGACTTTTCCGATGACCGCCACATCCGTTCCGATACTTCCCACAATGATCGCAGAAAAAAGAAATGCCAGAATAAAGTTAAAGATCGGACCGGCTACAACCGTAGCAATTCTGGACCAGACCGGAGCATCCGGAAAAGCGCCGGATTTTTTCAAAGTACCAAGCTCGGACTGATCTGTCTCTTCTGCCTTTTCGCTTTCCTCATTCAGTCCATCCTCACCTTCAAACATACAAGCCCCACCAATGGGCAGCAATTTCAGGGAGTATCTGGTATCCCCTTTGTCAAAGTGAAAAATGGTCGGACCCATACCGATAGAAAACTCTACTACATGAATCCCATTGGCTTTTGCCACGATAAAATGTCCGAATTCATGTGCCACTACTACAACACAAAATATGATGATAAATAAAATAATTCCCAAATCAGCACCTGCTCTCAATTAAATCATAACACCAGGCTTCCGTCTCCAGAATTTGATCCAGATCCGGGTTTTCTATTACCCGATGCTCACTCATCGCATGACCGATCATATCGGCAATTTCCGAAAAACGGATTTTCTCCTGTAGGAAGAGGCTGACTGCCTTTTCATTGGCGGCATTGAATACCGTCGGCATGCTTCCCCCGATACGGAAAGCATCATATGCCAGCTTCAGCCCTGTAAAAGTCTCTAAATCCGGTTCTTCAAAAGTAATCTGCCCAAGCTTAAAAAAATCTATACCTTCCGTATTCATAGGCAGTCTGTCCGGATAAAACAGCGCATATTGTATGGGCAGTTTCATATCGGGCAATCCCAACTGTGCAATTACCGCCCCATCCACATACTCTACCATAGAATGTATGATACTCTGGGGATGTACTACAACCTGAATTTGATCAAAATTTACATCAAACAGCCATCCGGCTTCCATAACCTCCAGGCCTTTATTGACCATCGTTGCGGAATCAACGGTGATTTTTCTCCCCATAGACCAGTTCGGATGCTTTAATGCGTCCTTTACCGTTTTTGTCTCCAGTTCTTTTCTGCTCATACCTCTGAACGGTCCTCCCGAAGCTGTCAGCAGAATTTTTTTCAGTCTTTTTTTCGGTTCTCCGTTTAAGGACTGGAAAATAGCACTGTGTTCACTGTCCACAGGCAGTATGGAAACTCCCATCTGCTTTGCCAACGGCATTATAATATGTCCCGCCGTCACAAGTGTTTCCTTATTTGCAAGTGCAATATCCTTTCCGGCCCTGATTGCTTCAATCGTAGGTCTGATTCCGATCATTCCTACCACTGCGGTCAAAACCACATCTGCCTCGGGCAGAACGGCAATCTGCATCAGCCCCTCCATCCCCGAAAGCACTTTGACAGGCAGATCTGCCACCCGCGCCTTTAAATCCTTTGCCGCCTTTTCCTCATACATCACGGCAAAATCCGGATCATATCTACGCACCTGTTCTTCCATCTTTTCCGCATTGCTTCCTGCTGCAAGTGCAACGATATGTAATTGTTCCGGATAGGCATCAACAACTTCCAGAGTCTGGGTTCCGATAGAACCTGTTGAGCCGAGTAAAACAAGATTTTTCATGACCTTTCCTCTATCTTATCATCTTATTTCAGCAACAGTACCGTCAAATAATAAATCATAGGTGCCGTAAAAACAACGCTGTCGAACCGATCCATAATCCCGCCATGTCCGGGAATCAGCTTTCCGTAATCTTTAATCCCGAAATTCCGCTTGATAGCAGATGCCGCCAAATCTCCGACCTGACTGATCATGGCTCCGATTGCGGAAATCAGGGGAAATACCCAAAGCACATCGTCCTGATGTATACCGGCTTTATTCAAAACAACAGCATAAAGCAATCCGACCAAAGCTGCACCTGCAATGCCTCCGATTGCGCCTTCCACAGATTTTTTCGGGCTCAAGACAGGGGCCAGCTTATGCTTTCCGATTGCCATTCCCACAAGGTAAGCACAGGTATCACAGATCCATGAGCTGATAAAAATCAGCCATACAACATAAATGCCGTTTTCCAGATTTCTGGTCAGATATAAGTAGGCAAGCATGATCGGTGCATAGATAAATGAAAAAATAGCAGCCATAATCTGATTCGCCTGATATTTGGGAAATGTAAAAACATACACAAATAAAATTGCTACAATCGTCAGCGTTATAGTTAACATAACATACGTTTCTGTGTTGGCAAACCAAAGAACACCATAATATCCCAACACACCCAATGCACCGAAAATCTCCAGTAGGCAGACCTTTTCGCTGTCGCCCCTGACCTTTGTTGCCTTTGTCATTTCAAAAAATGCCTTTAAGGCAACCATAAGGGTAAACAAAAACAATACCGGACCACCTAAAATTAAAGCAGAGGCAACAATGATCACCAGAACAATACTGCTTATCAATCTTGTCTTAAACATGCTATTCCTCCTTAACCAGCCCGAATCTGCGGTCTCTTCGATTATACTCTTCCACCGCTTTCATCAGCTCCTCTTTGGTAAATGCAGGCCATGGCACATCCGTAAAATAAAATTCCGTATAAGCCAACTGCCACAATAAAAAGTTGGAGATCCTTTCCTCTCCGCTTGTGCGGATCATCAGATCCGGCTCCGGAATCCCTCTGGTATCCAAATAATCGGCAAAAACCGTCTCAGTCATCTGCTCCGGCGTCAGTTTCCCTTCTGCGGTATCCGTCATAATTTTTTTAACCGCACGAATGATCTCGTCCCTACTTCCATAGTTTAATGCAATCTGGAAATGCAGACCGTCATTATTTACCGTCGCCTTTTCCAATTCAGCAATCCGATTGCGGATATCGTCATCCAATCCGGTCTTATCTCCGATCACCCGGACACACATCCGGTTTTTTTCGGCAGTTTTCAGACAGGTAGCCATGTAATTTCGCAAAAGCTTCATCAATGCATCCACTTCGTCCTTGGGACGATTCCAGTTCTCTGTGGAAAAAGCATAAACCGTCAGATATTCGATGCCCATTTTGTAAGCAGCTTCACAGATTGTCTCCACATTTTTACTTCCCTGGGCATGACCGTAATTGCGGGGCATTCCCTTACTCTTGGCCCACCTGCCGTTTCCGTCCAGAATAATAGCAACATGCTTGGGTACGTTCATCTAAACCAACCTTTCTCGCAAAATCGCACAAAAAGGGAACAGCATACTATGCCTGCCCCCTCATGATTCTTTTCCCTCTCAACTAAACAGTCAAAATCTCTTTGGATTTTTCATCTACCATGCTGTCGATTTCCTTGATATACTTATCCGTCAGTTTCTGCAGTTCATCGGAAAGCTGTTTTACTTCATCCTCAGAAATCTCCCCTTTGCCCAGCTTTTTAAATGCGTCATTTCCGTCACGGCGCGCATTTCTGACCACGACTTTATTATCTTCGCCTTTTTTCTTAATATCCTTTACCAGTTCTTTACGACGTTCTTCCGTCAATTCCGGAAAAACCAGACGAATGACCGATCCGTCATTGGTCGGGGTAATCCCCACATCCGACATTAAAATCGCCTTTTCGATTTCTTTAATCAAACTCTTTTCCCATGGCGCAATCTGAATCATGCGCGGTTCGGGAACACTGATATTTCCCACGCTCTGCAAAGGTGTAGGTGTTCCGTAATAATCGACTTTGATTTTATCCAACACATGGGGATTTGCCCTTCCTGCTCTTACAGATGCGAAATCCGTAGCCAGGAAATCAATCGCCTTCTGCATTTTTTCATCATAAACCTTTAATCTTTCATCCATTGGATATTACCCTCCTATTATTACTCTGGTTCCGGTAAATTTACCCGAAACCGTATTGACTATACTGTTTTCTTCATTCAAACCAAATACCCACATCGGCATTTTATTATCTCTTGCCAGAATGGATGCCGTCATATCCACAACCTGCAGATTCTTTTCTATGACTTCATCAATAGAAACTTCGTCGTATTTCTTTGCCGCCGGATTGGTCCTAGGATCATCGTCATAAACACCGTCAACGGCTTTTGCCAGCAGAATAACATCCGCTTCAACTTCTACGGCTCTCAACACAACACCCGTATCTGTCGAAAAATACGGATGACCGGTCCCTCCCGCAAAGAAAACCACCATACCTTTTTCAAAATACTTGTTGGCTCTGTCCTTTGAAAATAATTTGGTAAAAGAACCGCATTCAAACGGTGTTAAAATACTCGTTTTCATTCCCACGGAACGAAAGATTTCCGACACGTAAATGCAGTTCATAACCGTTGCAAGCATTCCGATCTGATCCGCTTTGGTTCTGTCAATATGTTCGCTGGTTCGTCCCCGCCAGAAATTGCCGCCGCCAATGACAATACCGACCTGAATGCCGTCATCCACCAGCTGCTTTACCTGAAGTGCAACACCTCTGACCGTTTCCTCATCAAAACCGTTCTTTTTTTCTCCGGCAAGCGCCTCACCGCTTAGCTTTAACATAATTCTTTTCATTTCCAGTCCCCCGGTATTATTTATTTAAATCCTGAAAGAAAGAAGCAGGATTCACATCCGCATAACACTGTGAACACATACCTTCGATTACCGCACCGTTATTGATCTGTACGGACTTCGACTTGATATTACCCATAACAATTGCAGAAGTATCCAGTACAACCGGTCCCTGTACATCGATATCACCCTTTACCGCTCCCGCGATCACTGCGCTGTTGGCAAAAATATTTCCGATAATAACCGAACTCTGACCGACTTTTACGCTTCCGCTGGCATGGATTTCTCCCGTAATATTGGCAGAATCCGCAAACACCTCTGCCGCAATCGAATTTCCTTCCACTTCTCCGGAAATATTCAGTTTGCCCAGAATTTCAATATTTCCTTTTACAGCACCCAGCACATCCAGTGATCCCTGACTGCTGATATCTCCGGTTACTTTCATTCCGTTTGTAATGATCGCTGTTTCATCGGCTGCTTCGCCCTTTAATACTGTTTCACTCTGCTGTGTCATGACTTTTCCTACCTCTTTTTCCAATTCTGTTTCTTCATCTGCATGTTCCACTTCCGCACAGACTTCTTTGACCAGACTATCCGAAATATCCTCATTCGGCATTTCCGGTTCCGCAATTATCGGCTCATCTGCCGCAGGCTCATCCACCGGCTCTTCCGGTTGTTCATCCTGCTGCTGAACCGTCTGCTCTTCGATTTGTTTTTCAATCTCCTCTTCTGTCGGAACAGCGCTTTCCTCTTCCGACTCCTGCATAGAACTGTCGGCAAAAACATCCGCATTTTCATCCAGCCGTTCTACCGCAGCACGAAAAACATCCTCATTCACTACAACTGCGGCTTCCTGCGTTGTTTCCCCATCTGTTTCTTTTTCTTCCTTTTCTCCGTTTTCTTCCGAAACCGCCAGTTCTTCATCCGCTTCCGGTATCAATTCATTTACCGCCATGGATAAATCCTCTTTTAAGTCCTGAAAAAATCCCATTGTATTTCCTCCATTTCTTCTAATGCGTAATATGCAAAATAACCGGAGTTTCCTCCGTAATCGGCTTAATCTCCAATTGCTCCCTGTCTGTCAGTTCCTCTAAAATAATCCGCAGGGCATCAACGGTAACCGCCTTGCCTCCCCCATCGTGCAACAACACAATAGAAGTTTGAAATCGGTCTACGCCGGTCAATACATTTTCGGCTATTTCTTCCGCCGACAGATCATGTCCGTCAGCATCCCCGCCGGAAATATTCCAATCATAACAGGAAACTCCCTGTTCATTTAACTCATTCACCACATCGGACATATCAATGCTGCTGACCGTATTGCTGCTTCCACCCGGCAATCTGCATATTGTCGGTCTGATTCCCGTTATATCATACAAATAATCCGACATCAGATAAAAATCTTCAAAGAAAGCATCTTCCGAAGCATAAATTTCCTTGTATATATGGCTATATGAATGGATGCCGATACTGTGTCCTTCCGACACAATCCTTCGATACAGCGCCTTCCCCTCTTCACTGGTATCTCCCACAACAAAAAATGTCGCTTTTACCTGATATTCTGCCAAAAGATCCAAAATTGCCGCCGTATTTGCACTGGGGCCGTCATCAAAAGTCAGATATACCCTTTTGATCCCATCGGCAGATGTCACATCCTGAACGCTGCTTTCACTTTCGAGAATTGTGCCATCTTCCTCTGCAGCCATTTCCTGTTCCTGAGACAATGTACTGTTTCTAAGCCCGTCAACTTCGGCAGATAATTCATCCAGTCTGTTCCGCAACACTTCCTGCTCGTTCCATGCCTGCTCAAGTCTGCCGTTTACCACGTGCAGTCTGATACCCAGACATATGCTGACTGCCGTCGGTATCAATATGGCCGCAAGTACAACAGTTACAATTATTTTTTTCAGCCTGTTCACCCTTTTCCGGCGTTTCTTTTGTAACTGTTCCTCCTCATGCTGCGCCATTGCATTTCTCCATTCCCATACACACTACTTTGCATTGTATCACAAATACGGTCTAAAAAAAAGAGAAAAATAGGCTGTCACATTCAGAAATTGTTCAACTTTCCGAATATAACAGCCTTTCAGGTTTTATCAACTATTATTTTACCGCATAAGCTCAGACTTTAAATATACTCATGCTCTCTTCCATCTCTTCGGCAACTCTGCGAAGTTCCTCCGATTTATCCGAAATACCTGTAACGATTGCCGAAACCTCCGTAACAGCCGCCGATGTTTCTTCTGTACTCGCGGCATTTTCTTCCGCAATGGCCGTCAACGCCTGTACCCCGTCGATAACCTTGCTTCTTGCCTCGTCCATCCGGCCCATCTTTTCGGAAATGAAATTCATGGCCTTAATCGATTCGTCCACTTCAGCCTGAATTTCACCGAATGCCTGATCCGTTTTTTCCACATGCTCGCTTTGTTCCTTCATGCTGCTCTTGACATCTTCCATTATCTCAACCGCTTTTTCGGTATCCTCCAACAGTACACTGATGATTTTTCCGATCTGCTGTGCCGATTCGTTGGACTGCTCTGCCAGTTTCTGAATCTGGGATGCCACAACCGCAAATCCTCGTCCCTGTTCTCCGGCTCTTGCCGCCTCAATGGAAGCGTTCAAGGACAACAGGTTTGTTTCTTCCGCAATTTCCGTAATCATACTTGCCGCTTCACTGATCTTTTGTGCGGAATCATTCGTTGTATCCGTCTGTTTTGCAATAATATCAATATAATTTTCCGTTTTATGGTTTACCTGATCCAGTTCATTCAATATCTCTTTTGCATGATTGCTGGATTTTTTCATTCTGGAAGCATATTCTACCAGATTTCCGACCATCTCATTGGTCTCCTCAACCATGTTCCCCATTTCCACAACATTCTCTGTTGCCGACTGGGTTTCCTCCGCCTGGGAATTTGCGCCTTGTGCTATATCATTCACGGCATTTTCAACCTGATCCATGGTGGTGGCGGTTTCAGATGCGCTGCTGCTGAGATCATCTGCAGAAGTCATCAGCATTTCACTGTGCGTACGGATATTTTGTACCACATCAGCCAATTTCTCCCGCAGTAACGAAACGGCCCTGCTCATGCTGCCGATCTCATCTTTATGTTTCGCCAGCTTCTCTTGGGATTCATCCAGCGTAAAGTCCATATTGGAAATCTTGTCGGTCAGATAATCGGTCATCTGTTCCATGGGTTTGATCATCATGCTTACCAGAATATACCCGATGATACTGCAAACAAGAACCGCTACAATCATACCTGCAATCCCTATCATATTGATCTGTCTGATCGGTGCAAGTATTTCATCCTGATCTGCCGTAACAATCAACACAAATTCAGAATATGTACTGACATAAATGGCCGCATATTTGATTGCGCCCTTATATTCGTAAGAAATCACACCGTTTTCTACCGTTCTGCCCGCCTGAAGATCCTCACATGCCTGTTTCACTACCGCATTTTCTACGGATTTGCCGATTTTGCTACCGTCGGGGTGGTATGCCATGCTTCCGTCTTTCTTTACAACATACACATAACTGGATTCAATGCCTTCCATTCCTTCTCCGTCCAGTTTCAATGAAAGATTATCCGTTTTCAAGACACTGTACGAATCACCGCCGGCCCTTTTAATCTCGTTGTCAAGCGTACTTCCGTAGGCAATTGCCAGATCGTCAATATAGTGCTGCGACATGATTGAAATCTCATTTTTTGCTCTGAAAGAATAATTCAGAAGCACCAATACACCTGTTAAGATAATAGAAAGATCAATGATCAGACATATTTTCGCTTTAATAGAATGTATTGAGTTGTGTTTCTTTCTTTTCATCGTTTACAACCCCTTGTCCATAATTTCGCTTCCCCAAGCGTGTTATCATTATACCACTTTCCGACAGCATTTTCAATATGTGCCCGAGAACGTTTTGAAACATCCGTTATCCTGTTCCAAACATCGAAAAGAAGCCCCGACAATACCGTCAGCGCTTCCTTTATCCGCAGGCTATGCTATCTTTTTATAATCCCAGATAAGCCTTTTTCACTTTTTCATCATTCAGCAGTTCTTTCGCATCTCCGCTCATAGAAATGTCACCCGTTTCCAATACATAAGCACGGTCTGCTATGGAAAGAGCCATTTTGGCATTCTGCTCAACCAGCAGCACGGTGATACCCTGTTTATGCACCTCCTGTATGATGTGAAAGATTTCTTTTACCAACAAAGGAGACAGGCCCATGGACGGCTCATCCATAAGAATCATCTTGGGATTGCTCATCAGCGCACGTCCCACCGCCAGCATTTGCTGCTCACCGCCCGATAATGTACCGGCCAGCTGCTTACGCCGTTCTTTCAGACGCGGAAACCGTTCAAAAACTTCTTTCATGGACTTTTGGATGCCGTCTTTATCATTGCGGATATAGGCACCCATTTCCAGATTTTCTGTGACGCTCATTGCCGGAAAAATATGCCGTCCCTCCGGTACATGTGCCATGCCCAGCGTAATGATCCTGCTGGGTTCCGTCTTTGTCAGGTCATGACCATCGTAAACAATGGTCCCTCCCGAAGATTTTTTCAAACCGGTGATCGTATGTAATATGGTTGTCTTACCGGCACCGTTTGCGCCGATCAGAGAAACGATTTCTCCGTCATTTACCTTCAGACTGACCCCATGTATCGCATGAATCGCACCATAAAATACATCTACATTTTCTAATTCCAACATGCTTACAGTCCCCCTTCCTCATCCTTTCCCAGATATGCTTCGATAACCTTGGGATTATTGGCAATTTCCTCGGGAGTACCGGAAGCAATGGTTACGCCGTAATCAATTACCTGAATACGTTCGCATATTTTCATGACAAGACTCATATCATGCTCGATCAAAAGCACGGATATCTGAAAACGGTCTCTGATATCATTGATAATTTCTAAAAGTTCTGCGGTTTCGGTCGGATTCATACCGGCTGCAGGCTCATCCAGCAGCAAAAGTTTCATACCGGTAGCAAGCGCTCTGGCGATTTCCAGCCTTCTCTGCTGTCCGTAGGGAAGATTTTCCGCAACATAATCCGCCTTATCAGACAGATGTACAATCTCCAGAAGCTTTCTGGCCTTTTCATCAATCTCCGCTTCCTGCTTCCAATACTTGGGAAGACGCAGAATAGATGTGGGCAGGGAGTAAGTCATATGCATGTTCATTGCCACTTTTACGTTATCGATGACTGTCATCTTTTTAAACAGGCGGATATTCTGAAATGTACGGGATATCCCCGCTTCCACTACCTGATGTGTCTTCTTGCCGTTCATCTTTACACCGTTCAGATAAAAACTTCCCTCTGTCGGCTGATATACACCGGTAAGCAGATTAAACACCGTTGTCTTGCCGGCACCGTTTGGTCCGATCAATCCCACCAGTTCACTTTTTCCAATCTCCATGCTGAAAGAATCAACTGCTTTTAACCCACCAAAAACAATTCCCAAATTCTGGGCTTTCAACACAGGCGTATGATCCATTGCTTCACTCATGTCCCTCACCTCCTGCCGTTAGTTCCGGGTCTTTTTTCTTTCCCTTTACCAGAGCAACCAGTTTTTTTAACACTCTGGTCAGGGAGAATTCCCATTTACCGAAGATTCCGCCGGGTTTAAAAATCATAACCAGAACCAATACAACGGAATAAGCCAGCATACGATAATCAGCGAACTGTCTCATGGCCTCGGGAAGTGCCGATAAGAACGCCGCACCGATAATGGAACCGGTCAGAGAACCGGTACCGCCGATAATCACTTCCGTCAACATTTCTGCGGAATATGCGAAGTTAAAATTGGTAGGAATCATGGCTGTCATGTAGTGAGCATACATTGCGCCGCCGATACCTGCAAAGAACGCGGAAATCGTAAAATTCAATACCTTATAAAATGTGACATTGATTCCGCTGGCCGCAGCCGCAATATAATCCTCACGGATCGCAACCACCGTCCGTCCGAAACGGGAACGGGTATATAAGAACATCACGGAAACGCAGACAACCGTCACCCAGAAGCACCAATAGAAGTCTGAAAGTTTCGTAATGCCGCTCATCGTACGTCCGCCTCCCGTAATCTCAAAATTACAGAAAGCCACACGGATGATTTCAGCAAATGCAACCGTTACAATTGCCAGATAGTCTCCCCGGAGTCTTAATGCAGGGATACCTACCAATACGCCTGTCACAGCGGCGGCACATCCGCCTACCAGAAGTGCAATCAAAAACAGAAGAAATTTGGGTATTTCCATTCCTGCCAGCATATTGGTCACAATGGCAGAGGCATAAGCGCCTACAGACATGAAACCCGCATGCCCCAGGGAAAATTCTCCCATAAATCCCACCAGTAAGTTTAAAGATGTTACCATAATGATCGTGTAACATGCCGTGGTACAAATTCCTTTCAGATAAGAAGTCCTGACACCCAGCACTCCGGATTGAAAAAGTGCGTATAACAGCAGGAACAACACCAAAACTCCGACTGCATTAATCAAATAAGAAATTTTCTTTTCTTTACTCATTTCCACCACCTACACTTTCTCGCCGGCATTTTTCCCTAAAATACCGGATGGTTTAATCAACAGAACAAAAATCAGAAGACTGTAGGTAATTGCTTCATACCAGCCCGGAGCAATATATACTTTTACAAAGATTTCAACAAGCCCGACAATAATGCCTCCCAGCATAGCGCCCGGAATACTTCCGATACCGCCCAGAACAGCCGCAATAAAAGCTTTCAATCCCATCATGGATCCCATATCCGTAGTACAGCGGGGATAGGTGGAACAATACATCATTGCCGCTACCGCCGCCAGACCGGATCCGATTGCAAAAGTCGTCGTAATAATTTTATTCACATTGATCCCCATGAGTGTGGATGCCTGCTTATCCTGAGGAACGGCCCTCATGGCTTTCCCCAGCTTGGTCTTTTTTACAAAAATCTGTAATCCAAGCATCATGACCAGACCAATTGTAATGGTAAGCAAATATTTACACTGTAATTTAGCACCGAGAAAATCAACAGAGGGCAGATCAAAAATAGCAGTAACCGATTTGGGATTTGCTCCGAATAGTACCATTGCAAGATTTTCCAAAAACAGGCTCATTGCAAGAGCGGTAATCAATGCGGTCATAGAACCGGCATTTCTTACCGGCCGATATGCCACAATCTCAACAGTTACACCTACTGCCACACAGACAACAATGGCTATCAAAACAGCCAGCCATGCAGGCATACCGTAATTGATCATCAGGGGGACTGTATAAAACAGGGTATACGCACCTACCATAATAAAGTCGCCATGGGCAAAATTAATCATTCTGATGATACCGTAGACCATGGTATATCCTAAAGCAATTAATGCATATATGGCACCCTGATTCAATCCATTTATTATACTTTGTATAAACAGAGACACTTCAGAACACCTTCCTTTCCTGGTTACTGTTTCACATACTTTTTGAAATAACTGCGGCACAGGCATTTCCCTGTGCCGCAGGCTGATGACATATCCGATTTCTTCTTATGTCAAACCTTTATTCTCCATCGGGAGAAAGTGTCTTAAACCATTTTACTTCACCGTTTTCATAAGTATTGATTGCAACACTCTTTTCGGGATCGCCGTTTTCATCCAAAGTAAATGTTCCGCCGACACCGGTGAAAGTCATGCCTGTCATACCTTCTACAAGTGATTCGGTATCTGTTCCGCCACCTTCTTCAGCTGCCTGTACCAGCATATAGATCGCATCATAATAAAGCGCTGCACATGCATTCAGACTTTCATTTCCATATTTTTCGGTATATTTGGAAACAAAATTCTGTACTGCCGGTGCTGTATCCTCAGAAGAATAGTGGTTCGTGAAATAGCAGTTTTCAAAATAGCTTTCCAGGCCTGTGGTATCGGAACCGTCCCATCCGTCACCTCCCATGATGATGCCTTCAAATCCGGCATCTCTTGCCTGCTGTACTAACAGAGGAACGGTGTCAAGGAAACAGGGATAAAACAGGAAATCCGCACCGGATGCTACCGCCTGGGAAGCCTGCGCCGTAAAGTCTGTATCTGTAGTGGTACATTCACCCGTATAAACAACTTCCAGACCGTTTGCTTCCGCATTCTCTAAAAATGCATCTTTCAGACCGTTGGAATAATCATCATCCTTTGCATATATAATTGCGACTTTGGAAGCCCCCTGATCCTTTGCAAACAATGCGGCCATTTTTCCCTGATAAGGATCAATGAAGCAGTTACGGAAGATCGTGGGACCGACCAGCGTTACTTTATAGTTCGTTGCACCGGTTGCTAAAAGTAACATATTCTGTTCATTGGCCAGTTCTGCCATAGGCAGGGTAACGGATGAAAAGAAGGAACCGACAACCGCTTCCGGCTCTTCCGGCATCAGGCTGTTGTATGCATTGACTGCCTGTTTGGAATCCTTTGCATCGTCTACGACCTGTCCGTTATTGACGATTTCAACTTTAATCGGGCTGTCGCCGGAGTTAATCTCCTCAACTGCCAGATCAACCGCATTCTGTGCTCCTTCTCCATAGATGGCGGATCCGCCGGTCATGGCACAGACGACACCGATGCGAATGACATTGTCCTCTTCGCCCGTTGTTGTGCTTTCTGCCGCTTCCGTGCCTTCCGATTCAGCGGCCCCCGAAGATGTTTCGGAAGCAGTATCGCTTCCGCATCCGGTTACCAGCGACGCAGTCATTGCGACACATAATAAGATGCTTAATAATTTCTTCTTCATAACATTGTCCTCCTCAATTTTTTTATTTATAAATATGCCCTTGGGCTATTTACCCTGTTTCTCATATAAAATAAAAAAAGCTTCACCAGCCGCTGCCTGCGGTGGGAAACTTCTTTGTCTCCCGGATTTTTGTTACCATCCGTTCCTTTTCCGTATTTTGTTATTGAAAAAAACCACCTGTCAGGGCATGACTCCGAATCTCTTTTCCAGAAGTTCTTCTATCATTTTCACGCTCTCCTCATAAGTCAGTTTTTCCGTATTCAGACAGAGGTCATAATTATATGGGCTCTCCCACACCCTGCCTGTATGATATTTATAATATTCTTTTCGGAATTTATTATTATTCAGCACATATTTTTCGGCTGCCTTTCGGTCTATGCCCTGACGCTCCATCTCTCTTTCAATGCAAATATCTTCCGGTGCGTAAACAAATACCCGCAGAACATTGGGATAATCCTTTAACACAAAATCGCATGCTCTTCCGACACAGATATAGGATTCTCTTTCCGCAAGTTCTTTCAATACCTTTGCCTGATAGTTAAATAAGTTCTGATCCGATACAAAATCATTACTTTCCGGAGGAATGATTTCCCCGTTATATACTTTTTTCGACACCCTGTAAAGCAGACGGCTCTTTGCCACTTCATCCACTTTGGCAAATAATTCTTCGTTGATACCGCTGTCCTCAGAAGCCAGACGCAACAATTTTCTGTCATACATATCAATTCCAAAATCATCAGCAAGCATTTTACTGATTGTTGTTCCTCCGCTTCCGCAGGTTCTGGTCAATGCAACCACAAATCTCTCCATTAGACTTCTCCTTTCCTGACTTACATCAGCTTTCCTTTTAGAACAACAAATAAAGGCGTTCGCATGAATAACATGCCAACGCCTTTGTTATATTTGACATTATATACACCAATTCATATTTTTTCAAGTCTAATCTTCAAAAAATTTTTTCCCTTGCCCGTAGTTCTTACTGATAAATCCCAAAAACTCTGTTTCCGGCAGCGGTTTGGAAAAATAGTATCCCTGAATATAACTGATCCCCAATTCCTTCATCGTGTCAAACTGTTCTCTGGTCTCTATTCCTTCCGAAACAATCTGCAATTCCATACCGTGAATCATATGCATGGCCGCATCCATGACATACTTTGCCTTTCCGTTTTCAAAATAAGAAACAATCATATTCCGGTCAAATTTTACAATATCAACCGGCATTTCCACAATATAATTCAAATTGGACTGGCCGGTACCGAAATCATCCAGTGAAAACTTTACACCATAATCCATCAATGCCTTCATATTGTCCAACAATATTTTCTTCTCACTGACGGATGCGGATTCTGTAATTTCCAGATTGATCTGTCCCGGAGAAATCTGATACTTTTTCATAATACGCATAAAGCTTTCCGCCAGATGCTCATAAGCACATTGTACAACGGAAAGATTGATCTCAATATATTCCAGACCGTAACGTTCCGGTTTATGATCCCGTAAAAACCTGCAAACTTTTTCAAATACGATCTCGCCCAGCCGCATAATGCTTCCGTTCTTTTCCGCAATTCCGATAAAGACTCCGGGCGGCACCAGTTTTCCTTCCCCGTCGCGGATACGCACCAGTGCTTCCGCCGAAGTAAAACGCTGCTCCTTCATGGAATATATTGGCTGATAAAAAACCTCCACCCGGTCATAATCAAGGGCTTCCGTAATCAGATTTTCCACATTTTTCTCTTCATACATATCGTCAATCATTTTCTGATTGATCACGATTGTATCTTCTTCTATATAGTTTTTGCTATGCATTCTCGCATACCCGAGCAGATGCACAACATCTTCACTCCTGCTGACAATACTGCCGTCCGGCATATAAATCCATTCGGGATTGATATAACTTTTCCCTTCTTTTCCCCATCCGAATTCAAACCGGCTTTTTAAAATATTCAGATACAATTCAGCCTTCTCACTGTCTTCAAATATCAGTACCGCTTCATCCTCTTCATTTTTAAATGTATACGCACTCTCTATTTCCGATAAATAAGCGACCAGTTCCTGCTGTACTATGCCCTGTTCCGCAGCAGAAGCATGAACACAGAATGCATTGGGCAGAATCATTTCGATGACCGCAAACTTTTTTTCACTCCGCTGCAACTGATGCGTATACAAAAGCATGGCTTCCTGATTAAACAGTCCCGTGCTCTTATCAACATTCAGCTCCGGATTTTCCAGTTTGAGATATATAATAATGATACCGATTGCGCTTGCAAAGCCGACCAAAAGCAATTCATTGAAGATAAACTGTATCAAAGCAGCTCCCAGCCAGAGTATCATCCAAATACGCATGGCTTCCCAACGCCTGATATCAATGATCCCTTTTTTACTGATCAATAGGATAATAATCCAGATCAAAAAAGCAGCCGAAAAGACATATGTAGTCATTACGCTCGGACCATATGTATAGATTTCCTCGGATTTTTCCCAGGATTTATAGATTGGCAGGAGAAAAATAAGCACAATCCCCACCGCCGCAATTACGGTAGCAAACAGCTGCATTTTACGATATAGCCGGTTGTCACCGTAAATATCCGTACAAATATACAAAAAAGCACTCAGTGCAGTCAGCACCATAGTGGAAATATATGACTTGCAGACAAGATCGATCAGAATTTCCGGGACAAAATCATGGTAGGTCAGCAGAACAATCGAAATCGTATCCAAAATCAAATTCAGAAACGTAATCCAAAATAAATGCATAAAGGCCTGTGCGGTATTTAATTTTATCTTTTTGCGGCATACATAAAAATATAAAATAACCAGCAATAAAATAATCCCGCAGCACTGCATTTTAATATTCATCTGCTTTCCTCCTTTCCCCTTTCCCTATAATTTACCATATATTTACTCTGTATACAAACACTATTTTGCAAATAAAAAACACCCGCCTTTTGAGGTATTGAAGTACCTCTAAAAGCGGATGTCCGATACGTTCAATCTTTATTTGCCTGCCATCTGAGCAGCAACCTCTGCAGCAAAGTCCTCGTTCTTCTTTTCCAGACCTTCGCCTGTTTCAAAACGAACGAACTCTGTTACCATTAAGTCTGTGCCGTTTGCTTTGCCGACTGCTTCCAGATACTTGGCAACCGTTTCTTTGTTCTCGGCTTTCACATATTCCTGCTCCAATAAGCAAACTTCTTTTAACTCTTTGTTTAAACGTCCGATGATCATCTTTTCGATGATTGCTTCGGGTTTGTTTGCGTTCTTGGGATCAGCCTGTGCCTGCGCCATCAGGATTTCTTTCTCATGTGCCTTGTACTCTTCGGATACATCACCCGTGGACACATATTTGGGATTCATAGCTGCAACCTGCATTGCTACGTTAGATAATGCTTCTTTGATATCATCATTTACTACGCCGGTTTCAGCTTTGACGATAACACCGATTCTTCCGCCGCCGTGAAGATAAGTCACAACACAGCCGTTTTCAGCGGTGACCTTTGCAAATCTTCTGATGTTCAGTTTTTCACCGATGGTAGCAATTTTTTCTACCAGCGCATCATTTACGGTCTTGCTGCTGTCTTCGATCCATGCTTCGTTCAAAAGGCCCTCTACATCAGCCGCATCGGAAGCAAGTACCTGTTTTGCAACTGCCTCTACATAAGTCTGGAACACTTCATTTTTAGCAACGAAGTCTGTTTCGGAGTTCACTTCAACAACTGCTGCCGTGTTTCCTTCTACAGCCACGCGGCAGATACCTTCTGCTGCGATTCTGCCTGCCTTTTTCTCAGCCTTTGCTGCGCCGCTCTTTCTTAATAATTCAACCGCTGCATCCATATCGCCGTCTGTCTCTGTAAGTGCTTTCTTACAGTCCATCATGCCGGCACCGGTCATTTCTCTTAATTCTTTTACCATGGAAGCACTAATTGCCATGTCTATTTCCTCCATTCATCATTCAATTTTAAATCATATCAGTCCGTTTTCCGATTATGCTTCTTCCGTTACTTCTTCCGCTTCTTCGGCACCTTCCAGCATTTCAGCTTCTACAGCCTCTACCGCTTCGCCCTGGTTTGCTTCAATAACAGCGTCTGCCATCTTGGAAACGATCAGTTTTACCGCACGGATTGCATCGTCGTTACCGGGGATTACAAAATCCAGTTCTTCGGGATCGCAGTTTGTGTCTGCCATACCGATCAGGGTAATGCCAAGTGCATGTGCTTCCTGAACACAGATTCTTTCCTTCTTGGGATCAACAACAAAAATGGCATCGGGGATCTGTTTCATTTCTTTGATTCCGCCTAAGTTTTTCTCTAACTTCTCCCACTCTTTTTTCAGTGCAATGACTTCTTTTTTGGGTAATACATCAAATGTGCCGTCTTCAGACATCTTCTCGATTGCTTTTAATCTGTCGATACGGCTCTGGATTGTCTTGAAGTTGGTCAGCATACCGCCTAACCATCTTTCATTGACATAGAACATACCGCAACGCTCAGCTTCTGTCTTAACAGCATCCTGAGCCTGTTTCTTTGTTCCTACGAAAAGAACGGTTCCGCCTGCGGATACGATCTGGGAAATTGCCTGATAAGCTTCATCCACTTTACCTACAGATGTCTGTAAGTCGATGATATGGATACCGTTTCTCTCTGTGTAGATGTATGGAGCCATCTTAGGGTTCCATCTTCTTGTCTGATGTCCGAAATGAACACCTGCTTCTAATAACTGTTTCATTGAAATAACGCTCATGTTTCTTACCTCCGTTTGGTTTTTTTCTTCCGCACGCATCAACTCTTCTGCCACCTCCGCGTTAAAGAAGCACCGGCAGTCAATCCGCGTACGTGATTGATTGGTTACTGCTGCGCCATCCGGATAATCATCGTCCGATGAACCGCAACGTGAAAATTTTATCATAAAGAAAGAGCAAGTTCAAGGCTTTTTCCTTAAAAACATGCTCTTTTTCAGCTTTTTTTTATTTTGAGACTCTTTTATCGTGTCAGTGCCTCGGCGATTTCTTCATTTGTCGCTCCGACAGGGATTTCATGTTCCCCGGCAGCAATCCGCTTATCATAACCGTTTTGACACAGAAAAACATCAAATGCAGCCGCATCTTCTATGATGCCGGCCTCCTGCAGCCTGTTGGCCACACTTCTGGAACCATCTCCACTGTTGACTTTGATTATGTAGCTTTCCGTCTGATCCGCCTTTTCTGCCGTCTCAACGCTTACTGCTTCTTCCGCTCTGTCACTTTCCGTCCCGGTCGTATCTTCCGGCTCCGCATCTTCCTTATCCGTTTCTTCCGGCTCCGTTCCTGCTTCCGTTCCTATTTTCGTCTCGGGCGACTTGTTCCCGGAAACGACATTCTCTGCTTGCCCGGTCTCTTCCGCTTCTTCCGGTTCCTCTTTTCCCAAATCGTCGGCCAGAACACCGCTTTCTTCTTCTACCATGCCAAGTTCCGCTGCTCTCGCACGGATTTCATCATCCGTCATTTTTTCTTTCCTGCCGGAAAGTGCAACACCCATCAGCAAAGCGGTTACAACAATACCGATGCCCAGGCCTCTCATATAGTATTTCAGTTTCACGATTATATCACCTCAAACAAATCAATGACCAGCTTAACTTCGCCGACACCCAGCCCCAGCTCCTTGGCAATGGCTACATTTGATTTGCCCTGTTTATGCATTTCCAGTATTTTTTCATTATTATTGGAACCCGAAATATTTTCCACATCTACTTCAGGTACGGCAATCGTTTCCGGTTCAGCCTCTGCCGGCTCCTGTTCCTGCTCCTGCACCAATTCCTCCTGAAACATTTTTGCGGCATTTTCCAGCTCATTTTTTGTCTCCTTGGCAATGGCGCTGGTCCTGTCCACTTCTTTTGCCGTTTCCCGCAGATTTTTCTGCTTATCGTGAAGCATATCATATAAGAACATGACTTCCTGATGGCTCTTGTGGATATCTTCCAATACCGTTTCCGAAAACTCGGAAACAGCGGTAATTTTTTCATTGGAAATCCGCTCCAGTGAACGTTCCGACTTTTCTACCGCATAAGTAAGCGTTTCATCCACCACATCCTGCAGTTTCTCTTTTGCCTCTTTCATCTGCCCGTCTATGATCTCTTTGACCTTTTCCTCTCCGATCTCCAGAGACTTTTCATCCGCTTCCTTTTTCCTCTCCGGAATGATGAAGCTGGCGGCAAAAATGATCATGCCCAATATGAGAAGTACGATTTCCATTCCTGTCATGGCTTCTTCCTGCTGTCAGACTGACATATCAAAATGAGATACGCCCTTCAATACAACTTTTCCTTCCTGCGGTATCTTTTGCTCTTTTCTTTTTGCACCGCCGTCACCTGCATACTGCCCTTTTCCTTTTTCTTTGGCATCTGCTTGATTCTCGCTTTTATCCGCATTCTCCCCACGCACAACCTGGTTCAGCTTCTGATCCAACTTTTTATCCGTCTGTATCTGAAACTGCGCCTGATCCACCGTCGGTTTCATATTTTCCTGATGTTTCAAAGCAGTGTAATCCTGCGTCCTCTGAATCCCACCCTGCAATTCTATCATTCCGATAGCCATACAAGACACCTCCTTAATATGAAGTTGCTTTAATGTCTCCCCGTTCTCTGATAAAACGACAATATCTCATGGTACTCTTAAGCACCATGGATACGTCTCCGATTGCAATTTTGGTTCCCGCATACACGTCATCAGATACGCAGACGCATGCCTGTTTCTGGCTCTGCATCATCTCATCCAACTGCTTTAACTCTGCCTGATCGGCTTCCAGCCGCTCTGTCTGCTGCTTGTTTGCAACAGCAAGTGTCTGGATATACTTCATCTGCTCGGGCGGAAACTTTTCACCCTTTTTCAATTTCTGCGTCGCATTTACCAGAATCGGCTGAATATTTTTCAGATTCTTGGTAATGTCCATAACCTCTTTTTGTAAATCCTGATATCTCTTCTTCTGTTCGGGATTCACACCGACTTCTACCACAGTATCCGCTCCCATGGAAGACCCCAGTGTCTTACAGCTGATTTTTTCCGTTGCACGGACAACGCCTCCGGCAATAAACCCTTTTTTGCCGTCTACAATCACTTCCGTATTGGCACTGACATTACTATGTAAAATAGATTCGCTTTCCACATAAGCCCCGGCATTGATCGTGGCGTTTTCCGCAAATTTCAGTATAATTCTGCCGCCTGCATTTAAAACACCTTTGCCCATGCCGTTCATTCCTCTGGCAATGATAATATCTCCGTCCGTTTCGATCGTTGCACCTTCTACCACACCACGGACTTCTACATTTCCCTTTGCCTTAATGGAAAAACCCGCCTGTACATTGCCGGTTACCAGGACACTTCCTTCGGATTCTATATTACCCGTTGCCGGTCCGACATTTTCCACCTCATAGACATCGGAGACAAAAACTTTATCCCCTGTCAGGCAGACATGACCGTTCAGATCGGATGTGATGGTACATCCATCCTCGGACAGACTGATGTTGCGCCCGTATTTCAAGGTCAGATGCTTGATATCCCTGGGACTGATCTTCTCACCGTAAACCGTATATCCCGGTTGTCCGTGCACTTCTTTGTACAGTTTTGCCAACACATCTCCCGTTTTGCAATGATTGATGGTATTCAAATGAAAGAAGTCTACCGACCCGTCTTCGTTTCTGGTAGGTCTGGTACTCAGATCCGTATTGAAGAAATATTCAATTCTTGCATCCTGCCCCTGTACCGGTTCCTGACCTCTGGCGACAACAATGTCTTCACAATAATTTCTGTTGGCAAGATATGTTTCAATGGCAGCTTCATCATATCCGAAAACAACATTCCGGCATTTTAAATCATATAAAATTTCATCCTTCCCGCTAATCGGGGATCCGTTATTGCTGGGAGGATAAAAACGTACAATCGCTTCCATCCTGTCTTCCGAAACACGCAGGGAAAACATCTCCTGTTCCGGAAACCCGCATTTGGGGGTCAGCGGAACAACCACCTCTTTATCCAAAGCGGCAATTGCCTGATACAGCACCTTCATATCCGAAACTTCCACATTTTTTAACTGCAAATATTCCGTCAGTTCGGCAACATTGATCTTCTCCCCGCCATCGCTGGGAGGTACCAGTCTGATTGCCGTTCCGCTCTGGTTCATAATCAACTGAAAATAAGCATTCATTCGGTGTCCTCCGCATTATCTGTCCGTTAAGATCCCCATATAATCCCCAAGACTCTTCTTCATTTTCATTAATGCCTTGGTATGGAGCTGGGAAACCCTCGATTCCGAGACTTCCAATATGTGACTGATTTCTTTTAAAGTCAGATCCTCATAATAATAAAGCACCACAACTTTTCTTTCCTTTTCTGTCAGTACATCCAGCGCTTCCTTCAATTTTTCCTTCAGTTCCACCTGCTGTGCAACATCTTCCGGTACCTCATAACCGGAAGCCCCTGTTTTATCACCTGCAAGCTCCGGTCCGCCCTGTTCTATGTACTCGTTCAAACTGACCACGCCGGTAATCTTCATCTGGGACTGCCAATCCAGATATTCATCATCCGATATCCCCAGCCCCTTGGCAATTTCTTCATCGGTGGCATTTCTGCCCGTAGTTGTTTCGATTTCTCTGATTACCGAATCTATTTTCTTCTGTCTCTGCCTGATCGTTCGGGGAATCCAATCCATTTTCCTGATCTGATCCAAAATTGCGCCCCGAATCCTGAGACTGGCATAAGTTTCAAACTTTACATCCTTGCAGGTATCAAACTTATCAATGGCATCGATCAAGCCGAATATACCGTATCCGACCAGATCATCATATTCCACATTATAACCCAGATACATACTGAGCCTGCCGGCAACCAATTTTACCAAAGGCGCATATTCCAATATGATTTTTTCCCGTAAATCCTGACTCTTTAAACGATTGTAATCCTGCCAGAGCCGTTTTCTAGCTGCTTCGTCCATGGTAACCTCCGCATAATGCATCCATTTCGGCTATCAGCTTTCCGTTTCAGCTTCTTCCGTATTCTGCATATCCTCTTCGTTTAATTCCTTCTCAATGACCGATCCTTCATCTTTCTTTTTCTCTTCTTCTCTGATCTGCTCATCAAAAACATCCAGTACCTTTTTAATGCCAAGCCCTAAAAGATAAAAGATAATCAATACTGCCAGAAGGGTCCACAACATTTTTGTCAACTCATAATCCTTCAAATATGTAATGATACTGGTAACAGCCCCGGCTGTCAGCATCAGAATAATCGGAAGCATTTTTCTCTTATTCATTAAATCACCTTCTCCGGTTTTCCTACTGCCCTGATGATAAAATCTCCCGTCTCCGGATAAAACACAACCGTACGACCGTAATTTTCTCCGGTATCACTTGCCAGAATCGGTATTCGCAGTTCCAGCAGCTTTGCTTTGACAGCCTCAACATTACGATCCCCTACCCGGACCATACTGGACTTGTTCTGAAAGGCGAACATCTGGGCTCCACCCGCAATTTTGGCCACCAGCCTGCTCCTTACAGCCCCTGCTGCCACCACCTGTCTTACCAGTTCTTCAATTCCCGTATCTGCAAATTTGGGTATATTGCTGTTATCTTTGATTGCAGTACTGTCCGGCAACATAATATGTGCCAGCCCCCCGATACCGGTTCCCGGATCTCTCAACGCAATCCCCACACACGATCCGAGTCCCAACGTTGTTACGCCGTCGGGACTTTTACAGATTTTCAAATCTGCCATTCCTACTTTTACAATTTCACTCATAACTACATGCCTATAGCGGTCAATATTTTATCATAGGATTCCAGATCAGGAACCAAAATAAAATAACCGTCTAACTCTACATCATCCGTAAACTGTGTCTGAATCAATAATATCTTATCCCCGATTTCTCCGAATTCGATGGCCGGTACACTCAGGATTGCTCCTGCCATATCAATACTCAGATCGGGAACCGACGGCATAATTTTCATATTCGTCAACATGGATAACGAATTCAGATAAGACGCCACAATAATATTACCGATTTCTTTCAGTGCCGATAATTCAATCTCCGTAAACTCTCCGTCGGGATTGGCGGGCATCTGCATCAGTTTTGCAACAAGACAATGTGCAGCACGTTCTTCCAAAAGGAACATCATACTGCCGGTAATATCTCCTTCTACCAGCAGATACACCCCTGCCATGATCTGTTCTTCTCCGCCCATGGCAGAGCCGACTTCCTGAAAGTCCAGCAGTCTTACCTGAGGAACTTTCATATCCACTTTACACTGCAGCATCTGCGCCAATGCCGTGGTCGCATTTCCCGCTCCGATATTGCCGATCTCTTTCAGCACATCAAAATACTGCTGGGAATCATTTAAATTAAAATTCTGCATATTTTTTCCTATTCCGGCGATTAATTTGCCTTTTCCTTCTCCGCAAATACCAGATTCATATCCAGAAGGGAAATTAATTCTCCCTTATCCTTTCCCACGCCGGACAGATAATTGACCTTATCCTCCTTCGAATCATAGGAAACCTTCTCAATCTGGGATGCGTCCAGAGTCACTACTTCTTTTACTTCATCTACCAGCATACCGATTACTTCTTCGTTATCGAGTTTGATAATGATGATTCTGGTGGTTTTGGTAATCACATCTTCTTCCAAACCCATTTTCAGGCGGATGCTGACAACGGGGATAACCTCTCCGCGGAGGTTGATCACGCCTTTAATATAGCTCTGCACTTTCGGCACTCTGGTAATTCTCTGCATACGTACAATATTATCTATGTATTTAATATCGATTCCGTATTGCTCATCACCAAACTTTACAACGATATACTGTATCCATTCCTGTCCGTTTACTTCTTTTAATTCATCCATTGTGATGCCCCCCTTTAAAGCAATGCATTTGCATCAATGATCAATGCGATCTCGCCATCACCCAAAATGGTCGCACCGCTGATAACTTTGCTCTTATTGATATATTTTCCGAGAGACTTAATAACGATTTCCTGCTGTCCCATCAATTCATCAACAACAAGACCCGCCAGTTTGTCTCCTTTTTTTACGATTGCTACAATCAGATTATCATCAGGTCCTTTGGTGGACTCATTGTCCAATACCTCATTCAATCTGATCAAAGGAATAACATCCCCACGCAGATTGATCACTTCTTTGTTCTGTACAAACTTGATCTCACCGGGCGCAATATCCTCAATGGTCTGAATGGATCCGAGAGAAATTGCATATTTTTCTCCGCCGACTTCAACCATCAGTGCCTGGATAATGGCAAGCGTCAGGGGCAGGCGAATAATAAAGGTACTGCCTTCTCCCAGTTTGGTCTTCACTTCCACATCACCGCTCAAGGACTCAATCTTGGATTTTACAACATCAAGCCCAACGCCGCGGCCGGAAACATCCGATACGGTTTTTGCCGTCGAAAAACTCGGCAGAAACAGCAAGCCGATTACATCTTTATCATTCATGTTTTCAGCCTGCTCCGGTGTAATTGTACCCCTTTCGATCGCCTTCGCCTTTACAGCCTCCACATCAATACCGTTACCATCATCTCTTACTTCAATGACAACATTATTTCCATCCTGATATGCATCCAGGTAAATGGAACCGACTTCCGGTTTTCCTCTCTGCAGACGAACCTCAGCCGACTCAAGACCGTGATCTGCAGAGTTACGCAGCAAATGCATTAACGGATCGCCGATCTCATCTACTACGGTACGATCCAGCTCCGTCTCTTCACCACTCATAAACAACTGCATCTTTTTATCCAGTTTTTTAGAAAGATCCCTGATCATTTTAGGGAACTTCTGTACAACGGATTCTATGGGCACCATTCTGACCTTCATAACGGATTCATGAAGATTGGTTGTCACACTTTCCAGATATTCAATAGGTTCATTTACCGAACTGTTTGCGGTAATGCCTTCCGTAGCCGCAGCCGATACCAGAGAGTTCTTCGCAATGATCAGCTCGCTGACCAAATTCATCAATACATCCAGTTTCTCGATATCCACACGCACCGTCCTGTTAACGATCGGTTTGGCATTTTTATTCTTATCTCCCTTGGCGGGTGCAGCAGATGCCCCGGCCGCTACCGCAGGCTGTTCTTTCTCTTCTGCTTTTACAACCTCTTTCTTCTCCGTTTCCTTCGGCGCTTCCACTTCCATCATCGAAACGCAGCAACTGTCAATTTCGGAAACATTCATGATTGCGGCTCTTACCTTGTCGCAATCCGCGTCCGTAATAAAGATCACGCTGAAATCAAAGTCAAACTTCTCGTCTTCGATATCCTGTGCGCTGGGTACGGAGACAATGGTCTCACCCAATTCCTCCAAGGCCTTATATACCAAAAACGCTCTTGCCGCTTTTAAAATACAGCTTTCCTGAACATATACGGTAATCCCCATGACCTTTTTACCCATTTTAACAGCTTCTGCCATGACGGTTTTCTCTGTATCGCCCAGCGAAATCTCTCTCCATTTTTCCTTTGCACTGTCAACCGCCGCAGGAACCGTTGCAGGTTCCTCTTTCTTTTCTTCCTTCTTGGCCGGAGCGGCTGCAGGTGCGCCGCCTTTGGCATTCAGGATATCATTTAACGCCTTGATCAGATGATCATTATCGTTGGTTCCTTCATCGGAAGTATTTTGAATATTCTCCGTATATTCCTCCAATGCGTCCAGACATTGAAACAGCACATCAATCATATTTCCGTCTGCCTTGATCGTTCCGTTACGCACCTCGGAAAATACATTTTCCATATCATGGGTCAGAGTCTGCATTCTCTTATATCCCATGGTTCCCGCCATACCTTTCAGGGTATGTGCGGCACGGAAAATCTCATTAATGGTATCCATGTTTTCCGGATCCTGCTCCAGATTCATGAGCTGATCGCTCAGACTCTGCAAATGCTCTTTTGTTTCATCAAGAAAAATCTCCAGATATTGACTAACATCCATCTTTTCTTACCCCCACGTTCTTTATTATTGCTTCAGCCACCTGATTCAGTGGTACAACTTCATCTGCAAGACCTGCTGCAACCGCACTTCTGGGCATACCGTAAACGGCACAGCTTTCCTGATTTTGTGCAATCACATACAGTTCCTTATGCTTTTTCAAATTGGCAATTCCCTCTGTTCCGTCAGCTCCCATTCCGGTCAGCACCGCACAAACAACCCGCTCATAATCGCAATCTTTCAGGGATTCATACATATAATTTGCACAAGGCTTGACACCTTCTCTTGGCGGATCATCCAGAAAAGCAATTCTCTCACAACCGCCCGAGCGCACAACCGTCATATGAATACCGCCTCGGGCAATATAAATATTGCCTTTTTGAACCGGCATTCCATCCTTTGCCTCCTGTACGCGAAGGGGACAGATGCTGTCCAGACGTTCTGCCAGAGTTGCCGTAAATCCTGCCGGCATATGCTGCACTACCAGCACCGGTGCATCCAGATCTTCCGGCAGACGGGGCAATACCTCCTGCAGTGCTTTCGGACCACCCGTTGAACTGGCAATGGCAACAATCTTGTTCTTCCCCTTATTGCCCTTCAGCCCTTTTACGGAAAATTTCCCGAAAACCGGTTTCTGCCTTTCACTTTTCTGTCTCTCACTTTTTTGTTTTTCGCTTTCGGTCTTTCCTTTTTTTCGTTCGCTTGCAAATGCCACTTCCGTCAGGATCCGGATCAGAAGATTGCTGAATTTCTCTCCTCTGGCATCCAGAATTCCATCCGGTTTTTTAACGAAATCAACCGCTCCCAGTGAAAGCGCATCAACGGTAATATCCGCACCCTCGTTCGCCAATGTACTGCTGACAACAACCTTCGTGGAATTTCCAAGCCGGTTCATTTCTTTTAAAAAAGAAATTCCGTCCATTCCCGGCATCATCAGATCCAGTACGATCAAATCGTATGTATTTGTCTGAAGCAGGTTCAATGCTTCCAGCCCGTTTGCAGCTGTATCTGCCACTTGAAACCTTACATCTGCATTTATTATATCACACAGAATTCTTCTCATGAGTGCAGAATCATCTACAACCAATATTTTTTTGCTCATATTTTACCACAGCCTTGCGGCACCTCTCTCCATTCCCTTTATCGACGTCGGCTTTTCCGCTCTTCTTCAAATATATATCTGATAATCTCTTCTCTTTTCTTATTGTCAATGGCCTTAAACATAACCCTGTGCTCAAACTCTCCCCTGCGTACCTCATTCTCTCTGTTGCTTAAGATTTCCCCCACCAGTTCATAGGGAATCTCCCTGCCGTGAATGTTCAGGGAAAAACAGATGGCTATCAGACTTCCCACCTCATAGCTGACCGGTGTTACAAACCGGATCCCGCCGCCGCTGATATCCACGATTTGTCCCTTTGCCATCGGAAGCCCGACCTGCATGCGGAATTTATTCTCTTCCACCGCCTTTTGTTCCTCTTCCATCAAATCTCTTGTCTTTACGGGAAGCGTACAGGCATAACGATAATACTCTCTTCTCTGATACTTCCCGATAGGTGAAGTCACCTCGCATAAAAGCAAATACACATTATTGCTCTTATAACGGTCTGTAATTCTGATAAAACATTGATACAGCCCCTTGTTTGTATAAAAACAAAACCGATATTCTCCGTCCACCGGCAAGAGGATCAGTTTGGTGCCATCCATGGGCATCAAAATTTCCAGTTGCTCATCGTCCAGAATGTCATAGATTTTTGATGTATACGCCTTTTTGTTAGAAGCGGATCCCAAAATTGCCTGTTCAACAGCCTGAATTTCAATTTTGTCTCCGGGTCTAATGAATTCTGTCAACATGTTTTCTCTCCTATAGTCTGTTCATATTGTGCTGCTTATTGACGGAATGGGTTCTTTGTAGTGATGATATGCGAAAAAAAGGCCGCCATTCCTCTTTTTTGCACTGCCTCTCCGTGTTCTCCGTACATCAGTACCCCTGCAATCCGCTGATATGCCCTGGCAGATTTTGCATTAGGGTTCGCCAAAGAGACCGGCATCTGTTGCATGACCGCCTTCGCCAGATTCTGATCCTGGGGAACCGCTCCTAGGTAGGCAATCGGCAATTTCAGATATCTTGCTACCACGGCATTCAACTTGGTAAACAGGGCTTTTCCCTCGTCATCGCTCTCCACCTTGTTGGCAATCACTTTGATCTGGGACATTTCCCTGGAAAATCTGGGATGCCTGTTCAGTGCTTTCAACAGAGAATAGGAATCCGTAATCGAAGTCGGCTCCGGCGTGGTTACCAATAATATTTCACCGCTTGCCACCAGAAATTCCAACACCGCATCGGAAATTCCGGCTCCCGTATCCACGATCACAATATCCGCAATCGCATCCAGCTCCGCCAGGTTTTGTATGATATAAACCAAGTAATCCCTGCTCAGATTGGAAAGTCCGGCAATCCCGGAACCTCCGGATATAAATCCCACTTCCCCCGGTCCCCAGGTAATGATCTCCTTGATATTTTTACCCTGATAAATCAAATCGCATAAATTATGTTTTGGCACGGCGCCGAACATAATCTCAATATTGGCAAGCCCGAAATCCGCATCCAATATGATTACCCGCTGTCCCATCTGGCGGAACTGGATCGCCAGATTGATCGCAGTATTGGATTTTCCCACACCGCCTTTACCGCTGGTAACAGTAATGACACGTGCAAGCGGCCGCTGGGGCTGACTGTTCATTTTTATGATATTTCTAAGACTTTCCGCCTGATCCATTCCGTACCTCCTTTAAGGCATCCTGTTTCCACCCAAAAGCATCTTAACCGTTTTCTGCGGATTGAAATCCTCCATATCATCCGGCACATTCTGCCCGCATGTGACATAAGACATTTGTGCGCCCGTATGTAATTTCAGATTCAGCAGATTTCCGAGACTGGTCGTCTCATCCAGCTTGGTAAAGATTAACTTGTACTCCGTCATTTCCGAATAGGTGTCCGCAATGCTGACAAGATCCTTATATTTTGTAGTCGCACTGACTACCAGATAAACCTCTTTTTCGATTTTTTCATCTACAGCCTGAATAAATTCATTCATGGCCTCACGCTGCTTTGCATTTTGGTGCGAGTGCCCGGCAGTATCCATAAATATGTAATCATAGTTCCGAAATTCTTCAATACCCTGACACATCTCTTCTACCGAATAAATAACCCGGAACGGAACTTCCAGAATATTTGCATAAGTCCGGAGCTGTTCCGCAGCGGCAATCCGGTAAGTATCCATCGTAAACAATGCAACTTTTTTCTTTTCCTCTACCGAATACCGGGAAGCAATTTTGGCAATCGTAGTTGTCTTTCCCACTCCTGTTGGCCCCACAAAAAACACTACCTTCGGTCCCTTTTCCGGTGCCGTCAGCCCCACAGGCTGCCCGAACTTCAGGATCATTTTCTGATATACATTGGAGAGCATGAAATCAATGGGCATGTTAGGCTTTAACACCGCATCCAGCTCATCAATGATCTGATTGGCATATTTTTCATTGATTTCATTTTCCAGCATCGTATGATAAAGCAATTTCAGGAAACGGACATTGCTATCCTCCTGTTTATCCTCTTCCTCTGCCGACTTTCCTTCTTCTGATTCTTTTTCCGTATCACTTTTTTGGAATTGTTTTTCCAACAGCGTCTGAAGGCTCTCCAGTTTTTCCTCCAAGGCCTTATCGGTCTTTTCTTCTTTCACGGGAGCTGCCACTGTTTTTTCTTTTGCAACGGTTCTTACCGGTTCTTTTTTCGGCGGCAGAGTCCGATCCGGCTCCTCTTCCAAAGCAACCGTAACCTCCACCATCTTAGGCTTCAGAAAAGCAAACAAGCCTTTTCTCTTTAACTCCTTGACGTTCATTACCACAACACCGCTGCCAAGTTCCTTTTTTGCTGCTTCCGTTGCTTCCATTTCTGATTTTCCCTGAAACTTCTTGATAATCATATTATGCTGTCACCATCCCCACTGACTGTAATTCCACATTTGACTCCACTTCATTATAGGATATCACAATTAAGTCACTAAAGTAATCCTCTGTAAGACGTTTAAAATACATACGCACAATCGGTGATGTAATAATAATGGGATTTTTTCCAAGACTTTCCAGTTTTCCCACTTCTGTTCTGACGCTCTCGATAATTGCTTTCGTTTTCTCCGGATCCAGCGTCAGATAAGCCCCCTGCTCGGTCTGTTTGACACTGGCCATAATCTCCTGCTCCACCTTCGGATCCAGCGTTACCACACTGGTGGTTTCATTGGCGGGGAAAAACTTGGCACAAATAGCCCGTTTCAGACTTTGCCGCACATATTCCGTCAAAATATCCGTATCTCTGGTTGTCGAAGCATAATCCGCCAATGTCTCAAAAATTGTAAGCAAATCCCGGATAGAGATACCTTCCTGCAAAAGATTTTGCAAAACCTTCTGTACTTCTCCAAGTCCCATCAGTTTCGGTACCAGTTCCTCCACAATCGACGGATTGGTTTCCTTCAGATTGTTTGTCAGATTCTGTACATCCTGACGTGTCAGCAGTTCCGCAATATGCTGTCTGATGATCTCCGTCAAATGGGTTGCAATGATGCTGGGCGGATCCACCACCGTATAGCCCAGACTTTCCGCACGTTCTCTCTGCCCCTCCGTAATCCAGATGGCCGGCAGATGGAAGGATGGTTCAAAGGTGGGAATACCGGTAATCTCTTCTTCCACATATCCCGGATTCATTGCCATATAGTGGTCAAACAGGATTTCTCCCTCCGAAACCTGTATCCCTTTTATTTTAATAATATACTGGTTTGGATTCAACTGGATATTGTCACGCAGTCGGATAATCGGCACAACCGTGCCAAGTTCCAATGCAATCTGCCGCCTGATCATAACAACACGGTCTAACAGATCACCGCCCTGATTCACATCCGCAAGAGGAATGATTCCATAACCGAATTCCAGTTCAATCGGGTCAACCTGCAACAGGGAAGTAACATTCTCCGGTTGCCGGATTTCCTCCGCTTCCGCCTCCTCGGTATCCACTTCCTTTTCGATCTCCGAGGTTTCGATATCCGCCTGAATCGTTCTTGCCGTAAGGATAAAACAAACCCCCAGCGTAACGAAAATCAGCGGATTCAACGGCGTCACAATGCCGAGGAAACAGAGCACCGCACCCACCAGATAAAGGACCTTGGGCACACCAAACAGCTGTTTTATCAGCACCGATCCGAAGTCTGCGTCCTTGCTGCCCTTGGTTACCAGAATACCTGTGGAAAGCGAGATCAGCAACGACGGTATCTGGCTGACCAGACCGTCACCGATGGTCAGTATCGCATATCGGTTCAATGCAGTTCCGATATCCATACCGTTTCGCAGCATTCCCATTGCAATACCGCCGACAATATTGACCGCCGTAATAACCAGACCTGCGGTGGCATCTCCTTTGACATACTTAACAGCACCATCCATGCTTCCGAAAAAGCTGGATTCCTGCTGGATTTTTTCCCTTCTGATCTTTGCTTCCTGATCGGTAATGGCACCGGTATTCAGGTCCGCATCGATCGCCATCTGCTTACCGGGCATTGCATCCAAAGTAAAACGTGCCGTTACTTCAGCTACACGTTCGGAACCTTTGTTAATCACCATAAACTGAATAATAATCAGAATAATGAAAACAATGGCTCCCATGATCAGGTCGCCGCCGCCAACGAAATTTCCGAAAGTCTCAACGACATTACCCGGACTTCCCGTCGTTAAGATCAATCTGGTGGAAGATACATTCAACGCAATTCTGAAGATTGTCGTGAACAGCAAAATAGTCGGAAAAAACGACATTTCCAGAACTTCTTTTGCAAACATGCATCGAAACAGTACACTGAACGCGATTGCCATATTGCAGGCAAGCAAAATATCCAGCAGCCAGGAAGGAATCGGCACAATCAGCATGACAAATGCGGCAAGCACATATAATGCCACACCTAAATCCGCTTTTTTCATATGCCATCCTCCTTTCCGCTTTTACTTTTCTAAATCTTCCCCTGCATATGGTATACCATTGCCAGCACTTCCGCTACCGCCTGATACAACTCCGGCGGAACCTGTTCTCCGATTTCCACATTATAATAAAGCATTCTGGCCAGTGGTTTGTTCTCTACAATCTCAACCTTGTTTTCCTTTGCAATTTCCTTGATTTTCTGTGCAAGGAAATCTTCTCCTTTTGCAATGACAACCGGCGCCGAAGCGACCTCACTGTCATACTGGATGGCAACCGCAAAATGAGTCGGGTTGGTAATAACCACATCTGCCTCCGGCAGTTTCTGCATCATACGCCGTCTGGATGCTTCCTGCATCTTCTGTCGGATCCTGCCTTTTACCTGAGGATCACCTTCGGATTGTTTATATTCATCCTTGACTTCCTGTTTTGTCATCATCTGATCCTTATGGAATTTTCTCTTCTGATAGGCAAAATCAATCAAGGCAATTACCACGTATATCAGGGAGCATTTTAATCCGAAATCGATTGCAATTTTCCCCGAAACCTGTATCCCCTGCCAAAGCGGCATATTAAATAACAGGTAAATGACATCAAAATTATCCTTGATCATGTCATATGCCACCCAGCCGATCAGCAAAATCTTTGCGATGGATTTTAACAATTCCATCAATGACTGTGCGGAAAAAATTCTTTTAAAACCATTGACCGGATTCAGTTTGCTGAACTTTGGCTGTAGCGGTTTGGATGTTACTTTCCATTTTATCTGGACATAATCTGCCAGAAAAGCCACCAAAAAACCTATCAGTAGAAACGGAGAAATCGTAATCAGGATTTTCAACAGAATATTTCCCATCAGGGAATAATAATCCCGGGACGGAATAAATCCATTTGCCATCTTGATCAGCTGTGGGATCCTGTCATAAACATAAGAAAATACACCGAGAAAATTTTCTCCCAAAAATCCCATTCCGAACTTTAAGATTACAAATAACGCAATCAGACCGGCAGCATTGACTACTTCTTTACTCTTTGCGACCTGACCTTCCTTGCGGACATCATCCAATTTTTTGGCGGTGGGCTCTTCCGTCTTCTCACCACCGGGGCCTTCTTTGGCAAAAAACTGCAGATCATAAGCAATCATGCCATCATCGCCTCCACAAAAGATACCATCATCGTTTTCATTTCCGTAAATATAAAATCAGAGATATACGGAAGCATTCCGATTGTTAAAAACATAACTCCCAATCCCATTAAAAGCTTGATCTGCATACCAACCGCAAACATATTCATCTGCGGGGCAACCTTTGCCATAATCCCCAAAATACAATTCGTGATCAGCATGACACAGAATACAGGGAGACAAATACGGAAACCGATATTGATATAATCACTCATAAAAGAGATCATTGCTTCCAACAGTTTGTCTGTATGAAAAACAGCTCCATTGATAGGAATCAGCGTAAATGTTTCAACCAGTGCCTTTATCAAATATTGATGCAGATTGGTCACAACTAAAAGCATCAGCACGACATATTCATAAAATATACCCGAAACGCTGGCCGTTTCCTTTGTTGTGGGATCGTATTCACTTGCCATGGCAAGACCGATCTCCATATCGACCATTCGACCTGCAAATAAAATAATAGAATTACATATCCCGGCCGACAAACCAATCAGCAGACCTGTAATTCCTTCCTTCAGGACAATCAACGCATACTCAAATACCGTATTGTATACAACCGTATCGTGAGGCTGCAGCGTCTGATAAATCAAATAGGACAAAAAAAATCCCAATGCAACCTTAATCCTTTTCGGTGTATTGTTCATGTTGAAAAAAGGAGCAGAAAAAACAAAGCACGTCACTCTTACCAATATCAGAAGAAAAAACTCCAATTCATACATGGAAAAAGTATAATCTATCATAAAATCACCTGATGTATACGGAGAAATCCGACCACAATTCAACCATAAAGCCACTCATGCCATCGAGCATCCAGCCCCCCAAAAGCATCAATGCCAGAAAGACACCGATAATTTTGGGAACAAAAGTCAGCGTCTGCTCCTGAATGGAAGTAACCGTCTGAAAAATGCTGACAACCAGACCGATTACCAGGGAAACCAGCAGAATCGGTGCTGCTGTTTTAATGACCAGATATAATGCCTGATTGGCAATCTGAACCACATAATCAATGGACATATTCTGCCTTCTTCCTTTCTATACGTGTTCACATATTCCGTCATTCCCGCAACGTCAGTAGAAAGTCCGCACAAGATTGACAATTACCAGATTCCATCCGTCTGCCAATACAAATAATAAAATCTTAAAAGGCATGGAAATGGTGGTCGGCGGCAACATCATCATACCCATACTCATCAACGTTGAAGCCACGACCATATCTATCACAATAAACGGAATATATATTACAAATCCGATAATAAACGCAGTTCTTAATTCACTGACCATAAAACTCGGTATCAAAACACTGGTCGGGATATCGTCCAGTTCTCCGGTCCACTCGTATCCGCCGATCTCACAGAACATTTTGGCATCCTTGGTCTGGGTCTGTTCATACATAAATTCCCGTAAGGGCTCCATCCCCCGCTCCAAAGCCTCTTCCTGTGTGATCTCTCCCGCCTGGAAAGGCTGGATTGCAGTTTCATTGATTTCCGAAATGGTCGGCTGCATAATAAAGAATGTCAAAAACAATGCCAAAGCAATGAGTGTCTGATTGGGCGGTGCCGTCTGTGTATTAAGCGCAGCCCTGGTAAAGTGCAGGACAATCAGTATCCTTGTAAATGACGTTAAACAAATAATGAGAATAGGTGCCAGTGCAATGCCCGTCAGAATCAATACGATCTGCAAAGCTCCTGCAATAGTTCCATTCCCATCATTATATGTAACGGTCAAATTATTAGCAATATTCAATTCGCTCAGTTCATCGGCGCTTTCGGCACTTCCCGGCTCGCGGATATTGGTTCTGTTCTCCTGTGTACCTGCATCCGTGGATGAACCCAGGGCACTGTCTACGCTCGCCGCATAAGACTGTACAGCACTGCCGAAAAAAAACATAATCAGCAATCCTGCCAACAGTAATCCGCAGAAAATCCTTTTCTTTGCCAAAGCTCTCCTAATCTTTTTCTTCATGCACATCTGCCGCTTTCGTATCGGTCTTTTTTACAAGACTCTTTGCTTTCTTCAGAAATTCATCAAACTGTACCGGTGTTCCCCCATCCGAGTTTTCAGGATGTACGATTTCATCCTCAGTAAGTTCCGTCAAAACGGTTACCGTATCTTTGCACACGGCAACCGCCAGATAACGATTGCCGATCCGCAATATCTGGATATACTTATTCTGTGAAATACGGAAAGAATCAACTATTTCAAAGTTGTTCCCCCGCATTTTTCCCTTTTGAAAACCCGCGATATATCTTGTCGTGAGCCATGTGGCTCCCAACACAAACACAAATATAATCAGCACGGTCAGGAATTGTACAGCAGAGTCTATTTTTGAGACTACCGTCAATAACATCATCAGCCAACTACTTTCTTAACCGCTTCAATAACACGATCCGCCTGGAAAGGTTTTACAATAAAATCCTTCGCGCCGGCCTGAATGGACTCAATAACCATTGCCTGCTGTCCCATCGCAGAACACATAATGACCTGTGCAGCAGGATCTCCTGCCTTAATCTGCTTCAACGCCTGGATTCCATCCATCTCCGGCATGGTAATATCCATCAGTACAAGATCCGGTTTTACCTCATTGTACTTTTCCACTGCCTTCAATCCGTTTTCGGCTTCTCCGGCTACATTGTACCCGTTTTTGGTTAAGATGTCTTTGATCATCATACGCATAAACGCTGCATCATCACAAATTAAAATATTTTTTGCCATTTTTTCTCTCCTAAATTCCCTTATTGTTAATTATTTCAGTCACTCTGATACCAAAGCTTTCCTCAATAACAACTACCTCGCCTTTTGCAACAAACTTGCCGTTTACCAGCACATCAATGGGTTCACCCGCTATCTTATTCAGTTCAATGATCGTACCGGGCGCAAAATCCAAAATTTCCGCAATGGATTTTTTTGTCCTGCCAAGCTCCACCGTTACCTCCAGCGGTACATCCATAATCAGACCAATATTTTCCTGACTGGGCATCGCCGCAAAATTCTGGCTGAAAGACTGGAACTGTGCCGGTTGGATATTCATATTGGCCGGCTGCTGCATCTGGTTCATGACCGGTTGCGGCATTCCCATCTGCGGCATTCCGTATCCCATCTGACCCATAGGCGGTTGTGGCGGCATCCCGTATCCCATCATTCCGGGATCCATGCCTGCATTCATCTGGTTCATATTGGGCATTCCCTGATTTACTTCTGCCGGACTTACCTGTGGTGGAATATACGGCTCCGGTTCAGGTTTCTTCGGTTCCTCCGCTGCCGGTGCTGCATTAGCCCCGGCATCCTGATTGCCAATAAATATCTCATACAGGGATCTGGCAAAATCCACGGGATACAGCTGCATAATCGTACTGTCCACCAAATCCTCTATTTGCATCCGGAAAGATATCTTTACAAAAGTACCTTCCAGAAACGGCGCTATTTCAGATGCTTTTTTAAACTCCATCAGATTGATCAGGCTCGCTTCCGGCGGGCTGATATCAATCATTCTTCCAAGCATGGAGGAAAGCGATGTTGCCGAAGATCCCATCATCTGATTCATTGCTTCCGAAATGGCACTCAGATGTAGTTCTCCCAATTCCCCATCCGTATTGGTCCCGTCACCACCCATCATCAGATCGGTAATGACCTTGACATCCTGTTCCTTCAACACGAGGATATTTGCCCCATCCAGACCGGATGTATACTTGATCTGAATAAATACACAAGGTTTCTCATAATCCTTCATTACCGTATCCCATGTTGACATGGTAACAACGGGGGTTGTAATATTAACCTTTCTGTTAACCAGGGAATAAAGGGTCGTCGCGGATGTTCCCATGCTGATGTTGGCAATTTCCCCTATGGCATCCTTTTCAATATCGGTCAACTCAACAGGTCCCATAATCGGTGCCGCAGGTTCCATATCAACAACCGGCAGCGGTTCTTCTGCTGGTTTCTCTTCCGGCGCCGGCTCCATCGGAATTTCTCCCGAAGCCATCCCGCTTAGCAATGCATTGATCTCGTCCTGAGACAGCATACCATCCATTTCACCTATTCCTCCTCTCTTATAACCGAAGTAACTCTTACCGCATAGTTTTCTTTTCCAACGCCGGGTAAGGCCGTAAATTTCTTAAGGTTTCCAACATAGACTTCCAATTCGTCATCGACTTTCGTATCCAGCCTGATGATATCCCCCACCTGTAAGGTGGCAAAATCCATGACGGAAATAACACTTTTACCCAGTACCGCTTTTACAGGAATATCCACTCTCCTGATCATGGATTCGATATAAGCCTTGTAGCTTTCATCGGAAATCTCCTGCATTGTCGAGAACCAGTACTTGGTATTCAATTTGTCCATGATGCTTTCCAAAGTAATAAAAGGAAGGCATACATTCATAAATCCCTCAACATCACCGATTTTAACATTTAAGGTAACAATGGCGATCATCTCATTGGGAGCTATAACCTGTGCAAACTGGGGATTGGATTCAATCCTCTCCATAAACGGCTCCAGATCCACAACATTTTTCCATGGTTCCCGCAGCAAGGACATGCAGGTTACCATGATTTTATCTAAAATGGATAATTCGATTTCGGAAAAATCCCTGTTCTTATCCAATGGCTGTCCCGCTCCCCCCAGCATTCTGTCTATCATGGCATATCCCAGATTGGTCTGAAGCTCGATAATGATATTGCCCGGAAGCGGATTAAAATTGATAATGCCCAGTATAACCGGATTGCTCAATGCGTTCGTAAACTCGGAAAAGGTAACCGTTTCCGAACTGGCAACACTGACCTGCACATTTTTTCTAAGATAAACCGGCAAGTTGGTGGATAACAGCCGCCCGTAATGCTCAAAGATAATTTCCAGAGTACGCAGATGCTCTTTGGAAAACTTGGCAGGACGCTTAAAGTCATAGTTCTTGACCTGTCTGTCCGGGCTTTCTTTCATATCTTCAACATCCAGTTCACCACTGCTGAGTGCCTGGAGCAAGTTGTCTATCTCATTTTGAGATAATACTTCACCCACCAAACTCACCTCCTGTTCGCTTTATTATTTATGATCTCTATTGAACGATCAATTCGCTGAAAGTAATCTTATAAATAAACTTTGAATCAAACATATTCTGGATGCGGGAAAGGATTTCCGCCTTAATCTCCTCGGCTCTCGGCTGTACTTCATCTGCCGTATATCCGCCTATGACATCGGTAATTTCACCTTTGATCAGGCTTTCCTTATCGGCGATTGTTTCCCCGTATGTTTTATAGCCATCATCGTTAATATTCATGGACAGCGTTACCTTCACCACCGCATAATGATCTCCTCCGTCGGCTCCCTTGGTAAGCAGAATTGTCATCTCATCTTCGATATCATAAGTTGCCGTATCTTCCATGGATATCGTTTCTTCTTTTGTTTCTCCGTCTTCGCCGGTTCCCAGTTCCAAATTCAGAACTGCCGCAATATCGGAAACCACGGCACCGGTCTTTTTGTTCGTACTCACAACACTGAACATCATCACGGAAGTCAATATCAGATTCACGATCAACAGTGCCAGTATTACAATGGACAATAAATTCTTTTTCACAGTCCGCCTCCTATTCACCCGTACTGAGCGAGTGATAAATCTTTATTTCCACTCTTCTGTTTTGCGCTCTTCCCTCCGGTGTGGAATTGTCTGCCACAGGCACATACTCTCCCCTTCCGGAATGTTTGATCTTAGCCGGATCCAGAAATGTGGTATCCATAAAATAGTTAAACACAGACAATGCCCTAAAGCTGGACAACTCATTGTTATCCGCATATTTTGCATTATGTATCGGAACATTATCCGTATGACCTTCAATCTCTATGGTACTTTGTGCGTAGCGCATTAACAGTTGCCCGATCTTATCCAGCAGCGGTTTTGCTTCTTCCTTCAGTTCGGCACTGCCCGAATCGAATAGCAGCGCACCGTTCAAGGTAAGGGAAACATATTGAGATGTAAAATCCACATCTATTTCATTGGCAAACTGGCTCTCATCTACCGCTTCCTCAATCTGCTCCGCCAGCTGCTCCGACTCCGCCAACTGTTTTTCCTCAAATTCTTCCAGCTCATTATTGTTTGTTTCGCTGTCTGCCGCTTTACCGGTACTGTTAATATAATCATCCAACTGATTCAGCTGGCTGACACCGTTGCTGATCAGGATACCGTCTCCGATGGCACTTGCTCCGCCTGAGAAAATGCTGAAATCCTCCGAAAACGAAGCGGCTACCTGCTGCAGTTTCTGCACATCCATGGTAGACATGGAAAAAAGAAGCACGAAGAAGCATAACAGCAGATTCATCAAATCACTGAAGGTCGCCATCCACGCCGGTGAACCGGGTGCCGCTTCCTCCTGCTTTTTTTTTCTGGCCATTATTCCTCACCGCCCTCCTCTGTGCCTGCACCGGCACGATCCTTGGGAGCTAAGAAAGATTTTAATTTTTCTTCGATAACTCTCGGGTTTTCTCCCGCCTGAATGGAAAGAAGACCTTCTATCATGATCTCCTTAACCATCAATTCCGCATCATTATTGCTCTTTAACTTGGTGGCAACCGGAGTTGCGATCCAGTTGGCAAGCATGGAACCATATAAGGTTGTAATCAATGCCGTGGACATATTCGGACCGATTGTAGTCGGATCGGACAGATTCTGCAACATGTTGATCAATCCGATCAGGGTACCGATCATACCCCAGGCAGGTCCCATGGAAGCCACGTCCTGCCAGAAACCGATTTTCGCCTTATGACGACCTTCGATACTGCCCAACTCTGTTTCCAAAATCGCGCGTACCAGTTCGGGATCGGTTCCGTCTACAATTAAAAGAATTCCTTTTTTCAAAAAGGGATCATCCAGATCCGCCGCTGCTTCTTCCAAGGAAAGCAGACCTTCCTTACGGGCAACATTGGACAATTCGATAATTTTATTAATAATCTGAGGGGTATCTAACACCGGAGTCTTAAATACCAGTTTGATACTTTTTAATCCGTTCAGAAAGTCTGACATGCTGTTGGATGCCAGAATACAACAAAACGCACCACCGAATGTAATGATTGCAGACTGTGCATGTATGAAGTTCTTCATCGCGGCAAAGCCATCATCTCCGCTGACAATACCAAATATAATCAGTCCCAGACAAGCCACATATCCTATGATTGATGCTATATCCATTATGTATTATACCTTCTTACTTAATGCTAATCAGTAAAAATATCCTTTCTGTACAATTTTACTAAATTTTTTATCTCTTGTCTACTTTCTTTTACAATAATTTTCCTACCGGTAGTAAAGGTCACCACCGTATCCGGTGTCTCCTCCACAAACTCTATCAAATCAGGATTTATCAACACTTTTGTATCGTTCAGGCGCGTCACTTCAATCATATTTTCTCTCCCGTTTCCGTATTTTTCCATACTTATTCCAGCGATCCATAAACAATGAGGTATGAGAACATTTTACCACTTTTCATATTAAAAACATAGGGACATCTTCCAAATATCTCAGAAAACATCCCTATGTTTTGTTATATATTGTTTATTAATGATTTTAGCTTAAAAATTATCGTTTCAGATTTACCAGCTCTTCCAAAAGTGTATCGGAAACCGTAATAATACGGGAGTTTGCCTGGAATCCTCTCTGTGCCGTAATCATTTCCGTAAACTCTGCCGAAAGGTCGACATTACTCATTTCCAAAACACCCGTTTCCATGTAGCCGCCTCCTGCCGAGATGTCAACACCGATTCCGTCAAACTCACCGGAGTTCAGGGTTGCGGAATACAGATTATCTCCCTCTTTCTCCAGACCCGATGCATTCGCAAACTCTGCGACCGCAATCTGCCCCAGCAGTCTCGTCTGTCCGTTATCGTAAGAAGCATAGATCATACCATCCTTCTGAATGGAAATACCGGAAAGTTCACCCAGCTTACGGCCGACTCCCATACCGTCCTTATCTCCGGGATCCGCACCGATGGTACTGGTTGCATTGTTATTGAAATTGGAAGATGCGGAAAAATCAATGCTGATCGTTGTAAACGGTCCTGCCGGAGCTTCCCGGTCTCCAAACGACAATTTCAGGCTCAGATCATTGGTCAGTCCGTTAACGGATTTGATCGTGCCGGTAGAAACGTCATACTGGATCGTACCGCCGGTAATGGTTTTACCCGCAACAGATAATGAACCGTCTGTGCCCAGCACATCTCCCAGATTTCCCTGTGCAATTTTGGCATCAATCGCAGTTGTCGTTGTTCCTTCCTGAATAAACAATTTCTTAAATTCATCATAGGAAGAATATCCGTATGCATTTGCCAGAATCTTCTTTTCTTCATCTGTCAACGCCGTACTGTTTACATTGATTATTTTGGTTGAACCGTCATCTCCCAGATAAGAAATGGTTTTCGCCGTATCATCATAGGAATATGCGCTTCCCAATGTCAATGTTTTCGGATCGGAAATACTCTGAGTGGTACCAAACTGAATTCCCGGTACTTCAACCTGATTTCCTTTTTCATCCAGCAGGTCTGCCAATTCAACCGTATAGAGTCCTTCCGTTCCGGTGGACTTCATGGATAATTTAGCTGTATAAGCATAACCGAGATTATCGAAAAAGCTCAGGTTCATAATCTTTCCCGCTTCGGAAGATACCTGCACATCATTTTTATCAATGATACCGGAAACATAAGCTTTGGATGTTGCTTCCGGAGGGTAAGTCATATTTTCTGCACTCATAATGCGGAGTGCGGACACGGTATCTTTCTTAATGGTACCGGTTGTTTCATCCACCTGCCAGCCCATAACATTATATCCGTTTGAAGACATTGCCAGGTTACCCACACTGTCCACATAGAAAGAACCGTCTCTTGTAAAGAAATTATTGCTTCCGTCGCTGACAATAAAGAAAGCATCTCCCGTTATTCTCAGGTCAAACGGATTTCCCGTTGTCTGGGTTGCTCCGGCTGTATCGATTGCCGTACTGATGGCTCCCGATTTTACACCAAGACCGATCTGTCTTGCATTTGTTCCGGCCGTTCCGCTGGTCGCATTGGGACCGGAAGCTTTCTGTGTTGTCTGATACATCAGCTCCGAGAAAACAATGGACTGTGACTTATATGCTGTTGTGTTTACGTTTGCGATGTTATTACCGATAACATCCATTTTGGTCTGGTGTGTTTTTAAACCTGCCACACCAGAATACAATGCTCTCATCATAGTAAAATCGACCTCCTGTTTGGAACCGGTTGTTCCTTCCGTCATTCGGGAACATGTAAGCCTCCTAAAGGTCCGGCTTATGCAATTACGGCTCCGTCAATATTTGTAAAAATTTTTTCGTCCGCCTGTGTCTGATCCAACGCTGTAATAACTGTATGATTCGGCACATTTACGATAAATGCCAGATTATCTACCATCACAAGCGAATCCCTGATTCCTTTCGCTCCGGCCTTCTGCGTTCCTTCGGCCAGTCTGCTCATCTGTGATCCGGTCAGTTCAATATTCCTGTCGGCCAATCTGCTGGATGCATGCTTGGAAAATTTTATTGGTTCGTCTGCCGCTGTTTCCTTTTCTTTCTGCGCCAGAATATCCTGAAAGGATACTTTTTCCGACCCCTTTGCCCTTTCCGCATCAACCGCTCCGGATGTATTAAAATACTGTTCCCTGATCTGCAGGTTTGAAAGGAAGCTTTGCTGAATTTGATTCATATGGTTTCCTCCCTTCCCCGGCTTTTATAGGTTATTACACTGTGGTTTCCGTTTCTTCTCCGCTTCCGCCATCGCCAGCCTGACTGTTTTCGTTTTGCAATTCATCGAGCTTAACCAATTCATCCATTTTCTGCACATATTCATCAATTCGATCCCTGATTTCCTGTGCAACGAAACTCTGCTGGTATTCACTCATGGAATCATAAGTTTCTTTGATGGATTCCACCGCGTCTCTGTCACCTAATGACAGATTTACCGCCGAAGGCAGCTTATTTACCGCATTTACAAGAGTCAGTGCCATGGAATAAGCCTCTATGTATTCTGCGTCCGCTATTTCCACTACATCATCCAGGGAATATGAGGAACCGTTTACCCACACAAGTGCTTTGGAATTTTCATAACTGATATAATCGACCACACCCATATCGCTTGTTGTCTGTCCCGAATCATCAGTGGATTCCACAACCACCGTCCGTCCCACCAGATTTGCCGCGCGGGATAATTCCATGGTATTGCTCATGTTCTGCATCTGTTCCAATTCTGAGAATGTGGCATACTGTGAAATATACTCCGTATTGGAAGTAGGCTCCAAAGGATCCTGATATTTCATCTGCGCTACCAGAAGTTGTAAAAACGCATCCTTATCAAGCGTGGATGAATTTGTCGCCTTGGAAGTCTTTTTTTCGCTGTCGGCGCCACTTACCTTTTGCTGTAAAACGCCGTCAATCACTGATGCTGTTGCGCTCATAAAGGTTCTCCTTTCATTGTTTTCATTATGCCGTAAAATCTACACTGTTTCCGCTTTTTGCCATCATGTCGATCTGAAGTTTTTCGGCATCTGTCAAATTTTCATCGGCCAACATTTCTTCTGCCTGTTTCAGACCGTCAATGACAATTCTGCGTCTCGTTTGTTTCTGAACCTGCTGTTCAAATAAGTTTTTGGCTTCTTCGCCGCCGTTCTGCATATCTCTCTCAAATTCATGACTGGCTACGGTTACATCAACCGCTTCGACTTTCAGCCCCTGTTCGTTCAGTTCCTCTTTTAAAACCATTGCCTGAACCATCAGTGCTTCACGGACCTCGTCATTCTGGGTTGTGATCGTTGCGGTAATAACACCCTCTCTGGAAGCCACCTGTAAGTGAATATTGCCGAGGCTTTCCGGATTTAGGGAAATTTCCATTTCCGACAAGCCTTCACTCTGATGGATCTTTACGTACTCCCCTATCTGATTGATGATATCAGCCGTATCTACATAAGACGTAAAAGGCATTTCCGTCTGCTGAACTTCTCCTGCCGCTACCGTTCCGGTATCAAATGTCTGATTAATCAACGGGGAACTTTCCTGATTAAAGTTCATCATGCTCTGTTTTTGGTCTGCTGTCTGCTCCGGCATCGTTTCTTTTTCCGTTGATACCGCAATCTCCTCTTCCTCTGCTGCATCGCTTTCGCTCACAGCATCGTCCCGGATTACGCCGGTTTCTTCATCGGGGAGTTCGTGATCCACTTCAATCACAACACCCACCTCTGTTTCGACATCCTTTTGATCAGTTCCTTCCATGAAATCCTGTATCATGTGAAGTGCTTCTTCCGCATCCGTTCCAAGGACCTCTGAAAGCTCCTGTACATTTTGTTCTATGATTTCTCCCACATCTACCGTCAACTGCCGGATTGTCTCAAACAGGTTTTCATCCGTCAAAAGCGCCATCGGGTCATTTTCTCCCGTCAGCTGTGTAACAAGCGCCGCCATATTGGCCGGATCCGTCAGATCCATAACCGTCAGTCCCAACGCTGCCATAGCCTCTTCCACTTCTTCTTCGGTCACATCCAGCTCATCCGCCACTTTCTGAACGACTTCTTTTTCCGTTTCCTTTGCCGCTTCGTCGACAACCGTTTCTGTTTTTTTCGTCTGTTTGGCAGCTGTGGAACGTTCCGTCTTTTCCGATGTATCCGTATTCTGTATCGCTGTCTTTTCATTCTTCCCTTTGCTCACAAACACATCTGCCGTTCTTGTGACATTACCTGCCGTCTGTGCCTGACCGGAAGTTTCTCCGACACTTTCCGTCTGTCCGCCTTTGGCCTGTTTCATGGCGTTCTGAAAGCTCCCGAACAGTTCCTCTGTCTGAGACGCAGCACCGTTATCAACGCTTTTGGTATTCCGATATACCTGCATTGCCGGATAATCATTGATTGGTGCACTGGTCATTTGTCCGCCTCCTTTCTATATATTGTGCAGTATCTGATCTGCCTATAGAATATATCGGTACAAATAACCCGTTCCTTAAGAGTCAGGATCCATAATTTTTGTAATTTTAGCGGCAATTACCGGATCCATGGCTCCCAAAATAGCTCCTCTGTCATCCGGCTCCATGACACTCAGAATCCGTGCCGCCAGATCCAGATCACCCGTCATCTCTTCAAAAATAGCGGCAGCCTCCTTCGGCTTCATTTCGGAATACGCCTGTGCGTAATCCTTGATTTCCTTACTTTCTTCCTCTTCCGCTATAACCTCTTTATACAGACTCTGCGCCGTCTCCGGATCCATGGACTCATAATATCTGGCATATTCCTCTGCTCCCGGTCCGTTTTCGGCATAAATTACTTCTTCGTAAAACTCATTTTTAATACGCTGGAACTCAATCTGGTTTGATTCAAAAGTAGACAATCTTTCTATTTCTTTCTTTAACTGGGCAATTTCTTCGCTATCCGCCTGCATATTGGACTGCGCCTGCTCCAGCTGCAGCTCCAGTTTTTCAATCTGGTCCACCGCGTCCTTCAGATTGGTATATCCTCCGTAGCTTTCACCGTCTGTCACTTCCGTTTCCGTACTTTCCGGCAGGATTTTATTCAGAACCGGGACATCGGAAATAATCGGTGCCAGCACGTTGGAACCGAAGCCTCCCACATCCAGTTTGACCAGAAGGGCAAGAATCCCAAGCCATACGATAATAATGATTGTTGTCACAATCACAACGGAAAAACCGCCGCCGTCATCATCATCTTCAATATTTGCTTCTTCTAAAGCAAGCTCTTTCGCCCTTCTTTTGGCTTCCTTTTTCTGTTCCTTCTGTTCCTGCTTTAATTTCTTTTTCTCGGCATTCAGGCGTTTCCGTTCCTCTTTTGGGTCCACGGGCTTTGCCTGCTCCATATTTTCATTTGCCATCGCCATCACCTGTCACTATCCGTTTTCTGACCGTGTGTATAACTGGTCAGTTCATCAATCGCCTTGCTTTCCGCTGCCTTTTCCTCCTGCATGAAAACTTCAAACGCCTTTTCTTTTAAAATTTCCTGCGTTTTTCTCTCCTGCATCGCTTTCTGCATACGGATTCGCTGTTCCTCCAGTTTCTTCTGCGCCATCCTTACCTGAATAGTCTGCGCCCGCACCTGCTCTCCCGCGTGGGCGACCAGTTTTTTGTTTTCCTCAATATCCAGAAGGGAAAGTCTGTCGGCAAGCAGCAGTTCCCGACCGGCTTCCTCCAGACGCCTGCGCTTATTCAGACAAAATTCCAATTTTTCCTCTTCTTCCATCAACCGGAGATTTGCGGCCGCAAAGTCATTTTTGGCCTGTTGTTCCATTTTGTCTTTGATTTCCAGAATATTCTGCATCCGATAGATAAATTTACTCATACCGTCTCCTTATCCGGAAACAACCGGTTGTCCCTAAAAAAGCTGTATCAGTCTCTGTATCTCCTCTTCAAACGGGATTTTCTCATCCGTCTCCTGCATCAAAAACTCATTTACTGCCCGTATTTTTTCCATGGCATAATCAATATCCGGATTGCTTCCCTTTTTGTAAGCACCGATATTGATCAGATCTTCCGCATCCTGATACGTCGCCAGAACATTCTTCAGTTTCCCCGCAGCCTGTTTATGCTCCGGCTCTGCAATCTGACTCATACAACGGGAAATGCTCTGTAAGACATCGATAGCCGGGTAGTGGTTCTTATGGGCCAGCTTTCTGTTCAGCATAATATGCCCGTCCAGAATACTTCTGGCTGTATCCGTAATGGGTTCATTAAAGTCATCCCCATCAACCAAAACCGTATATAATCCCGTAATGGATCCCACATCATTGCGGCCTGCCCGTTCCAGCAGCCTCGGCATCTCCGAATATACACTGGGCGGATAGCCCCTTGTAACCGGCGGCTCACCGCTGGCAAGACCGATTTCTCTCTGAGCCATGGAAAAACGCGTCAGCGAATCCATCATCAGCAGCACATCCCTGCCCTTGTCCCTGAAATATTCCGCGATGGCCGTTGCCGTCTGCGCCGCCTTCTTGCGCTCCAACGCCGGCTTATCGGAAGTGGCAACCACCACCACGCTCCGTCTCATACCTTCCGGTCCCAGATCCCTTTCGATAAACTCGCGGACCTCTCTGCCTCGCTCTCCGATCAATGCAATAACATTAATATCGGCTCTGGTGTTACGTGCAAACATACCCATCAGGGTAGATTTTCCCACACCGGAACCGGCAAAAATTCCAATTCTCTGCCCCTTCCCGACAGTGATCAGACCATCTACCGCCTTCACCCCCAAAGGAAGGATCGTATCTATAATTTCTCTTTTCAACGGATCCGGTGCCGCCGCTTCTATGGGATAACTCTGAAGGCAATGCACCTCTTCTCCCTCTATGGGTCTTCCCAGACCATCCAGCGTCTTGCCCAGCAGATCTTCTCCTACCGGAACAGAAAGCGGCTCTCCTTCATTTTCTACGATGCAGCCGCCGCCGATACGGTCCGTCGCCTCGTAAGGCATCAGCAATGTATGCTTATTTTTGAAGCCCACCACTTCCGCAAGGATAAACTCCCCGCTTCTGCCTTCCTTATAGATTCGGCACAAATCCCCCATTTTAGCGTCCGGCCCTGCGGACTCAATGGTCAATCCTACCACATTCACAACCTTTCCCAATTTTTTATAGTAGGTTAACTCATATGCCTTTCCGTATTTTTTGATATCCATTCCCGCACTTGCCAATCTATGCTGCCCCTTTAACTTTCTTTTTGCTTTTCCTTCCCATCATAGGAAAGCAATAAAAGCTGTTTTTTCAGCTCTTTCAATTCCACCCCGAGACTGCAGTCAAAAATGCCGTTTTCCGTTTCGATGAGACACTGATTTTTTTTCAATGTCAGATCTTCCACGATATCAAAATGGGCATTGACGACTCCGCCCGCTTCCAACAATGCTTCTTTCTGCATACTGACGAAGGGAATATCTTCTCTCGATACATGGATCAAATATTCCATGCTCCCTTCCATTTTTCGCAGGGTATTTCCCAGCAGATGCACTACCACATCCCTGTAATCCGATATTTTTACGCAGAAAATATGTTCATAAATATCCGTCAGCACATCAATAAGACCCGGTTCTATCTCTTCAATTTTTTCCTGATAAATCCTGGTCAGCCGTTCTTCTTTTTCCTGATACTCCTGGCGCAACTGCTCCTTAAGTGCTTCCGCTTCCCGGCTGCCCTTTGCATAGCCGTCCGCCTGCCCCTGAGCCATACCTTCCTCATATGCACGGCTTTTCATGGCTTCCGCTTCCTGTCTTGCCTGCTCCAACAGGGCATCTGCCTGTTCCTGCGCCTGTGCCAGCACTTCCTCCGGTACGGGTCCCTCATAAACAGGCTCCGCTTTGATCACATTTCCGCTTTCCTCATCCAGCAGCTGCGATACCTGTAATGCATCGATACCGCCGGAAAATTCTTCCGGAAAATCCTCTCCGTTCTCTTCTTCAATGCTGCCCTGCAGACTTTTGGAAAGTTCTGCGATCTTCTCCGCCATCTTCTCATTGGAATCGATGACTCTGGCCTCCGAATCCTGCAAAATCACCTGATTGAATTTATACAAATTGGGACTAGACAACAATCTCGTCACCTCCGCCTCTGGAAATGATAATCTCCGCGGAGTCTTCCAGTTTTCTGATAATATTTACAATCTTCTGCTGTGCTTCTTCTACATCCTTCATTCGCACCGGACCCATAAATTCCATATCTTCCTTGATCATGGCTGCCAGACGTTTGGAAAGGTTGTTGAAGATTGCATTCTGCACCTGTTCCGTGGAACCCTTCAGGGCAATTGCCAGATCGTTATTGTCCACATCACGCAGCACTCTCTGAATGGCTCTGTCGTCCAACAGCAAAATATCCTCGAACACAAACATCTTTTTGCGGATTTCGTCTGCCAGCTCCGGATCTTCGAATTCCAGCGTTTCCATAATATGTTTTTCTGTTCCTCTGTCTACTGCATTCAAAATCTCTACGACCGCATCCACACCGCCGATAATGGTGTAATCCTGGTTTACCAGAGAAGAAAGCTTGGTTTCCAACACTCTTTCCACCTCTTTGATCACATCCGGACTGGTTCTGTCCATGGTAGCCACACGCCTTGCCACATCCGCCTGTCTGTCCGGCGTCAATGCGGAAAGAATCATGGATGCCTGCTGCGGCGATAAATAAGACAAAATCAAAGCAATGGTCTGCGGATGCTCGTCCTGAATAAAGTTCAATATCTGGGAAGCGTCTGCCTTCCTTACAAATTCGAAAGGCTTTACCTGCAAAGAAGCAGTCAGCTTGCCGATGACATCCATCGCCTTTTCCGCTCCCAGCGCCTTTTCCAACAGCTCCTTGGCATATCCGATACCGCCCTCGGCAATATACTGCTGTGCCAGACACACCTCATAAAACTCATTGATCACATCCTCTTTGAGCTGTGGCGTAATACTTCTGGTATTGGCAATTTCCAGCGTCAGTTCCTCTATTTCCTCTTCTTTTAAATGCTTGAATATCTGGGAAGACTTCTCAGGGCCCAGCGCGATCAATAGAACTGCAGCCTTCTGGAGTCCCGTTATATTCTGTTCATTCCGCGCCATTTCCTGTTACCCCCAATCTTCCGAAAGCCAGTTTCTGAGCAGACTCGCCACTGCCTCCGGGTTTTCGTCCACAAATTCCTCTATCTTCTTTCTGGTCTCGGACTTTTCTTCCAGTTCAATATCCTCCAATATTTCCGGCGGTGTGGACTGCAGCAGGCTTTCCACCGACAGTTCTTCCTCCGGCTCCTCCGTCTTGGAACCTCTCATACTGCGTAGTATCACAAATGCCAGTAATCCTAAAATCACGACAATAATGATGATTTGCACAATATCCGTCACTTCGACATCCATGCCTTCTTTGTCGATAAACACCGGAACCTCATATGCTACAATGGAGATATTCTCCTGCGGAATTCCCGTAGCCGTATGTACAACCGCATAAAGTTCCTCATCCACATCCAGTTTGACCTGTGCCTCATTGGCGGCTTTAAACTCATCCCATGTCATATCCGTCAGAAGCCCCTGTGCCCTGACCTCTTCTTCCTTGTATACCTTAAGCGATTTTGCCGCTACGGAAATGGAAGAAGTCTCATACTGGATCAATCCCGGCGGGATCGTCTTTTCCATTACCGATTCATTCGGCAGATAATCTCTGGACTCCTGTGTCACACTCTCGGAAGACGTATCATAATTCTGGATCTGATACGTCGTGTCATTATCGCTGTCGTTGCTGGTTGTCCCCGGCACTCCGCCAATACCGCCCTGAGAATCCGACTGGTAAATATCTTCATGACTCAAAACACCCTGGGTAGAATCCTCTGCGGGCGTGAACTCATGCGTCGTCTGCTTTGTGACCGAAAAATCAAGATCCAGATTACTTGCGACTTCCACATTATCATAAAGATCCGTTCCCAAAAGCACGGATTTTACCTCGCTGCGTACCAGATCTTCCGCCTTTTTCTTCATGGCAAGCTGGCTGTTGGCACTGGTTCCCGTAGAATCAGAGCTGTCTTCTCCCGAAAACAGAAGATTGCCCTCCGTATCAATAATCGTAATATTATCCGTCGTCTCATTGCCGAGACCTGTCGCCACACACCTTGCCAATGCCGCTGCGGCATCTTCGCTCAATTCGCCTTCCAGCTGCAACGTAACTGCCGCGAAGGACTCTTTTTCCTGTGCGATCAAAGTTCCGTCATCTTCGGGAATATCCAATTTTACAGTTGCCTTCTTAACAGCTGAATTGGCTTCCAGTATTTCTTCCATATACTGCTGCGTATAAACAACATACCGTTTCTGCTTATCCGACTCGGTGGTGGAAAAACCGCCTTCCGTTACATCATCGATCGTATAATTCATATTGGGAATATTGTTTGAGCCGAGCAAAAGTCTTGCTTCCGCTTCCTGACTCTCCAATATGGAAATGGTGGTCCCTTCGGTATTGGTCTGATAATCCATCCCATTGCTGTCCAGCAGTTCTACAATCTCTGCCGCCTCTGTTGTCGTCTCACAGGTTGTCAGCGGAACATACTGCTTTCTGGTCAATATCGTCACCAAAAGGGCCAGTGCCACAATAACACCCGCCGCAATGCTGATAATTATGGTTTTCTGCTTTGTGCTGAATTTATTCCACCACTCCAGAATTTTCTTTGGAAGTTCCCTTAACTGATCCATTGTTCTCCCTTACTCCTTAGCATCTAAATCTGCATATTCATGATTTCTTTATATGCTTCCAGAAATTTATCTCTTACAGCAATCGTATACTGCAATGCGGTAGATGCCTTCTGCATTGCAATGGTCAGATCATGCGTATTCTCCGCTTCACCCATGGCAAAACGGATTTTTTCGTTCTCCGCATCGGATAAATATGCATTGGTCGATGCAATATTTTTCACGGCAGAATCCAAAAATGAGGCAAATACATCTTCCTCATTGGCAGATGACGCAGACGATTCCGCCGCCCTGCTGCTCTCATACGCTCCCTTAATCGCGTTGGAATTGATATTATATAAAGAACTGATATCCATTTCCGCTTCCTCCTGTTAACGGTTAATTGGCCATCTCCAATCCCTTGACCGCAATGTCCTTGCTGGCATTGAATGCCGTCGCATTTGCCTCATAGGAACGGCTGGCATCAATCAGATCCGTCATTTCGGTTACAATATTTACATTGGGATAGTATACATATCCGTCTTCATCCGCATCGGGATGGGAGGGATCATATGCTTTTACCAAATCCGTTTCATAATCCTCGTATGTACCCGTTACTTTAACACCTTCACCTGCGTAGGTACCTTTCGCCCGCTTTAACGTATCCGCAAAGGAAACGCCTCCTGTCTTTTCCTGAAAAGTAACTACTTTTCTCCTGTATGGTGTGCCGTCTTCCGTACGCGTCGTATTGGAATTGGCAATATTCTCGGAAATCACATCCATACGATAGCGCTGTGCCGTCAGTCCGGATGCGTTGATGTCAAAAGAAGTAAATAATCCCATAATCGTTTCCTCCCATTATTTCATAGCCGCTTTCAGATTGGAAAATTCCTGATTCACACTGTCAATCAATGCCTGATATCTGATCTGGTTGCTTGCCAGCTCCGCATACTCCGTATCCGGATCCACATTGTTGCCATCCAATCTGTATGAATAATCCGCATGATCCGTATAGGTATCCACATCCAGAAGAGAAGTCCTGATATTTGCGACCTTCTCATCCATAGTGCGATACCCCGAGCTTTGCAATGCCTTCTTTAATGCGCCTTCAAAATCCACATCCTGCCTTTTATATCCCGGTGTGGACTGATTGGCGATGTTATTGGCAATCGTTTCATTTCTCAGCCATGCAGCATCTGCCGCTTTGTTTAATACATTGACGTAATCAAATGCATTTGATGAAATCATGTGCTCACTCCTTTTACGTGGTACAAGCCATATTAGCATAATGACCTATCCTATTCTATTATAATTTATTTATGAAAAAACACAAGACTATTTTATGCTATATATGTGTATATTTTGTGTTATCTCTGTCTTTCCTGCCCCATATATAGCAATTTTGAGGTTTGTAAACAAAAAGGGACTTACCCCGTCTGTGTAAATCCCTTTAACTATGCCAAATCCGTTTGCATACTATATTCTGTTATTCTGTTTATCGGTTAAAATGCTCAATTTCTTCATAGACGGCATCATTTAAAACTTTAATATAAGTTCCCTTCATGCCTGAGCTGCGTGACTCAATCACTCCTGCACTTTCAAATTTGCGGAGTGCATTGACGATCACACTTCTGGTAATCCCTACTCTGTCAGCAATTTTACTGGCTACCAAAATCCCTTCTGTACCATTCAATTCTTCAAAAATATGTACTATCGCTTCTTCTTCCGATGATGATAACGTACTTAATGCGGATTTTACCACCTGATGTTTTCTGTTCTCCTCCGCACTCTCTTCATTTACGGAGCGAAGCATTTCCAGTCCCACAACTGTAACTCCGTATTCCGTCAGAATGATATCATCAATATCGTACTGTTCATTACACTTATACAAAAACAGTGTCCCGAGACGCTCTCCCGCTATCTCGATAGGTGCAATTACCGCCTGAAACTTTTTCACATCTGTGGTTTCAAACCCCAAAGTAGACAAATTCACATTTTCTTTGGTGCTCAACACAGACAAAAAGCGGTCATTCAACAGTCCGTCAATAAAACTTCCCACCTGGCCATTCAGCAGTTCCGTAATCTGCTCAATTTCACTTCGGTTTCCTACGCCCAGTATTTTTCCCTTTTTACTGATTACCAGCACATTGGATAAGAGAATCTCTTTCATGACATCGCATATGTCATTAAACACAACTTTACTGCTGTTATTATTATGCAATAATTTCCCGATTTTTCTGGTCTTATCCAACAACTGCACGCTGCTCATGTATCTTTCACATCCTTTGCACCTATTTAAATTATTTTAGCACAATTATCATACAGATGCAACGCACTTCGCTAAATTGTCTGAATATTATTTCTGTTCTGCTTTTCTGTTCTCTACATATCCACACTGCTCATCGGCACAGGACAGTTTACTTCCTCGTTCCAACAACAGATTGCCGCACTTGGGACAGATCCTTCCGCTGGGACGCTGCCATACCATAAAATCACATTCGGGGTTGTTTTCGCAACCGTAATACCTGCGTCCTTTTTTGGTTTTGCGTACGACGATATCCTTGCCGCATTTGGGACATGCCACACCGATTTTTTCCAGATAGGGCTTTGTGTTTCGGCAGTCCGGGAACCCGGGGCATCCCAGGAATTTGCCGTGAGGACCGTATTTGATTACCATGTTTCTGCCGCATTTCTCACAGATTACATCTGTAACCTCATCGGCGATCTCCACGTTCTCAAGCTGTTTTTCGGCGTTTTTAACGGCTTCATCCAAGTCGGGGTAGAAATTCTCCACAACCACTTTCCAATTGACGCTTCCCTCTTCTACGCGGTCCAGAAGCGACTCCAGATTTGCGGTAAAGTTCACATCCACGATAGAAGGAAACGCTTCCTTCATCATATTGTTGACAACTTCGCCCAGCTCGGTCATAAACAGATTCTTATTTTCCTTTGCAATATATCTTCTTGCGAGAATCGTTGTAATCGTAGGTGCGTAGGTAGAGGGTCTTCCGATTCCCAATTCTTCCAGTGTCCTCACAAGACTTGCCTCCGTAAAATGTGCCGGCGGCTGTGTGAAGTGCTGGCTGTAATCAAACTGCTCCAGCTCCAGTTTTGTATCCTTGTCCAAATCCTTTAATAAACGATTCGATTCTGCTTTCTCCTCATCGGCTTCCGTATATACACTCATAAAGCCTTCAAACTTCAGTTTGCTGGCCGCAACGGTAAAACGGTATCCCGCTCCGTCTATTTTAACGGATGTGGTTGCATAAACAGCCGGTGCCATCCTGCTGGCCGTAAACCGTTTCCAGATCAACTGATATAATCTGAACAGATCCCTTGCAAGCGTTTCCTTTAAATCGGAAGGGATACGGTTGATATCCGTAGGACGAATTGCCTCGTGTGCATCCTGGATCTTCGATTTGCCGTTTTTAGTCTCACTTCCGTTTGCCAAAAACTCTGTTCCGTAATTTCCGGCAACAAACCGGGCAGCCGCTGCTGCAGCTTCATCCGAAATACGGGTAGAATCCGTACGCAGATAACTGATCAAACCTTCTTCGTATAACTGCTGTGCCAGCCGCATTGTTTTTTGTGTAGAAAAGTTCAACACCTTGGATGCTTCCTGCTGAAGCGTGGATGTTGTAAAAGCATGGGGCTGCTTTCTGGTACGCTCTCCCCGCTTTACATCCGTGATGGAAAATGCGGCACCTTCCAATGCCTTTAAAATACCATCCAGCTGCTTTCTGGAGGTAATATTGATCTTTTCATCCTTTTTGCCGTAAAATTTGGCAACAAGCGGTTTCTTTTCTCCCGCAATCCTAAAATCGGCCTCCAGATTCCAATATTCCTCCGGAATGAAAGCATTGATTTCATCCTCTCTGTCTCCGATCAGACGCAGCGCTACCGACTGTACACGTCCTGCACTCAGCCCTCTCTTTACCTTTGCCCACAAAAGCGGCGAAATCCGATATCCCACCATACGGTCCAGCATACGCCTTGCCTGCTGGGCATCTACCAGATCCATGTTAATCTCTCTGGGATTTTTCAGAGATTCTTTGACTGCATTTTTGGTAATTTCATTAAAAGTAATCCGATATACTTTTTTATCTTCCAGCTTTAGTGCCACATACAAATGCCAGGAAATTGCCTCTCCTTCCCGGTCCGGGTCGGTTGCAAGATAGATTTTATCCGCTTTCTTGACTTCTTTTCGGAGCGCAGCCAATATGTCGCCCTTCCCTCTGATGGTGATATATTTGGGTTCATAATCATGCTCCACATCAATTCCAAGCTGGCTCTTGGGCAAATCCCTTACATGTCCGTTGCTGGCCATGACTTCATAATTAGGTCCCAAAAACTTTTTAATGGTCTTCACTTTGGCCGGTGATTCCACAATCACTAAATACTTTGCCATAAAACATTCCCCTTATTCCAAGTAATCGTTTCACACTATACACGAAAAAAAAAGACCTGTAAAGGTCTTTTTTTTATTTTTACACATTTTTCACAAAAAATGCGTCATCAATTATGTGAGTTTTTTAATCAAGTTTCAGAAGATCCTGCTTGATAATGGTGAACATATCAAAGCCGGTACCCAGAGGTCGTTCAATCTGGTTTCCATTAGTACCACTGATTGCTTTATATCCCGTATTGGTCTGAATATAAATATTCACAGCTCCCTTTTCCTTCAAGTAAGACATCGGCACATAGAAACCATACATCGTACCAACCTCAAGCTCCGTATCTGCAATTCCAATACCGGTATCACATATCTTCTGACTGAAATCCGCATTGTAAACTGTAATCGGTATTCTTACCACATTGACAACAGTATTGTCATTCAATTGAATCTGCATTACCTTTCCTGATTTTGTCACATTTCCATCCTTCCAGGTAACATCTGTTCCCGGAGTGCCTGTCACTTCCATATAAAAGTATACCTTTGCATACTTATCTTCAGAATCAACTCCTTTGATCAGATTGGTATCGGTAATCTTAAAGTATGCCTTGGTTCCATCGGCTTCCACACCGGTCTGAGTATTGGGATTTACAAACTTATATAAATAATCCGTTCCTCTTTCATTCATCTGGATGGAAGAATCGATATTATTCTTGCCCGTCACATTATAATCGTAAGGCACTGCAATACTGTCAAGCATATTGCCATTGGAATCACTGGTCTCATAGAACGATACAACCGGATTCACAATGCCTGATTCATAGGCTGCAACCAAGGTGTTGACAAACAGTTTCGCCTCATTATCCGTAATCGCATTCTGCCCATTTGCACCAAACGCCGTAAATGTCACGTTACCTGAATTATAAATATAATAGTTATTGATGCCATCACCCGGTGTAACAGAATAAATATCTGCCCCGGCAATCACATTATTATTGCTATCCGCCATATCTCCCAATGTATACCATACAACCGTATCGGAATTACCGTCCATATCTGAATCTGTATCCAGATCAAGTTGGAAGTACTGGGCATGTGACTTGGATACCGTCACACTTCCGTTGATCGTATACGGATAATGGGAAATCTGCCCATCATTCATCTGATCCACATAAGTTCTGGTTGCCGCTGCAGACGGATCACCGGTAGATGTCAAAGCATCTATAGACCCGGCATTGATAAAGCTCTGCTGCAGTGAAAGCTTCTCCGTTGTTCTGGTCCTGCTCCATACCGTATTGGTATACGGATAAACATTTGCATAAAATCCGGTCCTGCCCGACTTCTGCACATATCCGATAGCCTGATTATTTTGCTCTCTGGTTACAACATAACCATCCCATGCACTTGCATCCGCCGTCTTTGTAAATTGAGTCGCTATCTTGTTAATATTAATAGGATTCAGATAAGCGTTGTAAATCGGATTGGTCAAACCATAGCGATCCTGGGCAAATGCATCCAAAAAACTTGTATTAAAGGTTCTGCTACCGGATTCTTTAATCTCTACCTTACCATCCTTCACTACATATTCATTAAAAATATTCATAGCAACAACATTGTTACTGGTCAGCAAAGGCTTTCCTGATGCAATATACTCTTTAATCGCATTGACAGCATTCAAACTGGTAAACTGTGTATAATCCTCACCAAATCCTAAAATAACCATATTAACAGACATCGGCTTATCTTTATCTGCCTGTATCTGTGCATCGGTATATCCCGCATTGTCTCCGGCCGTACGTTCAAAATTACTGAAAAAGTACTGCCACAGTTCTTCTTCTACATGGAACTGCTTCTGGTTATAGTCCGCCGCACTTGAATCACTGGAATACTCAGTTTCATAAGCGTGTGTAGCATCCTTCTGGAACTGACTGACCGTAACGGTTCTTACATTAATTTCATATTGGTCAGTTACAACAACATCTTTCAAATATTGCTTAAGTACATCCTGATTATTCTCATCCATCAGGCTCTCCAAGTTGATGGTTGAACCATCATCCGGTACAATCTGAAGGATGTTGATATATTTCTGCTCTCTGGGCTTGATAGCCGTATAACCATTCTCTCTGCATGCAACATCCGGATCTGTTACTTTCTCCACTTCAATACACCAGTTAATAATTCCGCCTTCATCCGAAGGAACATTTCTTCTCAGATTATAAACAACACCATTGTTCAAATTGTAATGTGTGACTCCATCGGCATCTGCCACACCCGACACAGTAGAATCATCTGCTTCCAGTGTAATCTTATAGTCATGCAATTCCTCAGTATCTGTAAATCTGCCATCTGCATTGACATCCTGATAAAAATGAATCTCGTAATACTCCGTATTGCCAAGAACTGCGGAAGAACTATTGATAATAAACTGATAATCCAAATAATATTTACCGTCATTCTTATCTGCCAACAAATAAGAAACGGTATTATCACCTATGTTATGACTAAAGTCAGTCGGTTTTTCCAACAGCTGAAGCGTTACTCTTTCTCTGTTCAGATAATTAATAACATCCGCATCTCCATAAATTCCTTCAATCAGATCGCCTTCACTGATACAATTGAAAAATTTCGTGGTCACACCCGAAGGATCAGTTGTTCCCGTGTCCGAACGGCCTGCAGCATAGCAGAAAAACTCATACATATTAGAAGAATCATCCATTCTTCCATGATCTATTACAGTGCCACTGCTTCCCGCAGATACCGCAGTAGGATTGATAATCAAATTGCCCTTTCCTTGAGACCGGATCAAATCCGCTGCTCCGATCACAAGACCGCCGCCTTGCAAATATTCTTTTAACTCAATTAATTTCGCTTCCGTCAAATCTCTGGAAGAATAATATTGGGTACTGTCATCGCTTGTAACCAAATCCCCATAACCATAATAGACATTGCCTATCATGTTAGTATTAGAGAAACTCGTTAATGCCCCCGTTGTCTGGCTAACACTTCCATTATTGATGATCTGCGTATCTCCATCCACATGCTTATAATATGTATTGCTTTGACTACCAATATAAACAACATCATAATCTCGCAATAAATCTGTTTGCATTGTATTAAACTGATCAACTGTAATACTTGTAAACTCCACAAGATCCATCTGCTCATCAGCTGTCATATTACCATTCAGACATTGGCTGATAAATGCTTTTCTTGCATCTTTTACCGTTCCCGTTTCCAAAGAATAATCCTTTGACTCCATTGTGGAATTGAAACGGAATTCTTTGGTTGGCTCAATCTCAAGTACATGATAGGAAGCCTTGGTCAGCGCCAAATCCTCACCCCGATAACACAGGATATACTGGATTGCAATAGCAGGTGTCACATATCCTTCCGTCATGGAACCAACAGTAATTGAACCATCCGTTCTCTTTCTTGTATTCAAATCATCATTATTATAACTGATATAAGAAACAACCGCCTGAAAACCACCGGCAATGGCCCCATTATTATACAAGCTGTTTAAGTCACCGTTTGCAATATTTCCCAATGCATCAACCTGGAACTGTTCCAGCTTTGAATTTTGGAAATCCGTATAATGATGATTATAGACATATACGTTATTGATTGCCAGGTTACCGTTATAACCGGTCATCATAGATGCTTTTAGGAAATTATACCCCTCCGCACCATAGTTCAAAGTAGCAGCAAATGCCACATCATCTCCGATTACATAATGCTTATCCTTTTTACTAAGGCCGAGTTTTTGTGAATCTGCAGCTGTCACTTCATTAAAATAACTGCTGCAAAAACTCTGCTGTGAAATCTGTTCCTGATCTTCCTGCCACAATAAAAGGGCCAGTTTATCCAGATTGGACATATTTCCATCCGCATCATTGTACAACTCATAATCCATGATCACAGCCTTATGATAAATAGCCGACTGGTTATATAACTCCTTCAGAATGGCAGTGCTCATATCCATACCCGCATATTCGTCTGCCGTTCCGGATATGTATATCAAATCGTAATTGTTGATATCATCTGCCGTCAACTGATCAAGAGTCACATTTTTGTAGGAAATACTACACGAAAGTGTTGCATCTCCAAGAATATATTCCTTGATCCAGTCACCGACTCTGTAATTTCTATTCTGGGATAAAAAGCCTACATTTGACTCAGAAGCATCAAATCCATAGTAAATATCTGCAAGATTTTCCCGATATACAAAACTAACATTTCCGCTGCCGTTCGTTACAGTCTCAATTCCCTCCGGAATGCCATTTCTGGAAGGAATTTTCTCATATTTATTGACAATATCATTCCCACTGACAGTTGGATCATCTACGACAGGTATTTGATTGGCACTGACGCTTGTAATTTTATAAATATAATTCTGTTCCAACGCTGTCAATCTATGTCCGGTTGCATCATAAGCATGATCCAATGTCTCTGTACCGGTCGCAATGGTATATCCGTCTTTCAGCTTATATATGCCGCTTGCAACAACTTCATAATGTCCCTGTATCATTTTCCCGGATGCTATACTGGGATAGGCTCTAAAATCATTAGATCCAGCCTGACCAAACAAGCCTTTGTTTCCGGCATCATAAATCGGATACTCAGAGAGCGTACCAATGTGATTATCCGTTCCATAAGGTTTAATCATACCATAACGCCTCAAAGCAAAGGCAACTTCCGCTTCCTCTACTCCCCATTCCGCCGAGCCGCTTGAAAAAGAATTAAATCTTTTACCATATGTATAGGTAAGTATTGATGTGTCATTTCCTGCGCCACCAATAAAATAACCAAGTTCTGTATCATTCGGTGAAGCAGTCACTTCCAATATTTTTAATCCATTGGTCTTGTAGGATGTCGTAATCGGATAAAAGGTATTCTGTTTTGCATAGACATCCGTCGCAGAACGTTTCATATCAACGGCGATAACCGATGCTACAATTGCCAGTAAGACCAATCCGCATATGAATTTTTTGTAATGCTTTTTCATCTTTTTCATGCTTTTCTCCCCAAACAACCAAAGTATTGGTATTTTAAATCTAATCAGTGCGATTAACCGCTATTTAAGACATTTTTTTCCAACAATGATAGGTGGAATTATAATAATACTTTCCACCATTATAAGACAATGTAAAGTAGGAAACCGTATTATTATTTACAACTACATTAAACTGTATAACTTCACCGGAAGACAACGTAATATCCGTCCCTGTATTTGCACTCAACTCCTGTATAGTGGCTGCACCATCTGCCCCGGTCTTTGAAACCGCTTTCACAGAACAAGCACATTGATAGCTTCCGTCTCCATTTTGCGTTAAACCGGAATAAGACGGTTCAGCAATAAACAAACTCGCTCCTTCCACATTAGACACATAAGCATCAAAAGTGTAAGAACAGTTCGCCAAATGACTCGTATCAAATGCCAGCGCAGTTTTATAATAGTCCTCAATCGTAATCATAAAATTAACCGAATCTTTCGGATAAAAATCAGTACCGGTCTTTGCCGTTAATCTAACAACACCCTTATCCACATAATTATAACGATTACCCAAAGAACTGATATAATTAATATCTATATAATTATTGGCATCAATCATCCCATACTCATTGGCATTGGCATTCATATAACTGTCAGCCCCACTATCCTTAACATATATGCCAATCTGATTTTTCTTGGAAATATTATATCCGGTTGTAGAAAAGCTCATATTATAACCGCTCCCTCGATCAATCAGAATAGTACTTCCATCCGTAGGTTTTCCGGCAAGAAGCCGAACCGGATCCAAATTAAAATTGGCTGTCTGCGTATATATCGTGACACCATCTTCCATCAAACAAGTCAAAATTACAGATACATTCTGCCCATTTCCATAATAGGTAAGCTGCTCTCGTCCTTCTGTATATCTCATGGATGCATAGTCCAAATACATATATGCTTTTCCATCTCTTGAAAAGCACATCAAGTTCTTTAATGTATCATTTCCTGAAAAGTTATTCAATTCAATGCCAATAATCTTGTCAACATGCAACTGAACATTGTTAACTGTTGTTACCCAGTTTTCGACAACAGGTAGTTTTCCCGCCTTATACATTGCCGTCAGATCAATCTCCACACCACGGCTGGCACAATCTGCACCGCTGCTTTCTTCTACCTCGGCCACACCAAACTCATAGCTTGCATCCCAGCTGCCATCCCATCTGGATACAGCCGTAAGACGAAATTCATATTTTTCATTTGCATTACTGCCAAGCGTTACATAGGCAGAACTTCCTGCCGTTCCGAGTTTTGCAATTCCGGCATCGTTACATACGGCCCATTCCTTACCCGCTGTCCTATATTGTAATGTCCAATTACAAAGTTTATCCCCGGCACTCAGATTATAATCACTGATCTCCGCCGTAAAAAGTGCTGTGGTTTCAGGTGCAACTGTATTCGTTGATTTATCTACGCCACGGCTTGGCACAACCGACATATCCAAAATCTTTCTATAATAAACAGTTGCCACGCCGGTTACCGGCGCACCGGTCTGCGGATTGTTAATCGTGCTGGTAGCCGTCACATTAAAGGACGACGGAATCACGTTACCCATAGCCGGATCTGTATATAAGTATTCATCAAACTTAATCGTACAACTCTTATCGTCAGCTCCCGATGTAATAGTAGCACCTGTATAGCCTGACGCAATACTCCACGTATACAGTTTCTGTGTTGTCACATTCCTTGCATCACTGCTCGCAATAAAGGTCTGCGTCTTCTCCGGAGGGACCGTCTGCGGATTATCTTTTCCTTTGACATCCACATATACAATATCAGGCGAAACAATAATTTTGGTGATACTTGCATTTTTATCTACTACTTTGTCAACAACCTGGTTGACACTGACTGAATTTCGCAGATTCACCTGATAGTTACCGCTGTAACGTCTGCCACCGCGCTCGTAAGTCAGGGAAAAGGTTACAATATTCTTACTTTTTCCTGTCACACGGCTTAAATCCACTGAAAAATCAGTGACATTTTCTGCTAACAGTTGCGCCTTGCTCAGATCATAAGCTTCATATACATCACTTCCGGCCTGCGCTCTTCTCTCCAAATAGAAAAGGTTCTCTCCATCCGGAATAATCAAAAACTGATAATTGTTATTATCAATCTCTAAAATATTATCGGCATCCGGATTGCTTCCTCCGGGTAGTCCCGATCCTGAAACAGTCCCCTTATACTCCGGAATTCGATCAGAAACAGTGGGGCCATAGCTGATGTTAATTTCACAATCAATGATTAAGTCGCTGATTGAATTTGCTACCAGCTGTGCTTCTGTTTGGATATCCGCATCAGAACTTGTTTTCTGATATAATCTTGCCCCTGTATTCATGAAAGAATAGATTGCCAGAGAAACAACTCCCAAAATTGCCATGGCAACCAAGATCTCCACTAAAGAAAATCCTTTGTTATTCAATTTTTTGTTCTTACCCCGGAATATCATACTCTTCCTCCCATATTATATATCTTATGAGTGACTGATTTTTGTTCTTTCTCCAACTTCCACTTTGCCGGTCTTAGGATGGATGGTGATCTCATATTGATAAGCTCCCGCAGAAGCAAACATATGATAGAGATTATCCCCACCGTCTGTCGGCAGCAAGCCACCGCTTTGTCTGTTAAACGCTACCACCGTACCACTGGCCACACCATTATCAAGCACATCCTGTGCCGTCGCAATTGATAAATTCTTAACCCCGGCTGCAAAACTTCCAACAGGTGTTCCCGATGATGCATCCTGAGAATATGCTACAGAAAGTGTAACATTACCTTTGCTGATTTTTTTGACATCCGTAATTTCATTTTCCGTTACTGTAATGCAATAATTGCAGTTATCTGTTGTATTCTTAACAAACACCAGATAGGTATTGGCATTGGATGTATTGGTGCCGCCTCTCGATTTGCTCAGTGCCATTGTTCTGCCATTTTCCAAACTGGAAATCACTTTACTTCTGCACTCTTTTGCACGATATCCACTGAGCCGCCCAATATTGACAGCCATAATGGTAGCCAATATTGCCATGATTGCAATAACAACAATTAACTCTACCAGACTAAAGCCTTTGTTATCCTTTCTCATACACATTTACTCCTTATTCCAGTTCACAAACTTAACCAGATCCGTCGCTCTTACCACATCTCTCTCTTTTTGTTCTTCAATAGCATCTAAAAGATCCTGATCTGTTGTTCCCAAAGAATTTGCATAAGCAACACCATTCTGAAGCACTTCAAATACATACGTTCCGCTCTCTGTCTTGGCAGTCATCGCTTTCTGTACTTCGGCCGGGTCATAATCAATCCTCGTATTGTTCCTTCCGATATAGATATTTCCGCCACTGAAAATCAAACCTTCAAAAGTACTTACATTTACAGTAACATCTCCGCTGGCAATAATAAGATGAATATCCGGATATGCTCCTTCATCCAACACAAAAGATCCACTATTTGCATTGTTTACAACAATAGCAACAACCTTATCATCCGTATTCTTGAATGTTTTGAAAGAACCGGCCTGCACATAATCGTCAAATGTACTTTCATCTACTGCAATATTGGTAAATACATCATTTTTTAATTGTGACGCCGATAAATCATCCGTTGTTTTCATCAGATATTTTGACAATCCCTGATAATAACTCAAATACATTTTGCGATTATTCTCCATCGCTTCAAAATTAACCAAATCTTCGTCAAAAGTATCTTCTTTCAGATATATGCTGCTTCCTCGCTTATACAACATATTGCCCGCAACACTCAAAAGACCATTATTTGCATCCAATACATCGCTATTGATGGAATAAGAAGCAACATACGTATTAAAATAACGGTTAAAAGCATCCTTATCCGCATTATAATAATCCCTGAAGAATTCATTTGCCTTTTCATCCGATGTGAAATTCAGATAAAAATATACAAGAATCGTTCCGTTGACGCGGCGGAATACAGGTGTATATGTAGCGCCATAACTATTGGGAGATGCCCCGACTTTGTTCATCACTACATCCAATCTGACCATGGTATATTTTAACTGATCTGTATATACAACCTGGCCATCCCTCGTTACAACCTTTCCATTGGCATCATATTCGGGGATATAGGTAGTCGCAAACTTTGTATACTCCTCATAAGTCATGGGATTTTTGGCAAGTATCTGTGTATCTCCATCATATCCCATACATTCTACCGGCACCATATACATCAACTGGTCGCTCTTGACTGCTACCGATTGTCCCATCAACACGTCTGAATTATTGGATACCGATACATTTTCATTCAACTGTGTACCCGTCTTAGACCAATCAGCTGTTGTTCCATCTTTATCCAGTCTCTTTTTCTCTTCATTATAATCATCCCAATCCTCGACATAATCCCCAGCCGGATTATTATCTGCCGCATTATAATGAACACTTCCGACATATGCATGCCCCGACAAAGTCAATTGTTTCAAATCAGAAAAATCCACTGTACTATGTGCACCGTTTAACAAGATTGCACTGTTATTTTCTGCCGTTCCGTACTCGGAACCATAACCATAGTATCTGCCGCTCATGGCAATTTTCGGATATGTACCATCCAAAGTCAAATCATCCTGGACAAAACAATTTGCAGCCACATCCATTGTTGCAGACTCCACATACAAATTTCTTGCCCATACCTCATACTCCTCGCTTACAAGAATACTGGGTCTGGACGCCGGACTGCTGCTGGTTCCGCTTTCATTCTGATTTCTTCCGTTAGAAGCACTGATTTTATCAGCAGTAAGCGTAAAGTCCGTGGCAGCATCTCCCGACTTTAACTCAAAACTGATTTGACCGTTTACACCGTTAACATAAATACCTTTTTCACCGCCATAAACGTTACCTGTAACAACGGTACTTGTCTGAGTACCCGGTGCCTCTATGGGTTTATGTGTTTCTGCATTCCTCTGATATCCGTTATAAATACCACCGGCACTGACCAAAGAATAGCTCTCCAGTTTAGGAATACTTGTAACATTGGCAAAATTAATTTCCGGTGTTTCAATATCAATATCCGTTTCTATTATAGATACATAACCATCTTTATCGGTATAAGATATCCGAACATTCTTAAATTCTATAATATTGCCGGCCTTATAGACAACCACCGGACCATCGTTTTTAAAGTCTGCAAGACCGGTATCCGTAGCAAGACCGGTCCAACTGTCGTGAGGAAGCGTCTCTACATAGGCTCCCTCCTGCCCCGGTGCCGCAGCTCTTGGTGTCTCAATCCAATATGCCGCAAGATTCGCAGGGTCATAATAATTCACATCCTCTTGCAACCCTGATGCACCCATAACCTGGCTCTGTACATTTAAAATACTTTTTAAAGTATCTTTATACTCGATTTCAAAATAAGCCTGCTGATTTTGAGCCGTATCTGCCGTATGTTCTGAAATAACCTTATAATAACTCTCTACCATGGCATCAGAAACATCCTTCTCAATACCGGCCTTAATCTCATTTAATGCTGATTCAGCTGTATAAAAGTTATCCTTCGCCGCACGATCGGTATATTTCATCAAATAGTTGTAATAAACAAGATATACCATCATCGCAACAAGAGTTCCGATAAATGCAATCGATATGATTACCATAACCAACGCAGATCCGCGGTTATCCTTCTTCCTTTTATTGAATTTATCCATCCATCTCGCTATCATCAGCAAAATCTTCCTTTCTTACTGTGACGAACTGCCGTCAAATATAGTAATCAGATCATCCCTGCTAAATCCGTTTGCAGCGGCGCCCTCTTCATAAACGTATATTGTTACCCCGTAAAGCCGATCCATAACCGCTGTCTTTACACCGCCGTTTTCATGAACGATTTCCTGATAAACGGGAGTTGCAGATGCAATCCACGCCCCATTGATTGTTACTCTGCATCTAAGAAAATTATTACGATTTACCTGATTATCAGCATTACTCTTCATGATATTATCCCGAAGATTGGAATAAATCTGTGTCTGGTAACCATCTGACGCATCATCAGATATTGTTAACGAAGAACGATAAGTTGTCTCTAAAGCATCTGTCGTCTCCGCCGTCTTTAATCTGACAATGTGAACATTGACAGGTATATTAGATGCATTTGATATCTGGAAATTATCCAGTACCTTTCCATCTTTTGACTGATAATTGGGCATATAATAAATATAAATATCTCTTGGCTCCTGCTTATAGACACTTCCGTCAAAAACTGTCACGGAGGATAATGTATGTACATTTGTGTCAAAAGAAGAATTCAAGTCCAACCATGTGCCGGAAACCGGCAGAGATACCCAGCCATCGCTTCTTATCTTATATGTCTCCGTACACATAATCTTGGCAAAACCATCCACATCTCGCAACAACGTAATTACACACGTTCTCTCTAAATACGGATATAAATCGCCTGCCTGTAAGTTTCCATAGCCATTATATTTCGTAAAGAAAAACGCCTCTGCATCACTCATGGCATTTGAGCTGTCTGTATAAACACCGTCAAACAACGGATTAATGCTTGTAATCTCAGCAGACTCATAGTCATTGTATCGTTCGCTTTCACCGGCGCCGGTATCAATGATACCATCATTATTCAGGTCACCGCTATATCCGGATGATGCGGACGCATCCAGCTCTATAATCAGGTCATAGGTTCCTCTCGCCTGTTTTGCGCCTTCAATATAAAAATAATATTTATCATCCGCAGATTTTTTTACCTTCAAATACTCATTGCTTCTTTCCGGTGCCGCTGCCCCATTTAATGTTTCAGCATATAAAGCACCTGCGTATGAGTATCCGCTTCCCCCCGCGGTCATCCCCTTAGTATTCAAATTGATTTCCGCCTGTGTATCAGTCACATTACCCTCGGCATCGGTTGTAATTGTAACGTTCTTTAAATCTCCGTATCCGGCAGTCAACTGAACTTCATTCGGTAAAATATTCAATTCCGGGAGTGAATTATTACTGACATTTCTCTTATCTACACTATAAAACCCCAAAATAATTTCATCCGGAGCATAGGCGCTTAAACCTTCCATGATATTGCTTGCCATATTGGTAGCATCCATGGCTGCTTTAGCCTTGCCGTTCAGATATGTAGATTCGCGAAAATTACTGTACATCGGGATCATAACAATCGCGATGATGACAATCGCAATCAGTAATTCAACTAAGGTAAAACCGCTGTTGTCCTTTTTGATATTCTTCATAAGGAACCCCTAACTTTCAATCAATCATTAATCATCGTTTTTGGGAGCATCCTCAGATGTACTGTCCTCGTCAGAATTCTCCCCATCACCGTCTTCTGCTTCAGCAACTGCATTTTTGTTCAGATCAAGTACTGTACCGGACTGGAAGAAGTCTGCTGTTCCCGTGCTTACACCCGGTATATTCAACTCTTCATATACCGCATCTGTACCGGACATTGTGAACATATTGGCATTCATGCTACCGGAAAGGCATCCCGTATCAGCATCATACGCCAAAGACAGATTGGTAATATTCATTCGCTCATCAGACCCGATAATAGCAGAAACAATATCCTTCATAGATCGATATGTAACCTTGAAGTTAATGGTAAAAGGAGAATTGTACAGGAATACCGTATCCTGATATCCTCCGGTTGCTGTGACACTATCCTGTGAGCCATCATCTTCTACCGGAGCATCTTCTGTCACAACATCCTGCTGGGGCTGTTGTGCATCTGTCGCAACCTGTATCATCTCTTTATCTCCGGCCTGCAATGCATTTACCCAAATGGAATATACATTTTCAAGCTCAACCGTATACATGATTTCATCTTCTGTTCTGACATCACTTGGATATTTTGCAATGACAGCAACCATCTCATCATTCATTCTGGCTGTCTCTTCCAGATAAAACTCCTTATTCTCTGCCAATTTCTGGAGTTCTGCCACCTCTGTTTCAAGAGAAGCATTCTGTCCTTCCAATTCTGCTGTTTTCTCTTTGAATGAAGTATATACAAAGAAATACGCAGCAACAGCAAGTAAGACACCTATCAACATGATTAAAATATTAATATCACTCTTTTTTGCTTTCTTCATGTCTCATATCCCCCCGTTATTCCTGTACAGGCGATTCTTCTGTCACCTGCTGATCATCAGTTTCCTCTGTTTCAATATATGGATTTTCACCATATACACATTCCAAGGTATACAAATCGGTAATCACACCTGTCTCCATATCCTGTTCCTCTGTGAACCCAACAGTTCTGATTTCGGAGAAATACGGCATCCGGCGGAATTCCACAAGCGTTTTGGCAATACTTTGCTTATTGGGAACCTGAATAGTCATTGTGATTCCCTCTTCCGTTACAGTCATAGCCGATACCATGGTCTGGGAAGGGAATTTACTTTCCATCTCACCAATGATCTCCGGAAGATCCGCATTTGTATTCTGTGTTGCACCATCTAAAGCCATAATGTAATTATAATTACTCTCTGTAGCCACATATTCATTATAAGTATCCTGAACAGGAGCTAATTGTGCTTTTTTCTCCTGCAGATTTTGATTTTCCGTCTTTGTCATAAAGTAAGGAACCAATGCTATTGCACAAATGATTACTGCAATACCTGCTCCCGCACCCAAAACAATGTATGGCAATCTATCATTATTTCCGATACTTTCTAAGGATGCTTTGGCATCAATACCGCCTTTTCCTTTTTTCTTGTCCTCAGGAGTCGCCGGCATAAATCCGACAGAACCAAGTCCTGCACCAATGACAGAAATATAATCACCAAGAGATACTCCCTGTAAGTGAAGGCCCTGATTGATATTGGTACCTGCAAGATCCTTCAACACTTCTACATTACGTCCCAATTCCTGAGAAAGTAATCCGGCAAATCCCCAGAAGTCAGCCGCAATACCGGTAATGATAATATTATCAATTGCCGCATCTCTGTTTTTGGAGTTGTAATAATCAATAACACGAACAATGGAACCAATCAACTGCTGATAGCTGATCGTTACATCTCTTCTTAAGCGGAGCATCTTTAAATTGGCACCCGCCTGCTTTGCTGCAACAGTCGCAGACGCCACTTTCGAAGTGTCGCCGGTTGCATTGGCAAGAGCCATTGCTTCCTGCTGATCTCTCTCTAATTTCTGTACTTCCTCTTCCTTTTCGGCAAGAAGGCTCTCTTCCTCAGGTCTCATAACAAGGTTATTACGACGCAGGGTCTTGATTGCAGCCTCATATGTAAGCGGTTCGCCATAGACATCTGTCTCCATCAGGATATCAACAACCTGATCCGCTCCGTAAATACCGGGGCGCTGCATAGTAATAACACCATTATTGGTAACCGTCAAAAGTGAAGATCTCTCATCAATCTTAACTGTCAGGTTAACACCTGTTGCGAATTTATGACGCAATGCCTGGAAAATACTGTTACCACTATAATCGATGGATGCAAGATCCAATCCCAGTGCCTCTGCCAATACATGATATCCTCTTAACATATCCGCAGGAGCAGCCATGACCATGACACGATACTGCTTATTGCCGGCATCATCCGTAACAGTATCCATAATGTTGTGTGCAAACTGATACTGACTGGGATCTACCGGAAAATAATCCGTGATATTAGCCATCAACATATCACGCACCATTTTCTCCTTTACAAAAGGAATTTGTGCTTCCCTATTGGCAATTTTGGTGGATGATACTGCAAAAATTACCTTCTTCGCAGTCATTCCGTTTGCCGTAATGTAGGATTTCAAGTCGTTGACGAATTCTTCCGTCGGCTTGATAAATCCATCATCCAAGATACCCTCCGGTGTCTTCATACTGAAAACGCCATATACCTGTGGATGCTTTGATTGGAAATCCATTTCACAGACCTGTGTCAAGGAATATCCAATTTCAATGCTAAGTACTCTTTGTGCCTTTGCCATGATTTACCTCCCTGAATATGGAATAAGAATTCCATCGTTTATCTTTTTTCTTCTATATAAAGTCCGTTACCCCATCGGAGCTGTAAACGAACCTAAATACCAATTTAAAAATTGATTGCCCCACAATACAGCGATCAATATTCCCGCCGAAAGATAAGGCCCCATTGCCAATCTGTGTTCTGCACCGGACACCTTCATCCGGATTAAATGAATCACAGAACCAAGAATACATCCCAGCAAAAATGCCAGAACAGATAATTTCCAGCCGATCAACAATCCGGCTGCGCCCATTAGTTTGACATCACCGCCACCGATGGCAGCGCCTCTTGTTACCTGATATAAAATCCATAAAAAACCACTGACAGCAAGGAGACCGATTCCATAATCCACCCAATCCCCTAAGTGAAATATAAGATGAATCAGTCCCAGTGCCAGTATAAACAAGTTGATTCCAAAAGGAATCTCATAAGTTCTAAAATCAATCACGCTAAGTACAATTAACGCTGATGCTAATAAACAGTATATAACTGAATCTATACTCCAACCGTTTACTAAGAAAATCAGTACATATAAGACTCCGTTTAGTGCCTCAACCAGAGGATACTGGAGGGATATATGTGAACCGCACTTTCGACATTTACCACGAAGGAATATATATGAGAATAATGGAATCAAATCATACCAAGCCAGCTGATAGCCGCAATTCATACAATGTGATCTTTGCTTTGCGATACTTTCTTTTAACGGAATTCGTAATATGCAGACATTTAAAAAGCTGCCTATTACGATTCCGTATAAGAATGCCACCGCATATAAAATTATCTCAAACATCCATGTGTCAGTGGTCATAGGGGAATGTCTCCTTGTGCCGTCTTAACTAAGCTTTATTGCTCAGGAACCGATAAGGAACCTCTGGTAACAGTAAAGTTGCCCTGTGAATCTACTGTTACACTAGGTGCGCCCATTCCCTGGCTTGCTGATTTGGATTTCCATTTCAAGCTAGAAACGTTGGTAACACCAAGTGTGCTGGTAACTTCCTGCCCCCAACTTGATGACCAGTTAACAGCAACGCCATTGCCGGGTGCATCAAGGATATCCGGATCAGATGCAGCGATTGTACAAGCATTGTATACGCTGTCCAACTGGTCTTTATCTGCGGATACTCTGGATTTTTCTACATATTTCAAATACTGAGGTGCCAAAACACCGATTAAGATTGCCATGATAGCAATAACGATAATCAACTCAACAAGTGAGAAACCTTTGTTATTTGTCTTTTTCATGATAAATTCTCTCCTTTTATATTTTTTATCTATTAAAAATCTGTTCCCCTATTCAACAGATCTCTAATCAAATTTTACAAGCTGTCTAAGCCTTCGTACATCGCACCCATCGGAGCAATAACCGCACCGATAATGGTACCACAGACTCCCGCCAGAATAATGATGATGAGGGGTTCCAACGCAGCCATCAAAGACTGTGTCGCCATTTCTACTTCTTCCTCATAATAATTAGCCAGAGTATTCAACATATCTTCGGTATTACCTGTTTCTTCACCAATCCTGGTCATATGATATACCATAGGCGGAAACAATCCCGACTTCTCCAACGGAGTCGACAAGGGAATACCCTGCATAACATCATTCTTGGCATTTTTCATACATTCTTCATAATAAACATTATTCATGGTATCGCCAACAATCTGCACCGCATCCGGCATGGAAATACCCGCTGCCAACATCGTAGAAAGATTACGGGCAAACTTTGCAGAGCTGGATTTGACGGTCAAATCACCAAACAACGGCATCTTGATCAGTGCCTTATGAATAATACCCTTACCTGTCGCCGTCTTGCCGAAATATTTAAAGAACGCTACCAACGCTATAATAACGGCTACAATCACGATCCAGTGTTTCTGCATGAATTCCGAAGCAGCCACTACCATCAATGTGATCTTCGGCATTTCAATATCCATATCTGCAAACATTTCCATAAAAGTCGGAACAACGAAAGTCAGCATGACGATAACAACAACTACAGCTACAATCAATACCATGATAGGATATACCATGGCTTTTTTAATCATGCCGTTAATCTTGGCACTCTGCTCAAACTGAACCGCCATACGTTCAAAAGCAACATCCAAGCTACCGGATGCCTCACCGGCAGCAACCATATGCGCCAGCAAAGGCGGGAACACATCCGAGCGAGCCCTCATGGAATTGGCAAGCGTCTCACCCTTTTGCACATTGGCAGACACTTCCTGCAACGCTTCCCTCAACGTGGGATTCTCCGTCTGCTCCGTCAACATCCTCATGGATTCGATAATCGTAACACCCGCACGATGTAAGCTTACGAACTGTCTGCAGAACAAACTCAGATCTCTCGTCTTAACTTTTTTCTTGAACAATCCGCCCAGGTTAATGTCTTTATCCAACATACCCTGTTCTTTTAATTCGATGACTGTCAAACCTTCTTTTTTTAACTGGTCAGATGCTTTCATCTGATTGTCGGCTTCTATGGAAGCCTTTACCTGTTTGCCCTTGCTGTCAACGGCAACATATGAGAAACTAGCCACTGTCTTTCCTCCTCTTTCTCCTTCTTATTATAAAAGAGCCTTCTCTTTTTCTTATGAATCAAAAGAAACCTTAATCATTTCCGACACTGATGTGATGCCATCCAGTACATACTGCGTCGCACACATACGCAAGGTCCTCATGCCATCTTTCAATGCTGCCTGCTTAATATGCTCCGCATCTTCGCCCGCTGCAATGACTTTTCTGACTCCCGGTGTAACCTCCATAATCTCATAGACACCGATACGACCTTTAAAACCGTTATTGTCACATCCCGAGCATCCAACCGGCTCGTAGATTTCCACTTCCGCATTCTCCGGCAAACCAAGAAGTTCCAGCTGCTCTGCATTGGCAAGAACCTTCTTTTTGCACCTGGGGCAAAGTCTTCTGACCAGACGCTGTGCAATGATACCAACCGTTGCATCCGCAATCATGTAATTGGGAAGTCCCATATCAGACAAACGGGTTACCGTGCTGGCTGCCGAGTTGGTATGCAGTGTGCTTACTACCAAGTGACCGGTAATAGAAGCCTGCACCGCAATCTGTGCCGTCTCCTCATCACGGATCTCACCGATCATAATGATGTCCGGATCCTGACGCAAGATGGATCGAAGGGCGCTTGCAAAGGTAAGCCCCGCCTTCACATTGGTCTGCACCTGATTAATACCTGCCACATTGGCCTCCACAGGGTCCTCAACAGTGATAATATTTACATCTTCTTTATTCAACTCACTGAGTGCCGTATACAATGTTGTGGATTTACCGCTACCGGTAGGTCCCGTTACCAAAATGATGCCGTGGGGATTCATCAGAATATGATCAAACATCTTCAAATCATGTTCACCAAAACCAAGTTCCGACTTATCTCTCGTCAATGCATTCTTGTTGGTAATACGCATTACGACTTTTTCGCCGTAAACCGTAGGAAGAATGGATACACGGATATCGTACTCCCTGCCGTCTACAAAGGAAGTAATACGACCGTCCTGCGGCTTTCTCTTTTCGGAAATATCCATGCCGCCTACAACTTTCAGTCTGGCAACGATTGCCGGTAACAGTTTGATATTATATGTAATCCTCTCATGGAGAGCACCGTCGATACGATATCTGACACGAACTTTTTTCTCCAGTGCTTCAATATGGATATCGGAAGCTCTCTGTCTGACAGCCTGTTCGATCATACCGTTTACCAGCTGGACGATCGGAGAGTTATTAACGTCTTCGTTAATCATCTTATCCATTTCGTCTTCTTCAAACAGGTCGCTTCGCTCCTGCTCATAATCGCTGGCCGCCTTGATCGCTTCCGCATTACCGTAATACTTATCGATCGCCACCATGATCTCTTGAGACGTTGCTACCATGGGGCTGATCATACGGCTGGTAATCATGGACAAATCATCAACAGCCATCATATCCATGGGATCAGCCATTGCCACTTTAATAATATTAATATTCTTATCATCATAGCAATAAGGGATCGCTGTATATTTTTTTAAGATTTCCACATCAAACATGGAAATCAGATCATCCGGTATCCTGGTATCCTGCAGGTTGGCACGCTCATATCCCATCTGATGGCATAAGGCATCTGCCATGATATCATCTGTGATAAACCCCTCCGTCACCAAAATCTCGCCGAGACGTTTTTTCTTTTCTTTTTGGAGTTCCAGTGCCTGATCAAGCTGTTCCGGAGTAATAACCCCCTCAGCTATCAGTATGTCACCGATCCTCATTTTCCTTCTGCCCAACAAACTCATAGTTTTACAGTCCCCTTAATGTCAAATTCAAGTTGCATCATTATGTCCTGTTTGATAACAATTTGTAAACTTTCAATTAATTTTCCCTAAAGAAGGACATAACAAGACCTAAATATAAATTTATGTAAACATTTTATCACGTAAATTTATCAACTGCAAGGCTTTTAAATCATATTTGTTTCTGCTAATTGCACAAGATTTTTCATGCCTTTTATTGCAATTTGACGAAAATTTTACACAAAAATTTCTTTTTTTCTGTAAAAACTGCCTTCTGTTTCTACCAGATCTACGCACTCCAAAGTTGCCAGTGCCGTCAGCACTTCCTGAACCGGCTTTTCTCCCTTTAACCTTTCCATAATATCATCTACGGAAAGATACTGTATCTCCAACATATCCAGCAATCTTTCCTCTAATTCGCCCAATCTCCCTCTTTCTGTCGCAACTCTTTTGGCTTTCATTCCGGAAACTACACATCTTTCCGGCATTCCATTTCGATTTGCAAGAAGCTCCGCAATCAGTTCATCCAGATCATAAATGATCCCGGCTCCTTGTGCAATCAACCTGTTACACCCGTAACTCAATCGGTCTCCCAGCCTCCCCGGAAGCACATAAACATCCTTTCCCTGCTCCAACGCACTGGAAACAGTAATAAAGGTTCCGCTTTTTTCTTTGGCCTCTACCACAATCAATATATCAGCCAATCCGCTTATAATTCTGTTTCTCATTGGAAACCGGCCTGCAGCCGGTTGTACTCCCGGCATATATTCACTGATAATCCCCCCTCCGCTCTCTCCCATTGATAATCTGGAAAAGATATCCCGGTTTTCTTCGGGATAACAGATGTCCACCCCACATCCCAAGACGCCAAAAGTCGCCCCTTTTCCCTGCAATGCACCTCTTTGACTGATGCCGTCTACTCCCGATGCCAGCCCACTGATTACCTGGATTCCGCTTTCTGCCATCCTTCTTCCCAATTCTTTTGCCATCGTGCTTCCGTAAGGCGAGCACCGGCGTGCTCCCACAATTGCCACAGAGGGAAGTTCCGCCTTCGGCAGCTTTCCTCTTACAAACAGAGAAGAAGGTGGATTATCGATTAACAACAGCCTGTCCGGATAACCGCTTACCCGCTTTGGTATACACCATATTTTATTATCCCTCAGCTTTTTGTATTCCTCTTTTATATTCCATATGCTTCTCTGCTTTTTACATTCAGCCCTTTGCTTTTCGGTCAGCGCTTTTTCCCCACCCGATTCATACATTTTTTGATAACTTCCATATTGTCGATAACATTTTTCAATGCTCTTTGCTCCTATCCCTTCCACGCTTTCCCAAAAATAGGCATACGCGCACTCCCTATGCCATTCTGTTCGCATCTCTGTATCATTCATTTTCCTTCCCCCGTTAATCCAGCATACTGCGGTAAGCCGCCGCTTCCATTATATGTTTTCCTTCAATCTTTTCACTCCCCTCCAGATCAGCAATAGTCCTTGCTACTCTGAGCATGCGATGGTACCCTCTCATACTCAGTTCTTTGGCAATATAATAGTTTTCCATTTCCCTTTCTCCTTCCCGCGTAAGCCTGCATATCTTTGACAATTCTGATACAGGAATCCTGCCATTAAATGTTCCGCCGTTCCTGTCTTGCTGTATTTTTCTCGCTTTCATCACTCTTTTCCTGACAGTATGGCTGTTTTCTTTCTCTTTTCCGCTACATATAATTTCCTGATAGGCGCTTCTCATCACGCCCACGCTCAGATCGATCCGATTCAGCAAAGGTCCTGAAATGCTTTTGACATATCTATGAACTTCCCTATCACTGCATGTACATTTATTCCTATCGGGATAATAGCCACAGGGACATGGGTTCATAGCTGCTACGAGCATAAAATTGCAAGGATAGGTATAGTTTCCGCTTTTCCTTGTGATTGTTATTTTCCCTTCCTCTATAGGTTGTCGCAGCATGTCCAGAGTACGCCTCTTAAATTCCGGCAATTCATCCAAAAACAAAACCCCGTGATTGGCCAGAGATATAATCCCCGGTCCGGGCATCACGCCTCCTCCGATCAGCGCTTGCGGTGTAATGGTATGATGCGGACTCATAAAAGGTCGTTCTCTAATGTAATTTTTTTCTTCATCCAGCAATCCTGCCACACTGTATATTCCGGAAGTATCCAACATTTCCGCCGGATCCATCGGCGGAAGTATTCCCGGAATGGCGGAAGCTATCATCGATTTCCCCGTGCCGGGCGGTCCATACAGCAAAAGATTGTGAAATCCCGCCGCTGCAATTTCAGCTGCTCTTTTAGCCATTGTCTGCCCTGCAATGTTTGAAAAATCCGGTATTTTCACTTTTTGTTGCCCGACTGTTCCAACCATATCTACATTGCCTTTCCGTTGCCGAAACTCGGAAGGGGATGAAAGATAATCAAGGATTTCACAAAAATTCTCAACTCCGATAACGCGGATGCCGTTTACACACTCGCCTTCCCTCCTATTGCTTTCCGGCACGATACAGGTATTAATCCCTGCATCTTTTGCCGCAAGCAGGATTGGTAAAACTCCTTTCACACCTCTTACAGAGCCATCCAACCCCAATTCTCCCACTGAAAGAACGCTTTCACACTCCGGCATTTCCAGACACCCCATGCAGCCCAATATTCCTAATGCAATAGGCACATCAAAGGCAGTTCCTCCCTTTTTAATCCCGGCAGGAGACAGATTAACCGTAAAACGCTTTGGCGGGATAATATACCCGATATTTCTCAATGCTACCCGGACCCTCTCTGCCGATTCTTTTACTTCGCGCCCCAAAGAGCCGACCATCTCAATACAAGGCAGTCCATCTGCCATATCCACCTCAATGGCAATCATATAGCCATTCACTCCGCAGACTGCCCCTGAAATTGTAGAAAAAAGCATAGCATTCCTCCTTATGAAAAATAGAATAAAAATAAAATGGAAAAATTTTGAAATATAAAAAAGATTTGAAAAAGAAAAATCCAAATTAGATTATTTATATAGAAAACAGGACATTCTGCATCCGGAAACATTCCCGGATGCAGAAGTCCGTCACAACTTATATCATCAGATCAACTGGCTACGCATCTTGTCAGGATCCTGTGCATATTCGATACAACTTTCCCTGGAGATCTTACGTCCCATATAAAGCTGCATTAAATAATCATCCATGGTGCACATTCCCTCTCTCTTGCTGGTCTGGATAACAGACTGGAGCTGATGTGTTTTTCCTTCACGAACCAGGTTTTTTACAGCAGCATTGGCATGCATAACCTCAAATGCCGCCACACGCCCATCTTCTGTCAAATTTGGGATCAGCGACTGAGAAATGATGCAGACCAATACGGCTGCCAACTGCGTCCTGATCTGTTGCTGCTGATGAGGCGGGAATACGTCGATAATACGATCGACGGTACTTGCTGCATTGTTGGTATGTAAGGTAGACAATACCAGGTGACCGGTTTCAGCAGCTGTAATTGCTGTACTGATTGTCTCATAATCACGCATCTCACCTACCAGAATAACATCAGGGTCTTCACGAAGTGCAGCTCTCAAAGCATTCGCAAAACTTTCTGTATCCTGTCCAACCTCTCGTTGATTTATCATTGCCATATTATGCTGATGGGAATACTCGATCGGCTCCTCCAAAGTAATAATATGTGCATCACGTGTTTTATTTATTTTATCAATGATAGATGCCAGTGTCGTAGATTTACCGCTACCGGTAGGTCCCGTTACCAAAATCAATCCTCTTTTACGTGTATATAAATCAATTACCGACTGCGGAATACCCAATTTCTCAGCCTGCGGAATATCTGTTGTAACGGTACGAAGGGCAATTCCGATACACCCGCGCTGTTTAAATACGTTTACACGATAACGGCCAATTCCCGGAAATGCCACAGACAAGTCGTACTCTCCGCGTTCCTCAAATTTTTCACGCTGTTTTGGCTTCAACATATTGACACAAAGTTCCAATGTATCATTTGCAGTCATCACCGGATAATCCAGTTTTACCAGGTGACCGTTCAAACGCATTACCGGCGGAAGTCCCACCGTAATATGAATATCGGAAGCCCCCGCATTATAAGCAACTGTTAAAATTTCTTCCAAAGTAGGTACTGCCATTTCTTTTTTCTCCTTTACCTTCCCAACTTTTATTACATAGTCGTTGTGTCCTCAAATGCTATCCGAAGTTTCCTCAAAGCCTTTTTCTCGATCCTGGATACATAACTGCGGGAAATTCCAAGCAACTGCCCTATTTCACGCTGCGTCATCTCATGATCACCTGCCAGACCGTACCTGAGCTTAATGACTTCCAATTCGCGCTCATTTAATGTCCTTTGCAAAATCTGCCGCAGCCTGCTGATATCTTCTCTTGCCGAAAGAAGTTCAAAAGCATCCGTCCCCTCCGCACAGGTAATATCCAGCAGATTAATCTCGTTCCCTTCTTTATCCGTACCGATCGGTTCATATAAGGAAACATCCCTTGCTGTTTTCTTACGCGCCCGAAGCATCATCAGCAATTCATTATCAATGCATCTGGCGGCATAAGTTGCAAGCTTATTCCCCTTTGTCCCGTCAAAGGTATGAATCGCCTTGATCAATCCGATGGTTCCAATGGAAATCAAATCTTCCTGATTTTCCTCCACATTCTGATATTTTTTCACAATGTGGGCTACCAGTCTCAAATTGCGTTCTATGAGAATCTGCCGTGCTTTTTCGGACTCTTCCTGATTGCCCTCCAAATACATGCGGATATAGTAAGCCTCTTTTTCCTCACTTAAGGGTTTTTGAAATGTCTGCATCCAAAATCCCCCGGAATCGGTTTTACTATATTCTATGCGAAAGGCTTAATTAAGGTTTCACAACATATTTATTATACAAACATTAACCTGAAAGTGCAAGGAATTTCTCTGCTCGTTTCAGCCTTGATGTTTGTCCATTCACCCTATTTATGTTACAATATTAAAAAACTACTGCGAGGGAGCCTGAATGAATACTTTTTGTCAAAAAATCAAATCCATAAATTATAGAAAATATTTGATATCCTATCTGATACCGATGTTGACTCTGTTTTGTATCAGATTGCTTTCTCATGAAGATTTTCCGATTTTAGGCATTTTGCTGTTGCCGTTTTCCGCAATTTCTTTTCTGTATTTTACGGAACACGCCAGTCTTTTGGGGAATTCTTCCTCTCTGCTTGCACTGGGCTTTTCCTGGGCTTATTCGCTAAGCAGTTTTGGACTTGCCAATATGAATTCATTAAGCAGTATTCTTCTTTATATTTTACTCCCCATTCTTTGCTTATCTTTGGATTCGTTTCTTTCCAAAGGCAGATTTTTACCAATAACATTGATTTTCGCACTACTTCTGTGTATAGAACCGGTAACCGCCTGTATTTTATTTTTTTATCTGATTGGATTTGTTATCTTTATTCCGGAATGTCCAATCGGTCAAAAAATTGCCGATCTACTCCATATGCTGCTTTTATTTGTCTTCGCACTGGGACTTTCAGCCGCCTTTTCCATACCCCAGTTGCAAGATTTTTTCACTTCCGTATCCGAAAACCCATATAACGGTTTTTCCATAAACTATCCCTGGGCAAATTTTTTTGCAAGATTTCTTCCCGGATCTGTATTATCATTTTTCTTTTCTACCGGCCGCGGATTGGATTTATACTGCGGATTACTCGTATTTTTAGGTTTGATCCTTTACTTTTTCAATAATAATTTTCCTATAAAAAAAAGAGTGCGTACACTTTTATATCTACTCTTTGTATTGCTCACTATACAGACAACGCCATTTCAATACTTAATTGAACTGTGTAATACAACAAATACCGCTTATTTATATTATAGCTTTTTCTTTATTTTCCTAGTTCTGATCATCGCTTACCGGTCAATGGGTGCTATTAACCAAATTCATTTCAAAAACCTGACCGCCTGTCTCTGCATCACAGTTGTTCTGCTTCTGATTGCCCTTATGGGGAGTTTACATAACTATATTCCCATTTCGCTTTTACTCATTGGAATATGTCTGATTCTTTACAGTATTCTGCTCATATGTATCAGAAAAGAGAAGTTTTCATATGCTCCCCAATTACTATGCATTGTTTTATTGGCAGAGCTTGCCGGTAATGCTCTTTTTTGTACCGATACAACGCTCATATCCTCTTCCCTCGCTTTGGAAGACAGGTTCTCCTTATCCATTTTTCAGGACAATAATGATGTACCCGGTACCGCCACGGATTCTATTACATATGAAAACGAATACAACTCCTTTTATAAGGATTCCATTACAAATGAGCTGTATGCCACTCTCAACTCCGTCAATCAATATGTCGACTTTACCCCGGAAGAAGACGCTGCATATGATCCCTACGGATTACTTGATTATTTTGATGAATTTAATCTTAAATGCCATAAACTCGGTATCACCGGCGATATTTTACAGTCAACAAATACCGTGATATCTTTTGATGAATCTAATCTCTATACGATCACCGACGAGACCAATGGGATTTACAATTTCCGACCTAATCATGCCGCATTGGCATATAAACAGATTATTGTTCCTTATACGCTCGAGTTTCAAGCTCCGGGCACCTATATCCTCTATGATAATTTCAGTGGTAATCTGATGCGTTTTGATATTTCACAGGATTCTCTTATTGCAAAAGGATATTTAGCCTTTTATCCTTCAGAAGATGTGACTCTCAATTTTCAGATAAATATTTTTTCTTTTGACGAAGCAGCTTTTCAATCAGTTCCAAACCTTTTGATCAATTACATGGATACTGACAGTTTCTTTTCTTCTCTAAACTATTTGATTTATTTTGGTATCAGTTGTATCTGTTTATTATTGTTGTTGGCTCTGACTATCAACAGCAATAAAGAAACACTTCTTACCCGGCTTGACGCTCGCAAAAAAGCAATCATCCATTGTTCTTTTTTTGACAAAGCCACACACTGGTTCAAAGACAATGCTGTATATCTTATTGCCATTGCGGTTCCTTGTCTCCTATTTATTGTCTCAATGCTCATTTTCAGTTGCGAACCTTTTGGTAACCAATCCTTCCTGGATGAAGACGGCTATCCATCCGTTCTTGCCGGTGCACTCGGATATTACCACAATCTGAAGGACGGAAACACGACCCTCAGCATGCTTATGGGCTATGCGACCAATATATATTCTCCTAGCAATACTGTATATGCTGCATTCCTGTTGCCATTTTCTGCTTCTGCCATTCCCGGCATACTGTTGCTTTCAGAAGCAGTATTATTGGGTCTTTGTGGTTTTTCTATTGTTTACTATCTGACACATAGATTAACCGGACCGACAGCAAACAAAAAAGATCCCCGACTTCTTGTTCCTGCATTTCTTTACACTTTAAATGCTTTTATGCTCGCCATGCATAGCTATTTATATTCCTGGTATTTGCTGTTTTTCATTCTGCCCTTACTGATTTTATCATTTGAACGTTTAATTTATCAAAAAAAATGGTTTGGATATACGATGTTACTGGCACTTTCTATCTTTACCAACATTAATATTGCGCTTTATCTCTGTATCTTTTTGATACTTTACTTTTTTACCTATAAATTCAATAACTTTGCCGACTGTATCAGAAAGGGATTGCGGTTTGCCTTCTTTTCCATCCTGTCTGCCGTATGTTCCCTCTGTAATATTATCCCCATTCTCATAGGCATTACAGGTTCCGGTTATAACGAAGCAGACAGCGTTTTTCCTTCCTTTGGATTCCATGGCTCATTCTTAGAGCAGTGGAAAAAACTGATGATTTTTTCACCTTCCGGCGCTGTTACCACCAACGACGGCGGCATCAATCTTTATATGAGTATACTATGCCTCATTTTACTCTTCGTTTTCTTTACAAGTCAAAGAGTCAGCTTAAGACGCAAACTTACATATGGATTGCTTTCTATATTTTTACTGTTCAGTTTCAATGAACAAATCCTATCCTATCTGTGGAACGGATTTCATTATCAGTCTAATGTACCGAATCGTTATGTTTTCCTGCTTGTATTTATATGCAGCATTATGGCTTTTGATGCGTTGCCTGCCATACGCAGACAGAGCATTCTCAAAATGTCTCTTATTTGCCTTTCTGCAGCAATCTTTCTGACGCTCTGCCAATTTTTGAGTAACGGAAATGCATTGTTCTGCTATGTATGCTCGTTGATACTTATTTTATTATACTTATTGGTACATCTGATCTGTACAAAATTTCCTAAATACAGACGTTTCTATCATCCAATCATGCTTTTTATCCTGTTGGGCGAACTTTCTGCCAACTGGTTTTATACATGTACTACATTCGGCTTAACAAGCCCTATCCCTTATGGTAATTATGAGGCTCAAATCGAAATAAACACCTCCTTATTGGAAGATTCAAACGATTTTTCCCGTGTTTGTACTCCAGCTACTTTTTGTATGAATACAGGTAATTTTACCAATACCCCCAATGGAAATGTATTTATTTCTACTTTATCCACTTACCAGCAGGCACTTAATTCTCTTTTCGGAAACTGTGGAGGATCAAACTTTATTTACAGCAACTACGATTCTACCCCCTGGGGACAATCACTTGCCGCAAACGAATACATATCTGTCCCTTTTTATGCCGCTCAGGCTTTACGTGATCTGGAGCAGTATGAATACATAGGCTATGCCAATGAAAATTATATCTTTAGAAATCCAAACGCTTTGCATTTGGGATTCTATATTTCCAACGACTTAATCGAACAATTTGATGCAATTTCATTACCGGATTTCATGAATATCATGACAGATGATTTTACCGATAATCATGAACCTTTACTCACTCCGTTGAAGTTAAGTATAAATACGGGAAAAGAGAATTCCATAACATTCTTAAACGACAATTTTGAGGAAATCAGCATTTCGGAAGCCGATTCCCTCATAACTGCCGCTATTGCCAAGAATTCTCTTAGCTCTGCTATTTCATCAATTTATTTAAAGATTGATTTTATTCCGTCAAAATCCGGTCAAATATATCTGAGTATGAATGAATTTATCTGTCTTGGCTATTTTGAAGCAGGTGAAAAAGCAAGCATTACCATTCCTTATCCCAATAAAACACCTGACATTTCAGATGAATACATGTTATACATTTTTGATCATGATGTTTACGAAAAATTTATTGAAGAGGTTTCCAAGAATCAATTAGAAAATATTGAAATTCATGATAATGTGATTACTGCCACATCCGATTATCAAGAGGATGGCTATACAATGTTAAGTCTCCCTTATGATAAAAACTGGAAAGCATATATAGATGATATCGAAGTACCTGTTGATAATTTATTAAACTCCGCCGTATTTATCCAAACCCCCGCCGGCAGACACGAAATCAGACTTGTCTATGATGTTACCTTTTATCGGATATGCACATGGATATCACTTATTACAACATTGACAACAATTTTGATTTATTTTATCAGCAAATGCCGTCATACATCGAAAGCGAAATAGAACATTCCCCAAAAATGTATATGCAAGAGATGGAAAACAAACACTATATTTCTTTTGATTGTTTTCCATCTCTATATTCTCCCTTAATACTTATCTACACAATTATAATGACATCCAATCCATTCCTTTACAGAATAAATTAATCTGTTCATCCATACATTCCGCGACACTGCCTCCGTCCAAATATACTTTTGTCCAATCAACAACTTTTTCTATAGCCGTTTCTACATTCCAACGTGGAGTCCAGCCAAAACATTTCTTCAACTTTGAACAGTCAAGTTTCAAATATGATGCCTCGTGCGGACCATCATCGCATATATTTTCCCATACGATATGATTTCCTGTTTTCTGTTCCCATTTGTTACAAAACAAAGTCACAATCGCACCGGTCTGAAAACAGTCTCCGTCATCCGGTCCTACATTATAACAGGATGACAACTCCGTATTCTCATATTGTCTTGCCGCAATCATTAAATAAGCCATGACCGGTTCCAATACATGTTGATACGGTCTGGTGGAATAAGGATTCCTCACAACAATCTCTTTTCCTTCCTGTACCGCTCTGACACAGTCGGGAATAATCCTGTCATGGGCAAAATCACCTCCGCCAATGACATTTCCCGCTCTTACTGTGGAAACGGCAACATCTCTCATATTAAAAAAGGAATTCCTGTAAGCAGATGTTACCAGTTCCGAACAGGATTTAGAATTGGAATACGGATCATATCCATTCAGTTCTTCGTTTTCACGATATCCCCATTCCCATTCCCTATTACGATAGACTTTATCAGTAGTAACGTTCAGAAATGACTTTACACACGGATTTAATCTGACACATTCCAATATATGAACCGTTCCCATGACATTGACATCATAAGTATAGACGGGCTCTTTGTAAGAAGCCCTGACTATTGGTTGTGCTGCCATATGTATCACGATTTCAGGTTGTACATCATCAAACACCTTCTTCAAATGTTCTAAATCTCTGATATCGCCATATATAGAATCCATTTGCTGATCCAATCCAATAAGCTCAAACAAGTTTGGGTCAGTGGGCGGATCTAACGCATATCCCGTTACCAATGCTCCGGCATTTACCAGCACCTTACACATCCAGCTTCCCTTAAAGCCGGTGTGCCCCGTAATAAAAACCTTTTTCCCTTTATAAAATGTCAAATCCAGCATTTGCTTTCACCCATTCTACGGTTTTTTGTACACCTGTCTCAAAATCTGTTTCCGGCTCAAATCCCGTATCTTTCTTCAATTCATCTATATCCGCGCACAGATACATGACTTGCTGTTTTCCATAGGGGATTGCCCCCAATGCAATAGGTGCCACAGGATCAATCGCATCTCTCATCATTTCAATATAATCCGATAGCGGACGCGCAGAACCGCTTCCTATACAATACACTTTTCCGTCTTTTCCTTTTTCCCCTATGAGCCGCATGGCTTTTGCAGCATCACCGCAATAAAGATAATCCCACTTTTGTTCTCCCTTTGTAAACTCGGGAACCTCTCCGGCCAGCAGTTTCCTGATTGTGGATATCACCATCGTTTTTTCTCCATCGCACGGTCCGTAAACACTCAATATCCTTGTCCAGATATGTTGTATTCCAAGTTGATGACAGGCAATCCTTGTCATCTGTCCGGCACAAAGCTTTGCGATACCATACCCATTTTCCGGAAAAACAGGCGTCGATGGAGACAGTTTTCCCTCGACTCTTCCGTATTCAGCCTGAGATCCCGCTCCAATAAAAGTGCGACATCCGAATCTGTGTGCCAGATTCACGGCATCCAATGCGTACCCTACATTTTCATGTTGCAGCTTCATATCATTTCTTGCATCTCCAACCGTACCTTTCCATGCCAGATGATAAAAGATATCATATGTTCCCATTTCCTGTGGTTCAAAGTCTTTATACTCCCGCATATCCAGTTCCAGAATATGTACCAAAGACGATGTTGGAATTCTGTCAATACGTTTGGATTTTTTATGACAAATTGCCAAAACCTCTATCTGATGACTGATACATTCTTTGATCAGGGATATCCCGATTGCTCCCGTAGGTCCCGTAATAACGATCCTCATATTTCACTCCATAGCGCCTAGAATACACTTCCATTAAAAATTAATCCGTTCTTCTTCCACAACCAAAGGCCTGTTCATAACCCGTTGATTGATGCTGCTGATATATTCTCCGATAAATCCGATAAAAAACAATTGCAACGACCCCAGAAAAAACATACCGATCAAAACCGGAGCCATACCTGCCGCAAATCTATCCCACCATATCAACTTAAATATCAGATATATCAAGCCGATAATAATGCTGACCACTCCGCAAAACATGCCGATAAACGTACAGAGCCGTAATCCAAACTTGGTATAAGACGTAATGCTGAGCATTGCAGCATCGTATAATGTATAAAAATTATTTTTACTTTTCCCGGCTCTTCTTTTGGGCTGTTCATAAGGGATTTCCTTACGCTTATAGCCAAGTTCCGCTACAATTCCTCTCATAAACGGTGTCGGATCCTTCAGATCACGCAGTATCTGAATAAAATCTTTATCATATAAGCCCGAACCGGTAAAGTGTTCAATCTGCTCCACTCCCGAAAACTTATTCAGCAGTTTGTAATATACCGTCCGGATTGCGTACATAACCTTGCTCTCCTTGCTGCTGGTCTTAATTCCGATCACAATTTTATAGCCGTTCTCCCATTCCCGGATATACTGTGGTATCAATTCCACCGGATCCTGAAAGTCACATACCATAGCAATGGTACAATCTCCCGTAGTCTGGAGGATCCCATAATAGGGAGAATTGAATTGTCCGAAATTTTTGGTATTAAAAATTGCTTTAATCCGAGGATTTTTGGCACATATCTCACGAAGTAAAGGTCTCGTAGCATCTTTGGAATCATTGTCTATAAATACCAGTTCATAATCATAATTGGATAATTCTCCTTCAAAAAGAGCTACAATCGCCTCGCTCATAGGAACGACATTTTCTTCCTCATTATAACATGGTATCAAAATGCTGATTTTCTTCATTCTTACTCCCTCTTAACTTTAGGATTCCTGAAACAACGGGATCAACATATTTTCCCGAAATTCATTTTCATCAATAGGTGGATTCATATATTCCAAAGGCTTTGATTCCATCTGCCCGTCTTTTCTTTTATAAGAGACCTGCTTGGGAATCGCTGTTAATCCTATAGGTGTAAATACTTCACAGATTACCGGTCCGTCATATTCCAAGACTTCCTTTACTTTTTCTCTCAATTCCTCATTCGAATGAATCTGGAAGGTTTTTAATCCATATGCATCCGCAATACGGGTAATATGCGGAAGCGACAAATCAGAGCTTTCATCACACGCCACAAAATGTTTTGCAAACACATTTGTCTGTGTAGCCTTAATAGCTCCATAACCGCGATTACTCAAAACAAAGATCTTAATCGGCAGCTTCAATCTTCGAATCGTTTCCAATTCTTGAATATTCATCACAAAACCGCCATCACCATTGACTCCCACCGTCCTCTTTCTGCCACTTGCAAGGCAGGCACCAATCGTAGATGGCAATCCATATCCCATTGATGCCAATCCTTTGGTACAAAACACTCTCTGCCCTTTCTTTACCCGAAAGGTCTGCATGGAAATATCAATACAACTTCCGGAACTGCCCGACACATAGATATCATCTTCCGTCAGCTGTTCGGAAATTGTATCCAAGAGACAGTAAGTATTGACCAGTTCTTTCTGCTGCCAATACTCCGGCTGTACAATCGGATATTTCTGTTTCAATCTATTTGCATACGCAAACCACTCTATTCTTGGCTTTTTCTGTATCTTATCTTTATATTTTAACATCGTCTGCATGAATTTCTTTGCATCAGCACATACAGGAATATCAGGTCTCACATTGATCTTGTATAGCTCAGCCTGATCAATATCCACCATAACTTTAACAGCCGCTCTGGCAAATCCATCAAAATTGTAGCCTGTCTGAAGCAAATTCAATCTTGCTCCGATACTCATAAAAAAGTCCGAATTCTGCTGTATAAAATTAGCATATCTGTGCCCCAGTCCACCGGGTCTTCCAAAATACAAAGGATTGGCATCTTCTATCAGATCAATTCCGTTCCATGTAGTTAACACCGGAATCCCCAATGCTTCTGTCAGTTCCTCAAACTCCTGAATGCCATCCGAGAGCCGGATCCCATTTCCTGCCAACAATACCGGCCGTTCCGATGCATTTAATCTTTCTATAATGTCAAGAACAATCTGATCCATATCGTATGATTTTTCAACCGCCGGATGAAAGCCCATCAAACTGCTCTCCTCAACCATACTTGCCTGCACATCCAAGGGAATATCCAGCCAAACGGGTCCTTTTCTGCCATGCGTTGCTTCATAAAGTGCCCGATCCATATGATATCTGATCATCTCCGGCTCATCTACAACCGCTGCATATTTTGTAATCGGCTTTACCACCGAAATAATATCCAGTTCCTGCATTCCCTGCTGTCGCAGTCCCTGATCCCGAATCATATCAAGCCTCTTTACCTGTCCTGATACGACAAATACAGGTGTGGATTCCAGAAAAGCACCAGCCACACCGGTCAAGGCATTCGTTCCTCCCGGACCGGTTGTTACCATAAGCAGACCAATCGTATTGTTGACTCTTGCATATGCCTCTGCAGCAATTGCACATCCCTGTTCATGCTGACAACACACATATTGAATCTTACTGCTTTTTCCCAAAGAATCATTTAAATGCATGGCACCGCCACCGGGCAGCATAAACATATGCCCTACATTTAACTCTTCCAGTCTTTGTATAACATAATCCGATACTTTTATCACAATAATTTCATCTCCCCAATATCAAGTTCAAGCCTCTATCGCTTCTGTAATCATCTTTGCCATGTAGTCGACCATTTCGTCTGTCATACCCGGATATACCCCGACCCAGAACGTGTCGTTCATAATGCGGTCCGTATTGGTCAGTTCGGTGGCAATCCGATATCCTCGTCCCTCCTGCCGCATCTGATCAAAACAGGGATGCTTTGTCAGATTTCCTGCGAACAGCATTCTCGTCTGCACCCCGTGCTCTTCCAAATATGCGACAATCCGTTTACGTTCGATACCTTCTTTGCAGGTAATCAGGAACCCGAACCAACTTGGAATAGAATTTTCGCAGGCTGCCGGTAAAATCAATTGTTCCTGCAATGGTTCTAATAATCCATACAGCCTGTCAAAATTATGACGGCGTCGTTCAACAAAAGCCGATAGTTTCTCCAACTGGGCACATCCGATTGCAGCCTGCATATCGGTAGCTTTCAAATTGTAACCGAAATGAGAATATACATACTTGTGGTCATATCCGGCCGGCAATTCTCCGTATTGACCATCAAAACGATGTCCGCACAGATTATCCTGTCCGGAAGCGCACACACAATCTCTCCCCCAGTCTCTAAAGGATCGGATGCATTTATAAAGCAACGGGTTATTCGTATACACAGCCCCGCCTTCTCCCATCGTCATATGATGTGGCGGATAAAAACTCGAAGTCCCAATATCACCGATTGTTCCGGTGAAACATTCTTTTCCGTCAATCACATACTTGCTTCCAAGAGCATCACAATTATCCTCAATCAGCCACAAATTATGTCTCTCACAAAACTTTTTGACTTCTCCCAGGTCAAAGGGATTCCCCAGAGTATGGGCGGCCATGACCACCTTAGTTTTAGGAGATAAAGCTTTTTCCAACTGTTTTACATCCAGATTGTATTGGGGAATTGTCACATCAATAAATACGGGAATCACTCCGTACTGTATAGCCGGCGTCACTGTGGTAGGGAAACCGGCCGCTACCGTGATCATCTCATCTCCCGGATGCACCTGACGCTCTCCCAACAAAGGAGATGTCAATGCCATAAATGCCAGAAGATTTGCAGAAGATCCGGAATTTACCAACGAACAATATCTGACTCCGAGATAATCCGCAAAATTTCTTTCAAATTTTTCTGTATATCTTCCCGATGTCAACCAGAATTCCAATGCGGAATCCACCAGATTGACCATTTCCCTACTGTCATAAACCCTTGATGCATAAGGAATTCTCCGTCCCTCTTTGAAGCCTTCCTGTTGATTGTGATAAGTTTTGCAATAGGCTTCCACCATATCCAGAATTTCTTTTCTTGCCTGTTGCTCCGTCATATTATCAAACATATTTCTTCTCATCCTATTTCCATACTTTCCATGGTGCATTGCCGCTGTTCCACATCTCTTCCAGGCGAACCATTTCCCGCTTTGTATCCATACATTGCCAAAAGCCATTATACATATATGCCTTCAGCTCACCTTTTTCCGACAGTGCATTTAACGGTTCCTTCTCAAAAACAGTCTCATCCCCTTCTATGTAATCGAAGATTTCCGGTTCCAAAACCATAAATCCTGCATTGGCACGACTACCGTCACTGACCTCTTTTTCGCGGAAGCATCTGATCGTATTATTGACATCAATATCCAAAATCCCAAATCTTTGACCCAGAGTAACCGCCGTGATTGTAGCCGTCCTGCCATGTGATCTGTGAAAATCCAGTAACTTTTTAATGTTAATGTCCGATACCGCATCTCCATAGGTCAGCATAAACGTTTCATTTCCGATATATTTTTGTACCCGCTTCACCCTGCCACCGGTCATCGTGTTTAATCCCGTATCAACGAGTGTTACCTTCCATTGTTCTGACTCATTGTTATGTACAGTCATCTCATTTCCTTTTGTAAAATCAAACGTGACATCACAATTATACAGATAGTAATCGGCAAACCATTCTTTTATCATATGTTGTTTGTAACCGCAACAGATAATAAACTCATTGAAACCATAATAAGAATACAGTTTCATGATGTGCCATAAAATCGGTTTCTCTCCAATCTCTATCATTGGTTTGGGTCTTAAATGACTCTCCTCGCTGATTCGTGTACCGAATCCACCTGCTAAAATAACTACTTTCATTCTCCTGCTCCCGAAATCTGTTTTTTATCAAAAATGCTCTCTGTTAAAAAGCCAATATGCATGGTTGTCTTTGTAGTGGAACAAAAATCATCAAACATATCGGCAATCTCCATATTCAGTTCATCCCATTTCCCATCCGGGTTCAAAGTGGGCAGCGATGCATCCGCATAGCTCTCATTATATTTGTGCTTAAATCCATCAAATCCCGCAATTGCTATATCTGATACCTTCAGCCTGTCCAGCATTCTCAGGCAGTTAATGACCGCATTATCAAAATGCTCCCATCCGAATTTAACCACTCTGTTAAAATTGATGATTCGCTCATCCGCTTCCGGAATGGTTTTAATATTGGAAAGCAGTATTTTTTTCGTTTTCCGGAATTTCTCTGTATAAATCTCCTTAGCGTATTGATATCTGGCTGAATTGATGACAAACAGATAATCATACTCATACGACGGATGCAGGGCATTTACACCGATCACAACAGGATTGTTCTCTTCAATGAATGCCTGTATTTTCTTTTTTTCTGTATCAATTGTCTTTCCCGGTGCCAGCAGGAGAACCTTTCGTCCCTGCATATCCCGTTTCAACTCTGCCATTACCGGTTCATCGTCTACGATTCTGTTTTGGTTTTCATGATATTTTTCTTCCAACAGATCATAATCATACTTTCTACGGTCCGATGCCGGAAGTGATTCGATAATATTTCGCATATCGCGGGAATTTGTTCTATGATTTCTGGTCAGATATGCAATATTATTTACATGACAGCAATACATTCCCGCAATAAAATATGGAATAGAATATCCCCATGAATAATTCTCCTGAAAATACTCCATATACATATCAATGGCATCCATAATAACATTCATATCATAATTGCAATGACATTTCTGATTCAGGTAATTGGCTATCAATTCTGTGGTTGTGTTGCCTGCTCCTCTTCCCATACCGCACAGACTGGCATCTACCACAATTCCTCTCTCGCTATCCATGAGCAGATCGACAAAATGAATAGATAACGAAAATGACAACTGCTGATTATTATGTGAGTGAAACCCCAGCTTAATATCAGGATCCAACTCCCGATCCAAAACAGCTACAATTCTTTCCAGATCATCACCGTACATCGCGCCAAACGTATCCACGACAGACAGACTCTCAGGTTTTACCCGATTCACCTCACGGGCAAGACCTATCAGATTTTGCTCATCGTATGCCAACGTATTGGCAGCCTGATAATATACCTGATAACCTTTTTCCTTAATTTTTTCACCCACCGCAATACCTTCTCTATACTTTTCATAAGGAAATACTACTCTGATGGCATCAATGGATTTTCCATCACAAACAGGAAGATAGTTAAGGTCATAGCGATCCCAGTCAATCATTGCCACATAAACGGATCCGGGGCTCTTTCCATACAGATATGGTTCCAAGTCTCCGGGCACGTGAAAAAAAGTACTCCCTTCTTCATGCACGCTGTTTTTTAGCCAGCCGCATTCGATAATATCCACATTTGCATCCTGCATCTTCTTGATGATACCTTTGATCGCCGGTGTTCCAAACCGAGATTCCACAATATATGCACCATCTCTTAAAGTGCAGTCCAACAATTTAATCTTCTTATTCATATAGTCACCTTTGATTTCTTTGCACTAATCTGTCCATGCATATAAAACAGTATCATCTGCATCCACAGAATGATGTCTGATTGCCATCTTATACTCCGGTACCATAGATTTTAACAGCAACGGAATAGAATACATATCAACAGCATTATGATAAATACAAATTGCCAGCAAAGGCTTATTTTTCTTGATTGTTTTCCTTGCACCCAGCAACATTTTATATTCGTAGCTTTCTATATCCGCCTTTAAAAAAGTAATCGGCTCTTTGATAAATTCATCCAATGCAATTATTCTACATTCCTCTCCCGAAGATAGTCCGTTATCTTCATTTTGAGATATTTCCTTCATTTTAGAACCAAGACCATTATTAACTGCATTTCTATCCAACATTCCCATGACATTATTCTCACCAACGCCGTAAGGATACAATTCTATTGCTTCATCCGCAAGATTCCACTCTCTCTTTAACCGATCAACCCGGCTCTCCATTGCAGTAAAATTACCGGGATCCGGCTCAAATGCAATAATTTTTTGAAATCCTCCATCCCTTTCCCAGATAAATTTCTCAACAGAATCGCCCACAAAAGCTCCGCAATCCACAAATATTTCTTTGGGATTTTTACCCATAAACGGACGAACCGCAAAATACTGCTTTTCATTTAATACCGAAATATCAGGACTTCTTCCTTCCATTCGGGATTTGATCACTTCCGCATAAACATTCTTAGATTCATCATCATCCAGCAAATCATAACATGCCATCACACTGTCTTTGTGCATTTTAAATATGACTTCATCAATATGATACCATTCTGTTTCCAATGCATCCAATTGATTTCCCACGGCAGTTACCACGCGGCTCTGCGGCGAACAGATCAGCACGCACCTGTTTTGCACTTTTTCCAAAACCTTTGGACTAATAATTTCTTTGCCATCAAAGGTTTGTCCCCATTTATCGGAATTATTATCACAATATCCTTTGATTAACATCCCTTCTTCTGTCAGCCGGCGCATACCCTCACGATATAACTCTGCCGTATTCCCGGTACCCCATATATAGATATTTTTATCTTTGATATCCGGTTTTCCCCGAGTAAGTAAACTTTCCAAATCTTCTCTGTTCATACAATTAATCTCCCCAATCTACCGTATCGTATTACTCCGTTCTTTTCATTTCCTTTTCGCCCATTTTTTCATAAATTTTCACAAAATAATTTTAGTATAGCCCATATATTTTGTCAATGTTGAACGATTAGAACAGAATTTTCAATTTTCATCAGATAAACTTCTCAAACACATAATTGCTGACATCCATTCCGTAGTCCGTCAGGCGGATCCTGTCACCCGCTTCATCCGTCACAAGCAAGCCGTCTCTTTCCAATTCTTTGATCTGTTTTCCGTATACCTCGGACAAATCCCGTCCGAAGCAATCATAAAAACCACTGACGGATACCCCTTCACTCATTCTGAGCCCCAGATAAAAATATTCTGCCATTTCATCTTCCGGGGTCAGAATCGTATATTCCTCATAACATTTGGGGGTATTTTTCGGATCCTTTTGCCCTTCTTCAACCTCTGCGGGCAACATTTCCCATGTCTCCCTGCCCTCCCAAATTTGCAAGTATTCCTTCAAATCGCCGATATTAAGCCATCTGGCATGATTCAAAAAAGACGAGGCTCCGAGTCCCACACCGAGGTAAGGAATACGTTTCCAATAACCACTGTTATGTTTTGACTCAAATCCAGGTCTTGCATAATTGGAAATCTCGTACCGCTCATAACCGGCTTCCCGCAGCTTTACTTTGGTCTGATGATACATTTCCCGGTCCGTATCCTCATCGGGAAGCAACTCGGGATGTGCAGCATAAGCCTCATAAAACGGCGTTCCTTCCTCTAAAATCAAGCTATACGCCGAAATATGCTCCGGCTCCAGCGCAATCAGTTTTTGCAGGCTTTCCAAATATTTTTCAACCGTCTGTCCCGGCAGAGAAGAGATTAAATCTACATTTAAGTTTTCGTATCCAACAGCTCTTGCGTCAGTATAAACCCTCAGAAAATCTTCATAATTATGAACTCTGCCCAATAATTCCAATTCCGAATCATCCGCAGACTGCAGACCGATACTCAGCCGGTTTACGCCGTTTTCGTACAATTTTTGCAATCCGTTTTTGTCGATTGTTGCAGGATTTATTTCAATTGTGGTCTCTGCGCCCTGCTTTACCGCAAAGTTTTCCCGGATGCAGCAAAGAATACGGTTCAGGTTGTCCGCCCCGATGATTGAAGGTGTCCCGCCGCCGAAATACACGGTTTCTATTTCCCGTTCCACGGTACCGTTCCGTAATCCGGATGCGGCACAGTACCTGATTTCACGACACAACGCTTCCACATAACGCTCCATGGCCGCCCGATCCGACGGCATGGATAAAAAATCACAATATTTACATTTCCTGACACAAAAAGGAATGTGAATGTATAGTTCCATTGTATTTTCCTGTTTTTTACTTTCTGTCGTCCAGTTTCAGGACGCTCATAAATGCGGATTGCGGGATTTCCACATTGCCGACCTGACGCATCCGCTTTTTACCCTCTTTCTGTTTCTCCAACAGTTTCTTCTTACGGGTAATATCACCGCCGTAACATTTTGCCAAAACGTCTTTTCTCATGGCTTTTACGGTCTCTCTGGCAATGACCTTGCCGCCCACCGCAGCCTGAATGGGAATTTCAAACAAATGGCGGGGAATTTCATCCTTTAATTTTTCACACATTTTTCTTCCGCGCTCATATGCACTGTCCTTATGCACAATAAAGGATAACGCATCCACTTCTTCTTTGTTGATCAGAATGTCCAGCTTCACCAGTTCGGACTGCTCATACCCTTTGAGTTCATAGTCAAAGGATGCATAGCCTCTGGAACGGGATTTCAGTGCATCAAAAAAGTCATAAATAATTTCATTTAAGGGAAGCTCATACTTCAGCAGAGCTCTGGTCTCTTCCATATATTCCATGCCCAGATAAACGCCTCTTCTTTCCTGACACAGCTCCATAATGGATCCGATAAATTCCGTGGTTACCATGATCTCCGCCGTAACGATCGGTTCTTCCATGTATTCGATCTCCGCAGGGTCCGGCAGGTTGCTGGGATTGGTCAGCTCAATGATTTCCCCGTTTGTCTTGTGCACCTTATAAATAACGCCCGGTGCCGTGGTTACCAGATCCAGATTATATTCCCTCTCCAGTCTTTCCTGAATAATTTCCAAATGCAGCAGTCCCAGAAAACCGCAGCGGAAACCGAAACCGAGGGCAATGGATGTCTCCGGCTCATAATTTAACGACGCATCATTCAGCTGCAGTTTTTCCAACGCATCCCTTAGATCCGGGTATTTGGCTCCATCTGCCGGATACATCCCGCAGTAAACCATGGAATTGACTTTTTTATAGCCCGGAAGCGGTTCTGCACAGGGGTTGTCCGCATCCGTAACCGTATCGCCCACCGCAGTGTCCTTTACATTTTTAATAGATGCGGTAATATAACCAACCATGCCGGCCGCCAGCTCTTCACAGGGAATGAACTGTCCCGGCCCGAAATATCCTACTTCCACAACCTCAGCCACAGCTCCGGTTGCCATCATTTTAATTTTCGTTCCTTTCCTGACACGCCCTTCCATCAGGCGGCAGAAAATGATAACTCCCTTGTAAGAATCATACACCGAGTCAAAGATCAGCGCAGAAAGCGGGGCATCGGGATTTCCTTTCGGTGCCGGTATTTTTGTCACGATCTGCTCCAGAACATCTTCGATCCCGATACCGTTTTTAGCCGAGATCAAAGGTGCATCCTGGGCTTCAATGCCGATGACATCTTCGATTTCTTCCTTTACACGCTCGGGGTCCGCACTTGGCAGGTCAATCTTGTTGATAACCGGAAACACATCCAGATCATGATCCAATGCCAAATATACATTGGCAAGGGTCTGGGCCTCAATGCCCTGCGCCGCATCCACCACCAGAATCGCACCGTCACAGGCTGCCAGCGCACGGCTGACTTCATAATTAAAATCCACATGTCCGGGCGTATCGATCAAGTTGAAAATATATTCCTCGCCGTCCTTCGCATGGTAAATGATACGGACGGTCTGAGCTTTGATCGTAATCCCTCTTTCTCTCTCAAGATCCATATTGTCAAGTACCTGTGCCTGCATTTCCCGGCTGGTGAGCAGGCCTGTTTTTTCTATAATCCGATCCGCAAGGGTAGATTTGCCGTGGTCGATATGCGCCACGATGCAAAAATTGCGGATTTTACTCTGATCATACTGCTGCATGGGTGTTCCTCCGTTTTTTCTACTGTGTAAAAGTATATCAAAATTATCATTTCATGGCAATGTGAAATCCTTGTACATGGGAAGAACGGAGTAATGCTGCAAAGATAAAGCAGCTTTATCCTGCCCTCTACGGTTTTTCTCCCTTCAAAACCATTGCCAGAATATGTGCAATAGGATCTGTGGCGTTCATGACTTCTTCCACGGTATTGGTCTGGGCACCTACTTCGATCAACAGACTTTTGGGGCGAAAATGCATATTATAACGCAGGCCTTTTAAATAGATGTTTCTCGCGAAACCCGGATAATACTCATCAGCTGCCAGCTTCATCTGAAAAGAAAACGCAAGATTTTCTTCAATATAGGGATTTTCCAGATAATCGATATTTCCTTTTCCGTTCAAATAGCTCAATCCGTTAAAAAACATAAACTGTGCCGTAGGTCTGCCGCCCACATCCGTTACCAGATGCGTGGTATCCGCCACGCCGTCCCTGTGCAAGTCAATCACGACTTCAATAGAAGGATTTTCCTCCAAAATCTGTTCAACGGCTGGTCCCGCCACAGAATAGGCATAATCTCTGTTTGTATCATAGACACCGGTATGATGTATCACATTAAATCCGTATTCATCCCGCAGTATCTGCGCCAGCTTTTCTCCCACACCGACAATTGTTGTGGAAGTATCTCCCGGAACACTGTCCGCAAAATCCTCCTGTGCATGGGTATGATAAATCAATATCTGCGGTTTAGACGCATCCGCAGATATTGTGGCATCATATTCCAGCATTTCTCTGGCATTCAGGCGGTCCGCACCGATATCGGTAGAACTGTCCACTGTATAAAAATTCTTTTTCAGATAATCAAAATCCAGCAGTTTTTCATAATCCAGTACTTGTACCTGTGCTTCCGCTTTCCGAAACTCTTTGGAGTTCTCCTGTTGTCTTTTGTTTTCCGCAGCAATTTCTTCCTGTATTCCTTCTGATAAGAACAATTCTTCTACACTCTCATCCTCAGCCATTCCCTCATGATACCTTCCGTCGCCTTCCATTTCCACCGCATCCAGTTCCTGTTCCGTTAACAGACTCCGGATTCCGGCCGTGTTTTCGACGGCAATATCCGGCTGTCGGTATTTCTGCATATATCCGTAATATCCGTTTGAGAATGCTGCCAGATATTTATATAGTTGTTCCTCATCCGCCCCGGCAGCAGAAATATAAGAAATGCCCGGATAAACCAGGCAAAACAGCTGTTCTTTAAAGCCTGCCAGTAAAAGAACCATCAGACACATCATCGTCAAAAAGAAAAAACCGTTTTCCCTGCGGCGCTCTCTTACCCATCTTCTCCTCATGTTATCACCAGTTAAATATATGAGTGAAAGTGCCTGTCTATACCCACAACAGGACATAAAAAACCGATCAGCGGGTAACTGATCGGTTCTGAATGCTTTTTCATCATATCGGGATGACGGACCCGATATCATCAAAATTTGTATCAATCGTTTTCTCTATTCCAAAAACTAGGCAATGCCGTTTACAGCCTTTGTTAAACGGGAAACCTTTCTGGATGCATTGTTTTTGTGATAAACGCCTTTTGTAGCTGCTTTATCAATTGCAACCGTAGCATCTCTTAATGCTGCCTTTGCTGCATCTGCATCTTTCGCATCAATTGCTGCGTAAACTTTTTTAATGGAAGTTTTCACGCCGGATTTGATTGCTTTATTTCTCTCAGCCTTTGTTCTGTTTACTAAAATTCTTTTCTTAGCAGATTTGATGTTAGCCATAACTCACACCTCCTATTATCTAATAGTCATATCTCTATGCCGGTGTCACGCTTCATCCAGACACGGGCAGACTAATGCGAACACACGCATATTATAATAGCCGAAACCTCTTTTCATGTCAATACATATTTCACATTTTTCTGGAAAAAATGTTACTATTCGAAGCAGAAACTCCACCGCATAAACATTCTTGCTCTGTAAGGAACACGACCGGCTCCTTGATGATGCGACAAATATGCATGTGGATAGATGGATGCAAATAACAATAGTACACTTCAAGGAGGCATAACCTATGCAAACACAACAGATCCGTACCGATCTTGCCTTGGAAGCTCACGAAAATGTAGGACATTCCGCTTCCCATATCCATGGAATCGATGTTACGGAAAAGGATTACAAGGAAGATCAGGTCCATATCACAACCGTCTCCGTCACTACCAAAAACGCCGCAAAAGCCCTGGGGAAACCTATGGGGACTTACATTACCATCGAAGCTCCCACTCTGGATGTGCCCGATGAAGGAAGCCACCGCGAAGTTTCTCTTCACTTATCTTCTATTTTAAAGGAACTGATTCCGGATTTTGAAAAAGAAAAATCCATTCTCGTGATCGGACTCGGCAACCGAGATGTGACCGCAGATTCTCTGGGGCCTCATGTCATTGACAACCTTTGTATTACCCGACACATTATTATGGAATACGGTACCGCAGCTTATAACAAAACGCATATGCATTCCGTCAGTTCCCTGGCTCCCGGTGTCATGGCTCAAAACGGCATGGAAACCGCAGAAATCATCAAGGGAGTTGTCGATCAAACCTCTCCCGATATAGTAATCGTCATCGATTCTCTGGCTGCACGTACCCTGCATCGGTTAAACCGCACAATCCAGATTACCGACACCGGCATTCACCCCGGCTCCGGCGTCGGAAACCACCGGAATGCTCTGACAAAAGAAAGCCTCGGTGTTCCCGTCATCGCCATCGGTATTCCCACTGTCGTAGATGCTGCTACCATCGTCCGCGATGCATTGGAGGATTTTTCTCACAGATCCAGCCACTCCATTGACTTGCATATGCTGCAGGACAAATGCTCCAATACCATGCTGCAGGAGCTTAATAATATGTACGTAACCGGCAAAGACATCGATGCCGTCATCAAGCGGCTCAGCTTTACCGTTTCCGAAGCCCTGAACATGACCTTTGATGAAATTGAGTCATAATTCCGGTCGATATCCCTCGCTTCATTGCAAGACTTTAATGTCTTCCGCCGCCACCGCCGTGGGAATGACCGCCGGATGAAACATGGTGACCGCCGCCACCGCCTCCGCCGCCGCTGCTGCGCTCAATATGCCTTCTGGTCGTATGCTTGGTCACGAAAACATCTCTTCTGTCATGGAATACCGGAAGTCCGCCGGCAACATAAGTATTTGCCGTCGTGGTCTTCTTTCCTTTATTATTTACCACACCGACAATTATGTAGATCAATGTAATAACAAATGCGGCAAATAAAATCACGCTCATGGGAATCTTCGTTGTACCATGTCCCGACATGGTCGCACTCAGAGACTCCACATATCGCTTATAGCCTGCATAAGGACTTTCATTTACCACATCGCAGACATAGTCAAGCAGATTATTGATCTCCTGGGTGGAATATTCGGTCTCCACTCTGCCGCAGGTGGAAAACCAACAATAACCGTTGGCCCAGTTGTCCAGATAAAGCGCTCCGTCACCCCATGGCGCATTATATCCGTATTTATGATCGTCATAAAAATCATCGGCATAATTCATCATGTCATAATCCGTGGAAATCGCAGGATCATCGATTGTCACCAAAACAATATCACAACCGATTTCATCTTCCTTTTGTGCGATCAGTTCCCGCAGGCTGTCTTCCTCAGCATCCGTCAGTTTATCTGCATAATCATAAACTCTCTCCGTACTTTGGGCATTGGTACGGACGTATTTCGTCCCCGGGCTCTGTGTTACAACTGTTACTCCGATAAAGATGACCAGCAGAACCGCAACGACAATAAACAAAACACTAAAATGCTTGAAATATTTCTTCATGTCAGATCACCCCCAAAATTCCGTTAATCAAGGCTCCGATAGCCGTAACACATGCAAAAAGCGTAGCGGAATATCCAAGCATTTTACCTATGGAAATCGGGGCTTTCCCTACCAATTTCCCCGTTTGTCCGTTCAGTCGGAAGAAATAGTCTTTTCCGTTGAATCGGTATGTATAATTCCAAACCGGCAGCAACGCATAATTCTGCGCTTTGGTATCACACCTGCATTCATCCACTTCCGGTGTAACACTATCGTATCCAACAATACTCTGATGCATCAGGGCAGAGGCATCGCTTCTTGCCTTCTGCTTTGCTCTCGGTTCCAATGTTTCACCTTTCACGCTGTAGATTTCTCCCAGATAGCCCGACATATATTTCGGCTGAAAACCGATCATCGATGTATAATCATAGGGCTCCAGCAAATCCATTTCTCCGTCAGGCATGGCGATGGACGCATCCACCGGAATTCTGGAAAAGTCCACTTCCATTGCACGGTAAATCTGATAAATGGATGTCTCGGTATATTCCGTGTCGCCGCTGGTCCATCTTCTGATCTTTTTTCCCTTTCCGGCATACTTGTAATTACAGTCAAAATCATATAAGAAAAAAGGAATATAGTCTCCCTCTATCTTATCCAGATATGCCGCCTTCAAAAAGGTGGAAGGTATAAACAGTTTTTTCCCAAATTCCTGTTTGATCAACTCTTTTGCTTTTTCCTTACTGATCTTAAACGGAAGAATCAGATGCGGTTCATATTCTCCGCTGATCCTTTCATCAAAAATCGTATATGCCCCGCAATGCTCGCACCTGTTTGCACTGTCATACTGTTTTGGCTGCATGGGTGCACCGCAGGCAGCACATTGAAACATATCCCCTCCGGTTACCATTTCCTCACTGTCGATACTATCGCAGTGCGGACAGCACATACGATCCTTATCCGGTGACCACACCGTATTGGCACCGCAATTTTTACATTTGAATATCATGCCAGACCCCTCTCCTCTCGTCTTCTTTACTGTTCTTTGAATACAACGGTTCCGTTCTCGAACCGATCGATAATTGCAAGAGATTCCAAACGGATACCCTTACTGCGGATCAAATCTCCGCCATGCTGAAATCCTTTTTCCACGGCAATACCGATACCTTCTACCGTAGCCCCGGAGCTGTGTACCAGATCAATGAGTCCTTCCAACGCACAACCGTTTGCCAGGAAGTCATCGATGATCAGAATATGATCATCCGGTCCCAGATACTTTTTGGAAACAATCACATCATAAACTCTTTTATGTGTAAAAGATTGTATCTTGGTCTGATATACTTCACCGTCGATATTGATGCTCTGTGCTTTCTTGGCAAAAACGACCGGCACATGAAAGTACTGGGCCACAACGCAGGCGATTCCGATCCCGGAAGCCTCAATCGTCAAAATTTTATTAATGGGCCGATCCGCAAACAGTCTTTTGAATTCTTTTCCCATTTCATTGAATAACTCGATATCCATCTGATGATTCAAAAAGCTGTCAACTTTTAAAACCCCTCCCTCTTTGACAATTCCTTCTTTCAAAATCCGTTCTTCCAAAAGTTTCATGATATCCCTCCGCAATTTCTGTCATCATATATTATCAGTTTACAACAATAAGCGACCTTTTTCCATAAGAAATTACTTGCAATCGTCTTGAATTTTCCTCAGAGCTGACGGTTGCTCTTATTCAAAATTTGCAGGATTTCTTCCAAAATATCTGCAAAACCGCCCTGTTTATAGGGTTTTGCGATATAATTTGAGGCATTTTTTGCAAGATATGACGCATTTTCTGCCGTAATCCCGATACCTGCATACCGCAGCATTTCGATATCCCGGTCCGAATCCCCGAAAAACATGCATTCCTCCGGTTCTATATCATTTTCTTTCAGAATCGCCTTAAATTTGTCTGGTCCGTTCACACCTGTCAAAACAAGGATACCTTTCTTTTTAACTTCTTTTATCAGCTCCTCTGTTCTCCTTATTCCATCCTCACTGCCGTGTTTTATATTTATATCTACATTTAATATCACACATCTGATGTTTGTCGAAATATTTAATCTCGTTTTAATTTTATCCACTTTTAATAACACCTGATATACATGGTAAATTTGCTCCGCCGTTTTCATCATCTGTTTTTCATCTGATGTCATCACAAGATATTCTACCTGATACAAAAAAATGCGAAGAGGAGTCAAAGACATTCCGTTACGGATATAAAAAGCAATCCTGCGCCTGCGTAGTTCCCGATCCGCTTCATCTGCGCCATATCTCGGATTCTCCACTTCCAGAATCAGGGTTCCCATTTTCTTTTTCCCGATTTCTTCCTTCAGAAGAGCAAGACATCGGCTTCCGTATCCCATTCCTCTGACATCAGCCGTAACGGCAAAATAGTCCAGCAGAACCGCATCTTTTTCTGCGGATGTAACCAGAAAGCAGTAGCTGATCATTTTCTCTTCCGCTCCGGTTTCAAAAATTCCGTAGCAAAAATATTGGTTCCGCTCCGACAATTCCAAAATCCGTTCCAAAGGCTTGATTTCTCCTTTTGCAAAATCGCCCGGCATTTTATTTTGATATATCTGTACAACTTCTTCTTTGTCCAACAATCTGATTATCATTTTTCCCTCCGTTATATGTCTTCTTTTCTTATAAAAAAACAAATTTCTTTCTTTTCGCGCCATTTTCCATATTGCGCCAATTTTCCTACTCTGCTATAATAACCCACAAATGAATTTATGAAAAGAGGAGGAACAACTATGAAAAAATGTAACAAACTCGTTGCACTGGGATTGATCGGTGCCATGGCATTGTCCTTATGTGCATGTGGCAGCAAAGTACCCGAAAACACTGTTTTTTCCGTAGACGATCTGCCCGGAAAATCAATCGGCGTTCAGCTCGGTACAACCGGTGACATCTACGCATCCGATTACGAAGCAGAAGGTTCTACGATCGAACGTTTTAACAAAGGAAATGATGCCGTTCTCGCTTTAAAACAGGGAAAAGTCGACTGCGTGATCATCGACAGCCAGCCTGCACAGGCATTTGTTGCAAAGAATGATGATTTAACCATTCTGAGCGAAGAATTTGCCGTAGAAGAATATGCAATCTGCATCAGCAAAGACAACAAAGACTTAACGGAAGCCTTCAACGGTGCATTGGCAGAATTAAAGGCAGACGGAACACTGGATCAGATCGTTGCCAATTACATCGGCGATGATACCAAAGGAACATGCCCTTACGTCACTCCCGAAGGAACCGAATATCCCAACGGCACACTGACAATGGCTACCAATGCCGCTTTTGAGCCTTATGAGTATTATGCCAATAATGAAATCGTCGGTATCGATGCGGAAATGGCAAAAGCAATCTGTGATAAACTCGGCTATGAACTGGTAATCGAAGATATGGAATTCGACTCCATCATCACAGCCGTTCAGTCCGGTAAAGCAGACTTCGGTGCAGCAGGCATGACCGTGACAGAGGATCGTCTTCAGAATATTGATTTTACCGATCCTTACACTACCGCAACACAGGTTATTATTGTAAGAAAATAATTATTTGTTTTCAACAAAATAGAAATGTGATATGATGTACAAGGGCTGTAGCTTCCGCTATAGCCCTTTTTACGCAAAGAATACAGGAGGAAAAAAACTTGGGAAACTGGGACACATTTACAGCAAAATTTCAACAGTGTTTTTTAGATGACAACCGTTTTCTATATTTGCTGACCGGCTTGAAAACAACGCTTATCATTACCCTTTTTGCCGTACTGCTGGGGGTACTGCTGGGATTTCTGGTAGCCATTATTCGCTCTACCTACGACAAAACAGGTAAATTAAAACTATTAAATCTGATTTGTAATATATATCTGACTGTTATCCGCGGAACTCCGGTAATGGTTCAGTTATTGATCATGTATTATGTTATTTTTGCCACGAGTTCCATGGACAAAGTGGTAGTAGCCACCTTATCTTTCGGAATCAATTCCGGTGCTTACGTTGCGGAAATCGTCCGTTCAGGCATTATGTCTATTGACCAGGGACAATTTGAGGCCGGTCGAAGCCTTGGTTTTTCCTATCCCCTGACAATGGTATACATTATCATGCCTCAGGCATTCAAAAACGTGCTTCCCGCACTGGCAAATGAATTTATTGTATTGTTAAAAGAAACTTCTATCTGCGGTTATATCGGCTTGATGGATCTGACCCGCGGCGGCGACATTATCCGAAGCGTTACATACGAAGCCTTTCTTCCGTTGATTGCGGTTGCCGCAATCTACCTGTGTATGGTTATGATCCTGACCGCTCTTGTAAAAAAACTGGAAAGGAGGCTGCGTAACAGTGAACGATAAAAATACTTTAAACACCGAGACAAAATCCACCCTTCAGGACGGAGATGTTTTATTTCGGATTGATAACTTGTGCAAATCTTTCGGTAAACTGGATGTATTAAAAAATATTTCCACCGAAATCAAAAAAGGCGAAGTTGTGGTAATCATCGGTCCCTCGGGCTCCGGAAAATCCACCTTTTTACGCTCCCTGAACCTGTTGGAAGATCCAACTTCCGGGACGATTTTGTTCGAAGGAAAAGACATTACGGATAAGCACGCGGATATCAACAAATACCGCCAGAACATCGGCATGGTATTCCAGCATTTTAATCTGTTTCCTCATATGACAATTCTGAAAAATATGACGCTTGCACCGATTAAGCTGTTAAAAATGCCGCCTGAAGACGCCCAGAAAATGGCAATGGATTATTTGAAACGCGTAGGTTTGGAGGAAAAAGCAAACGCTTATCCCAACCAGTTATCCGGCGGTCAGAAACAACGTATTGCCATCGTCAGGGCATTATGCATGCAGCCCGATGTCCTGTTATTTGATGAACCCACTTCCGCTCTGGATCCCGAAATGGTCGGTGAGGTTCTGGAAGTTATGAAAGATCTTGCCAAATCCGGCATGACGATGCTGGTAGTCACCCATGAAATGGGATTCGCAAAAGAAGTCGGCTCCCGGGTTCTCTTTATGGATGACGGCAAGATTGTGGAAGAAAATACTCCACAGGAGATCTTCTCCAATCCCCAGAGCGACAGATTAAAAGATTTTCTGTCAAAGGTTTTGATTTAAGATCCAACTCCTGTAAAAAATTAAAGCGCTTCCAAGCATGGTTTATATATTATCATGGAAACTTGCTTCCGTGATAATATATAACCATGTTCCGAAGCGTTATTATTTCTTACGGCAGTTGATTCCCTGCCGCTTTGTACAGCTCGTACCACTCACCTCTGGTCAACTCGATATCGGCTCCTTTGGCAATGCCCGGCAGCCGTTTTGGATTGGTTGTTCCCACCACGGCCTGCATACCGGCAGGATGCCGCAAAATCCATGCAACTGCTATCCCGTTGACTGTGGTATCGTATTTTACAGCCAATCGCTCCAACACTTCATTTAATTCCGGATAATCCGGATTGTCCAAAAATGTTCCTTCAAATACACCGTACTGAAACGGACTGTAACACTGGATTGTAATATGATTACATCTGCAATAGTCCAGCACCCCGGCATCCCTGTTGATGCCACGGACATCAGTGGTATTCAAATAAGCCGGTGCGTCCAAAAGCAACGTATGCACCAGAGAGAACTGCAACTGATTGACTTCGATGGGCTGTTTTACACAGGTTTTCAGCAGTTCTATCTGTCCCGGCGTATGGTTACTGACACCGAAATGCAGTACTTTTCCCTGCTTTTCCAGCAAATCAAAGGCTTCCGCCACTTCTTCCGGCTCCATCAACAGATCCGGTCTGTGCAAAAGCAGGTAATCCAGATGATCCGTCTGCAGGCGTTTCAAACTGCCTTCCACACTGTTTATGATATATTCTTTGGAAAAGTCATATTTCGTATATTCACCCGGTCTGATGGCGCATTTACTCTGAATTATCAGTTTATCCCTGACGCCCGGCATTCCGCTGATCGCCTCTCCGAAAATCCGCTCACAGCTTCCGCCGCCGTAAATATCGGCGTGATCCCAGAAATGAACGCCCAGCTCCAACTGCAAATCTATTATTTCCTGCACCTGTCTGACACTTAATGCTCCGATACGCATACATCCCTGTATCACTGCAGGGACAGTTCTTTCTCCGATCGTTACCTGTTTCATATTTTTATTTCCTCCGATGTTTTCATCATGTTACTTTCGGTTGATGTTATTTGGGGTTGATGTTACTTTTGGCTGATTTTGTTTATTGTTCCAACTGGTATGGTTAAAAAAACAAAATCTGGCTATTTTTTGCATTCCACTATGGGATTAAGATGCATATAATATGAAATTGCATCTCTTACGGATGCATGAGGAGGCTGAAAAAATGAATATCCAGAACAAAACAATGAAAATCGTGCTTGCCGGATTATTCGCAGCACTGACCTGTATTGCGACCATGATTATCCGCATTCCAACCTTTAAAGGATACGTACATATCGGAGACTGCATGGTAATTGCATCCGGTATTATTTTAGGTCCCGTTATCGGTGCTCTTGCCGCAGGAATCGGCTCTATGTTTGCAGATATCCTCGGCGGATACTACGTATTTTCCGTTGCAACTCTTGTCATTAAGTTCCTTGCTGCTATGGCGGCCGGATTTACTTTCAACGCTTTCCGGAAACTGCTCAAAAAATACAATCTTCCCGCTACAATCCTTGCGGGACTGGCTTCCGAAATTGTCGTTGTATTGGGCTATTTTGTATTTGAAATCTTTTATGAAGGCTTTGCTGCCGCCGTTACGGAAATCGGTCCCAACTGCGTACAGGGCGTTACCGGTCTGATTCTTGCAGCTGTTTTGGTTCCGCTCCTGATCAGGATCCCGATGATCCGCGATACGAAAGCAGAATTAAGCTTAAAACAACCGTCTCCGGAAAAATAAAAGCACAATAAAAGAAATGTGGATAAAAAGCGGCCGTCTGGGTTGAATGCCATCAATACCAGACAGCCGTTTTTTTCGTCCTTGCCTTTTCTGCACTCTTTCATCGGCATAAATCTGCGTAACATTCCGGTCTGCGGTCGCGGAATAATCCCCATTCCAGCCGTTCTCCGGCATTCTTTTCCAAATCATAAGTTGTCAACAGTATTTCCTCCCTGTCTCTGGATGCATCCGCAATGATTTCACCCGTATAATCTGTCATAAAGGATGAACCGTAAAAATCCAAGCTCGAGGTCTGTCCGCCATTTTCTTCACATGGTTCCACTGTTTCTGTTCCAATCCTGTTTGCGGCAATTACCGGTATGGTATTGGCCGCCGCATGCCCCTGCATGGTACGTCTCCAATGAGGCATACTGTCGCTCCCCAATATGGGCTCACTGCCGATTGCCGTCGGATACAGCAGAAGTTCTGCCCCTTTGACAGCCAGAGCGCGGGCGGTCTCAGGGAACCACTGATCCCAGCAAATACCGATCCCGATTCTGGCATACTTCGTGTCCCACACAAGAAATCCCGTATTTCCCGGAGAAAAATAGAACTTTTCCTGATAATAATGGTCATCCGGTATATGCGTTTTCCGATATACCCCCAACAAGGTTCCGTCTGCATCTATGACCGCAACGGAATTATAAAGCCTGTTTTCGTCCTTTTCATAAAAACTGACCGGTATCACAACCGAAAGTTCTTTTGCCACCTTCCGAAAATGAATAACAGCCGCATTCTTCTCCACAGGTGTTGCATAGCCATAATATTCATAACGACGCTCCTGGCAAAAATAAGGACGTTCAAACAATTCCGGCAGCAAAACGATATTTGCCCCTTTTTTTGCCGCTTCCCTTACCATCCGATCCGCCTTTTGTATATTTTCTTCAACCGTTTCTCCCATCCGCATCTGAACTGCGGCAACCGTCACTTCTCTCATACGTATTCGCCAATCCTTTCTATCATGCAAATTGGGGCATTCGCCCAACGTTCATTCCGTCATCTTGATCCGGGAATCTGCTGTGTGATACAGTGGATATTCCCTCCGCCCACAATAATGCTTCTGGCCATGACAGGAACAATCTTTCTGTCCGGAAATGCCTGTGTCATAATTTTCACAGCAATCTCGTCATTCTCATCGCCGAATTGCGGCAGAATAACACTGTGATTCGAAATATAAAAGTTTACATAACTTGCAGCCAATCGTTCTCCGACCTCCCGCATATCCTCTCCTTCTTCAAATACAAACCCCCGGCATTCCTCCTCGGTAATACATACCGGCTGTTTTGGAATAGGCAGTTTAATAATCCGAAGCGTTCTTCCCCGTGCATCGGTTTCATGACGTAACATCTCATATGCTTCTTTGGAAAAAGCATACTGCGGATCGTTTTCATCATCTGTCCAAGCCAGTGCGACAACACCGGGCTTAATAAAAGCACACACGTTATCCACATGTTCGTTCGTCTCGTCACCATAGATCCCATGGGGAAGCCAGATTACTTTTTCTCCGCCCAGATAATTACATAACGCACGTTCTATTTCTTCTTTGTTCATGGAAGGATTTCGTCCCGGACTCAGGAGGCAGGCTGCCGTTGTCAAAATCGTACCTTCTCCGTCCGAGTGTACGGAACCGCCTTCCAACACAAAAGGAGCCGCATCAATACAATCATAACCGGTCTGCCTGCAAAACTCCTTTGCCGCCAGATCATCCTTTTCCCAATGGGCATAAAGCCCGTCATAGTCTCCGCCCCAGGCATTAAAGCTCCAGTTGATGCCATAGACGTTTCCCGCTTCATCCCGTACAAATGTGGGACCTACATCTCTTGCCCATGCATCATCGGTTTCTATTTCCAACACCCGCATATTTTCATAATGTTTCTTTTTGGATAACATTTGTTTTGCTTCTTCCAGATGCATCCTGTCCGCCAGCATAAACAGCTTTTCATCCTTTGCAATAGCATCTGCTATTTCACAGAAGGTCTTCTTGGCATCCCGTCCTTCGTAAATCCAGGATCCGGGTCTGACAGGCCAGATCATCATACATCCCGCATGCTTTTCAAATTCTCCGGGCATCCGCAGTCTGCCCCGGCTGGTCTCTGACATATATTTATCCTCACTCTATGTTTTCTATACTGTTTACACGTTTTACAGCATTTTTCATCGTACCGCCAAAAATTATGACAGTCGTGTCTTGAAATCTTCGTAGTCAAAACTCCTGATCATTTTGCAATCCCCGTCGTTCTTTTGTATGGCTATGGCCGGAAGAGGCATTCCGTTAAATGTGTTATTTTTTACCATGGAATAAATCGCCATATCCTCAAATACCAATTTGTCGCCGATCTGAATTTCTCTGTCAAAAGAGTAATCACCGATTACATCGCCTGCCAGACAGGTTGCAGAAGAAAGGCGGTAGGAATATGCCTTTTCTCCCGGCTCTCCGCTTCCCTGCAGCGGCGGTCTGTAAGGCATCTCCAGCACATCCGGCATATGACAGGCAGCGGATGCATCCAGTATCAGGATTTCCAATCCGTTTTTCACCTTATCGAGAACCTCTGTTATTAAATATCCCGCATTGAGCGCAACCGCCTCACCCGGCTCCAGATAGATTTCGATGCTATAGGTATCCTTCATATGACGAATACAGCTTTCCAACAGCTCAATATCATAATCTTCCCTTGTAATATGATGTCCGCCGCCCATATTCAACCATTTGACCTGCGACAGATAAGGAGCGAATTTCTCCTCCACGGCATCCAGCGTCTTTTTCAGATCATCTGCATTCTGCTCACACAATGTATGAAAATGCAGCCCTTCCACATCTTTTGGCAAACAGCCGTTATATTTTTCATCCAGCCAGCTTTTCAGATTTTCCAATGTCACGCCAAGTCTCGAGCCGTACGCACACGGATCGTAAATGGCATGTCCTTCCTGTGTGGAGCACTCGGGATTGATGCGAAGACCGATGCTTGTTTTATTACATACGTTATGAAACTTTTCATATTGATTGGCAGAATTAAAAATCACATGATCGCAAATCCGGTTCAATTCTTCGATTTCCGCTTCTTTATAAGCCGGTGAGAAGACATGGTTCTCTTTTCCCATCTCCTCTTTTCCCAGCCTGGCTTCATACAGTCCGCTGGCCGTTGTCCCACTAATATATTGTCCGATCAACGGATAGGAATAAAAGAAAGAAAAAGCTTTCTGTGCCAACAGAATATGGCATCCCGTATTCCGCTCCACCTTTTGCAGAATAGTTAAATTATGAATTAATTTTTCTTCATTCACCACATAACAAGGTGTTGGAAGTTTACATAACTCCATTTCAAATACCTCTTATCAAACAGGATATTTTCTCGTCTGCATTGCTTACTCCACAATCTCCGGATTTTCTTCCACTACCCAGGGCAGTCCCCATTTATTTAAGGCATCCATATAAGGATCGGGGTCAAATTCTTCAATATTGAACACCCCGGCGCCGCTCCAGGTACCGGTTACCAGCATCATGGCACCGATCATGGCAGGTACACCCGTGGTATAAGAAATTGCCTGGGAACCGACCTCCTGATAGCATTCCTGATGATCACATACATTATAAATATATATGGTTTTCTCTTTGCCGTCTTTTCTGCCGTGGAAAATACAGCCGATATTCGTTTTGCCCACCGTACGGGGTCCCAAAGATGCCGGATCCGGCAACAGCGCCTTCAAAAACTGAATCGGAACAATCTGTTTTCCTTCAAATTCAATGGGCTCGGTTGAGAGCATTCCCACGTTTTCCAGACACTTCATATGGGTCAGATAGCTCTGGCCGAAAGTCATAAAGAAACGTATCCTCTTGACACCCGGAATGTTCTTTGCCAGAGATTCGATCTCCTCATGATGCAAAAGATACATATCTTTTTTGCCGACCTGAGGGAAATCATACTCTCTCTTAATGCTCATGGCTTCCACTTCCACCCATTTACCGTTTTCCCAATAGGAACCGGGTGCGGAAACCTCGCGGAGATTGATCTCGGGATTGAAGTTCGTCGCAAAGGGATAACCGTGATCGCCACCATTACAATCCAATATATCAATGGTATCAATTTCATCAAAATAGTGCTTTAAGGCATATGCGGAAAATACACTGGTAACGCCGGGGTCAAAGCCGCTGCCCAAAAGTGCGGTAATGCCCGCTTCTTTAAATTTCTCCGCATAAGCCCACTGCCAGGAATAGTCAAAATATGCTGTAAAGCCCAGACGTTTGCATCTTTCCTCATACACCGCTCTCCAGGCGGGATCATTGGTGTCCTCGGCCTCGTAATTGGCCGTATCAATATAAGATACCTTGCATTCCACACAGGCATCCATGATCGCCAGATCCTGATACGGTAATGCCACATTCAACACCGCATCCGGCTGATATGACCTGATCAAAGCTGCAACCTCTTCGCTCTTATCCGCATCCACCTGTGCCGTAGTCACTTTTGTCCTGGTCCATTTGTCCACTTCTTCCTTAACTGCATCGCATTTGGATTTGGTCCGGCTTGCAATACAGATCTCCGTAAATACATCACTGTTCTGGCAGCATTTTTTGATTGCCACCTGTGCGACACCGCCGCACCCGATAATTAATAATCTGCTCATGAATTTTCCTCCTCTTCCAGTAAATCTTCTACGTATTTAGGCAGCATAAATGCGCCCATGTGCAGATTGGTCGTATAATACCAGGTTTCCAGATTGCGGTTGTTGAACCGCTCCGGTTTAAAATCATTCAAAGGATGATACTTCTTGGATGCAAACCCAAAAAGCCAATAGCCGGAAGGACAGGTGGGAATATGTGCCTGATAGACCCGGCTGATGGGAAAGCTCTTATATGCCTTCCGGTGCATGCTGCGGCAGGCAGCCTCGTCTTCATCATAAAACGGACTTCCGTGCTGATATACCATGATGCCGTCATCCTTCAACGCCTTGTAACAGCTTCCGTAAAACTCCTTGGTAAACAGCCCTTCCGTATGTCCGAAGGGATCTGTGGAATCATTGACAATGATATCATAAACGCTTATTTTATCTCGCAAGAAACGCAGCCCGTCTTCATAAAAAATCTTGACTCTGGGATCCTCAAACCCTTTTGCCGTCTCCGGGAAGAACTTTCTGCATACGTCCACAAACATATCATCGGATTCCACCACATCGATTTCTTCAATTTCGGGGTACCTGCAGAATTCTCTGGCAACACCACCGTCACCGCCGCCGATAATCAGCACCTTTTTCACATTGGGATGTACACTCATGGGCACATGAGTAACCATTTCATTATAAATAAATTCGTCCGCTTCCGAAAAAATAATATCCCCGTCCAAAGTCACAAAACGCCCGAATTCCGGGGATTCAAACACATCAATCCTCTGATATTCGCTTTGGGCGCTGTATAACTGTTTATCCGTACGAATGGAAATCTTTACATTTGCGGTATGCATTTCGGAAAACCACATTTCCATAACCGCAGCCTCCTTCTGGTTAACATAATATATTTTTCCAAATTTATTTGATCACATTCAGGCGTTTTACCTGCGGATCCTCCGTTCCCTGCAGGGAACAGCCCTTTTCTCCTGCATATAAAATAAAATCAATGATTTCTCTGCTGATCTTCTCACCCGGAGCCAGAATCGGAATTCCCGGCGGATAACACATGACAAATTCGCCGCAGACAGCTCCTTCCGTCTCTTCAATGGGAAGCGATACCTTTTGGGAGTAAAATGCCTTTTGCGGGCTCATGACAACCTGTGGCTGAATATACTCACCCGAAACCAGATCGCTGCCGTCCCTTTCATATAATCGCTTAATATCCGCCAAAGCTCCTACCAGCCGCTCGATATCCCGTATCCTGTCGCCAATGGAAATATATGCAAGAATATTTCCGATATCACCGAATTCTATCTGAATATCATATTCGTCCCGCAGCAGATCATAGACCTCAATCCCCGTCAACCCGATTCCCTGAGTATGGACGGAAAGCTTTGTCACATCATAATCATAAATACTGCTTCCGTTGACCAGTTCTTTGCTGTAAGCATAATATCCGCCGATGGCATTGATCTCTTTTCTGGCATATTCTGCCATCTCTACCACCTTCGCAAAAGACTCTTTTCCACGCAGCGCCAGATTTCTTCTGGAGATGTCCAGACTGGACAGCAACAGATAGGATGCACTGGTGGTCTGGGTCAGATTGATGATCTGTCTGACATAATCCGCATTGACGCCGTTATTGGTCAAAAGCAGCGAACTCTGGGTCAGGCTTCCGCCCGATTTGTGCATGGATACCGCCGCATAGTCCGCCCCCGCCGCCATAGCCGATACAGGAAGATTGTCGCCAAAATACAAATGAGTCCCGTGTGCTTCATCTACCAGCACCTGTATTCCGTGACTGTGCGCCAGCTTTACAATACTTCGCAAATCCGAACAAATACCGTAATAGGTCGGATTGTTGACAAGTACAGCCACCGCATCGGGATTTTCCCGGATGATCTGCTCCAAAGGCTCTGTCTCTATTCCTAATGCAATCCCGATCTGATCATTGACCTTCGGCTCCACATAGACAGGCGTAGCGCCGCAGATTACCAGGGCGTTGATCACGCTCTTATGGACATTTCGCGGCAGGATAATCTTATCTCCCGCTTTGCATACGGATAAGATCATGCTCTGGACCGCAGAAGTGGTACCGCCGATCATCAAAAACGCATGCTCCGCCGAAAAAGCATCCGCTGCCAGTTCCTCCGCTTCCCGGATGACGGAAACCGGGTGACAGAGATTATCCAAGGGCTTCATGGAATTGACATCCAGGCTTACACATTTTTCTCCCAAAAGTTCCACAAGCTCCGGATTGCCGCGTCCGCGTTTATGTCCCGGAACATCAAAGGGCACCACTCTTTTCTTTCTGAATTTTTCCAGTGCCTCATAAATCGGGGCTGATTTCTGTCTTTCCAAGTCCATAGCTGCACCTCAAAAAATAAATAAAAGCAGGTGTCACCACCTGCTTTTTATCTCATAAAGTCATATACATAAGAAGTATAAGCCTTTCATCCGGAGTAATTAAAACAAATATATTGCTTTTCTTATTGACCGTTTCACAAGATGATGTTTACTACACTGATTATTAAGTAATCAACTTATAAAATTGAGCTTTTAACTCTATCAATAATGTGGCATAAGGCCACCCTCGGCAATTGCCCCGCCTGTCCGTTGGCTTATAATAAAGGGCTTATATTTGCGTAATTATCCATAACGCTCATACATTCATATCATTGCATAACACTACATTTTTGTCAATGCAATTTTTACATGCAACTCTGCAATCTTACTCTACCACAAGATCATCCCAAACATCGGGTGCAACCAATGCAATGTAAGTTTTTCCCGTATTTAAGATAATCTCGTTTCCGTCCAGATCATAGTACTTGGTCGGATAGATATCATCCTGTTTGGACCATGTGATCGGAATTGCCTGCCCGCCGGTAATATAATAACCGCTCATGCCGTTTCCTTCTTTTACGAAGAAGTTCATATAGCCGTTATCATCCAGCTGCTCATATTTGCATTCCTGAATAATGACATTGGTAAATTCCATATATTCGCCGTTTGCCGCATCCTTGTACTCCTTGCCATACTCGGAGTAACGATAAGTATCATTTTCTGCAATATATTCCAGACAGGAATCGTTATGTTCGAAAGGAAGCTCGATATTGGTGCAGGCGATTGCTCCGTTTCCGCTGCTCAAATCAACCGGATTTGCCTCAGAAGCGAACTGGAAATGTGCGCCCTGATAATACGGTGTATATTCTCTGGAAACACCGGAATTGTCAAATTTCTTATCCAGATCGCCGCTCAAAATATATTCCGTAAATTCTCTGGACTTACCGTTATTCACACGTCCGAAACCGCCGTTAAAGTTGTCCACATAGGGGTTCTTGGTAAATAAATCAATATAGAAAGGACCTCCGTCATGACACACGATTGCGTTCCATTCCGGTGCAATCTGAAGATTGGTTGTACGTGTACTTCTGATACTTCCCAGCTGCTCAATATTTTCCCAATCCTTTACAAGCACCATAAATCTGGTAATATAACCGTTCAGGGTACTGTTCATCATCTCATACACAACGTCTGCCTGTGTAATACCGTAATGCGGAAGCGCGATGCTCTCATTATCGATCATAACCGCAATCGGTCTCTGATTTCTGAGGCTTTCGTCAATCCACTCATTGGTCAGCTCACTCCGGTACATGCCCTCTCTAGTTTCCTCTTCGATAACAGGCTCTTCCTCAGCAGGCTCTTCTACCGTCACAGTATCTTCAACTACCGATTCCTCTCCTGCCGGAGTCTCCTCTGCCTCTTCTTTCCCACATGCCGCAAGACTGAAAACCAAGCTGCATGCCAATACAATATACGCTAGTTTTTTCTTCATTCTTCTGTCCTCTTTGTTAAAATTTTGTTACGAAAATATTATAGGAAAATTTCAACTGCTTGTCAATGTAAAGAGAAATTTTCTGCAAGGACGTTATTCTGCAATATGTCAAAAATTCTTTTTCTTTTATTTGACAACTTTTCACCGTTTTTTTATTCTGTAAGTAACGGCAAAGGACGAGAAGGAAAGGAGCGCATATGAACAGGGCACCCAGGGGAACCAAACAGAATATCCGCAAAATATGGAGCCGCTTATCCGAAGATATCTATCGGATTCGTTACGCACTTATAATCCTATTGATTTATTTTGTCCTGACACAAAGTATTTTCCACACTGTATGTCCCTTTGCCATCCTGACAGGAACGGCGTGTCCCGCCTGCGGTCTGACGCGTTCCGCTCTTCTCCTGTTATCCGGGCATTTTATTGCTGCCGCCCGGCTGAATGCGGCGATTTACCTGTGGCTTCCTTATCTGCTGTATCTGCTCCTGTTCCGATATCTTCTTGGCAGACGTCCGCCTCTGGCAATGCCGTTCTGCATCATAATCTGTCTGCTGACAATCGGGTTCTATATGCAAAGACTGATCTCCGATACACTTCCCTCCGTTCCCTGTCATAGTATCTTTACCCGGTTTTTTTCGTTTGTAGATCATCTATAAAAGTGATATAATAAAAAAAATTTGGGTAATCCACTCAAATTCGACAATTCTATTTTCTTAGAAAGGTGGGGCCATTTTATGGAAAACAACTTGCAAAACAACATTCCCGAGGAATATCGTCCGATCAGCATGTGGGGTTATTTCGGCTATGAGCTGTTATTCTCAATCCCTTGTGTGGGCTTTATTCTCCTGCTGGTATTCTCTTTCGGAGGAACCAAAAACATGAACCTGCGAAATTTTGCGCGTTCTTATTTCTGCTATATGATTTTGTTATGTGTATTTTTCGGAATTCTCCTGATATTATTGGGAGGTTTAACCGGTCTTGCAGCCAGCCTGTACTAATATGCAATCATGTACAAAACAGGCTCTTTTATACAGACCGAAACAGGATGTATTGAAAAACAGGTGGATGACTGCTTTACGGATATTCTTATACTCACAAAGCAATTTCCACCTGTTTTATATGCAAAAAACAATCGTCTGTTCTTATCCACGTTACATTAAAAATCTTGCCCATCCCCCGAAAATCTGAAGAAACCGAATGATGAAAGCTTTCTTTCCCGATACTTCCCGCGGAATTTCTCCCTCCGGCGGTATGGATGTGCTCGCATCAACGACGTAAAGCGCACGCTCCTCGTAGCTCATCATTTCCCTTTTCAGATCTGCATTCACTTCTTCACTGTTAATCACCAGCATCATTTCCGTATCCAGATATGCACTTCTCATATCCCAGTTGAAGGATCCGACTCCCGCCAAATTATCATCAATGGTAAAGCATTTTCCGTGATAAGATACTCCTCCGTCATATTCCAGAATCTGAACACCGGTATCCAATATTTCTTCTTTATGCTTAGCATAATCCATAGCACCGAAAGGATTTCCGTTATTGGCAACGGAGTTTGTCATCATGGTAACATGTTCCACGCTTTCACAAATTCCCTTAAGCTGCTCCGTCATCCAGTCGTTGCAGACAATGTACGGTGTGTGAAAACGGACCTCTTCATCTGCATATTGCATTAACTGTGTCATCTTCGCATAAACAACCGGTTCTTTTGCATAAACTTCCGTCGGGTTTGTCAAAAGCCATATTCCGTTTGTGGGCTTGGTTGTTTCCCTATAATCACATTCTGCAAACCAGTCCCCGTGCTCCGTCTGCATCCGTTCGTATCTCTCCCTTAACTCTTCTCCTGCCCTTTCCCTCTCTCTGCGCTTTTGGCGACGCATACTGATTTTTAGCTCCTTACAGTCAGGATGATTCCATATCTGCTCATAATACGCTTCCAGACTGCTCAGGGAAGTGGTTTCTTCTCCGCCGCAATACACCAGGACATCCCAGTCATAGTTGACATGACCGTTTCCTTCTCCCAGAAAATAATCATAGGTATTTCTTCCTCCCATGATATATGCCGTCCGGTCTACAATCAGATATTTGTCATGAAGTCGCCCCATCAGTTTCCATGGTGTCAACAAATTTGCAGGATTGTATCGTCTGATTTCTACGTTGTCCATTTCCGCCAGAGCCTCAAAATAAGGATTGCCTCTCATGGACAAAAAAGACGGCATGCCATCAGTCAGTACAGTTACCTGTACCCCTCTGTCGGCTGCCGCCTGTAATGCTGCCAGCATATCCTTCCCGCTCTCGTCAGAGTCAAACTCGAAAGTAGACAATATCACCCTGTCTTCTGCCCGAGAAATCAGGCGGATACGCTCTTTTAACGCTTCTTCATTATCGGAAATAATCATAGCACGTTCTTTAGATGCTTCTCCCCGATAAATGCTCTCTACATCAAATCCTTCTAATGCTTCATCCGTGATCTTGGGCTGTCTGACATACGGGATCACAGCTCCGATAACCACATAACAAACAAAAACCAATATTCCAGTCAATACCGCTTTTAACATCTTTTTCAATACACATACCTTCCCGGATCATGATAATTCCCCGCCTTTATCCAATGAGACAACTATATCATCTGTACCGAAAAAAACAATTGAAAAAAAATGAAAAAGCAATTAAGAAATTATAAATTTGCCCCGTGATCTACAACCATAACCTGCCCTGTGACTGCTGCAGCCTCATCGGATGCCAGAAACAGCAGTACATTGGCAACTTCATCCGGCATACAGGGCTTTAACGTATTGTCTGCATGCTTGTTCATGGCAGACAGCATATCCATATCCAGTTTATCCTTCTGCATTCCCATGGTCATAGGTGTCACAACGGTTCCGGGACATACTGCATTGCAGCGTACACCGTCTCCGGCACCCCGCATGGCAATATTTTTCGTCAGGCCGATCACCGCTGCTTTACTTGCCACATATGCCGCTCCGCCGTTTCCGCAATAGCCTGCCACACTGGCAACATTGACAATGGAGCCGGATTTCTTTTCAAACATTACCTTTGCACAATCTCTTGCCACATAAATGGTTCCTTTTGTATTGATATCAATCAGTGTATCAATGGTTGCATCCGATACTTTTTCTACCGAATCAATGCCGCTGTCCACAACCCCCGCATTATTGATCAATATATCAACGGTTCCGAATGCTTCCAATGTCTTTTCTACCAATGCCGCACATTGTTCCGGCTTGGAAATGTCACAGGTAACACTCAGCACTTCTCCGCCATCCGCTCTGATGCTTTGTGCTACTTCCTCCAGCTGCGCCGCTCTTCTGGCTGAAATGACCACCTTTGCGCCTTCTTTGGCAAACAGTGCTGCAGCCTTTGCTCCGATACCGGAATTTCCGCCGGTAATGATTGCAACCTTACCTTCTAACCTACCCATAATCAGTACCTCCTGTTTATCAGATATTTTCTGATTTCATTTTATACTGATATTTTACACCCGTCTGCTTTTGATGTCATTACCCATTTTAACGGATTTCTCCTAATTTTACGCTGCTGTCGGCAAAAGGTGATAATTCCAGCCGGATAAAATATCCTCTGTCATGATCGCAGACCGGACATTTTTCCGGTACACCGGTTCCTTCAAAGATAAAACCGCAATTCAGGCAGATCCAACCGGTCTTCACATCTGAAACATGCAGCTTGTTCTGCTCCAGGTATTCCGCGAATCTTCCGAAACGGTCTCCGTGGATCTTTTCAATTTCCGCTATCATAAAGAAAGAGCTTGCAATCTGTTGGAACCCCTCTTCTCTTGCTTTTTTGCCAAAAGCCTGGTAAACATCGTCATGTTCCTCATATTCATTATGCTGTGCCATACGCAAAAGTTCTGTCAGGTCATCGGACAAATCCACCGGATAGCCGCCGTCTACATGAATATTTTCGCCCGCCAGTTCCTTCAAATGATGATAAAAAACTTCGGCATGCTCTTTTTCCTGTTCCGCCGTATACAAAAAAATTTGGGAAATTGCCTGCTGATTCTGTTCTCTTGCAACACCTGCCGCAAATGTATAGCGGTTTCTTGCCTGACTTTCTCCCGCAAATGCCCTCATCAGATTATCCTTCGTCTCACTGTGTTTAAAATCCACTACCATTTTCTGCCTCCTGTTTTTTTCTTTTTTCCTAGTATTCCCTTTCTCTGTCCGAAAATTCATTTCAGGACAGCAGGAGCGGCAGCAAAAAAGGGCTGCCGAAATTGGCAACCCTGTCTGTTAATATACTATTTATTCTGATAACTCCGATGTGCAATGGGGACATCTGGTGGCCTTAATGGAAACTTCACTCTGACAATAGGGACAAATTTTTGTCGTCTTTTCTGCCGGTTCCTGTTTCTTACCCACACTCATCAGCTTGTTTATCCCCTTTACCAGACAGAATAAAATAAATGCCATGATAAGGAAGTTGATAACTGCCGATAAAAAGGCCGAACCAAATCCTGCAATATCGCTCCATGTGTAGGTTGCATGACCGGTCAGGAAATTTAAAATCGGGTTGATAAAATTATCCGTCAGGGAAGTCACAATTCCCGAAAAGGCACCACCGATGATAACACCGATTGCCATATCCATCACATTTCCCCTTAAGGCAAACGCCTTAAACTCTTCCATAAATTTCTTCATCTTATGTCTCCTGTTATTCTGCAGCTTATTTCGGCTTATAACTCGATTTCCGGCTGCGACTCCACAAGCCCGCCGTTTTCAGATGCCTGATTCATCGCTCCTACCGCATCGGAAATAATATTCACATCGCTTCCGATCTGCTCATAAATTTCTCCGCTCTGCTTGGACAAATCACTCTGCTGCTTTGCAAGAATACTGAAAGAAGCACCTGCAGTTCCCAGTCTTGCCGCCTCAATTGCAGAGTTCAATGCCAGAATTCCTTCTTTGGATGCAAGCTTTGTCAGCTTTTTGGAATTATCCTCGATCCGATCGATAACACCGTTGATTTCCTTCAGGTTATCTTTGAAAATCTCCATTCTCTTCCGTTCGCAATATTCTTCATACTTCTGATTTACAAAAATATCAATTACCATTCCCAACAAATCCGCGCATGCATGGATCTTTGCTTCCGGCATCATTGTCACCTGATATAAAGCTTCCACATATGTATCCGGATCCACACCAATTTCCTGTGCGATTTTGCGGAATGCCGCTTCATCCACAGGCTCATCGCTCGGTAATGCCTGTCCGCCGATTGCTGTCATAACCACTTCCCCGGTAGCATGTATTTTGATCGGATATGCAAAATCCATCAAACCGGCATGGCATTTATAACATCCTTTTTCCAGACATGCTTTTTTCAAACCGTTCTGATCCGTATCCACGCATCTTCTCATACCTTCCGCACTGCCACGGGTTAACTTAATGCAAAAATCCGTAAAATTGTAATCTCCGGTAATATATTCACCGTTTGCATCCGTAAAAATTGCGGCTAACCCTGTGGCGTTCGCCCATGCTGCCTGAATGGCTTCCAATTCTCCCAAATCCACGAAATCTCTAATATCCATTGTTCTTTCTCCCCTGCTATAGTTTTTGCTTCTATGACATACCCTGTCATGCTGTTGCCTTCTGTATTATTTTACAATATTTTTGCGTGATTTACAACCCAAATACACCTTGTAATAAAATGTATGTGCACCGGATTATTCCTGCCTGCCGCCTATTTGTTTTCTTCCAGCCAGCGCATAGCCGCATATGCATATACCGCACAACCGCTTGAAAGCGCCTCCTCATCGAATTTGACCATCGGATGATGCTGTGGATAAACATATCCCTTATCCGGCTCTCCTGCTGCCAATGCCAGCATGATGGACGGTACCTTCTGCGTCACATAGGCAAAGTCTTCGCTGCCTGCACTTTTGGATCCGCCCTGTCCGCCCATGGCATTCAGCTGTGCTACGGAAAATGCCTTTCCCTGTCCTAACAGTTCTTTGACATACTCAAATACGGAATCCGCCAGCGTCCGGTCATTTACCAGTGTCGGGCATCCGCTTCCGAAGGTCACTTCCGCCTCTGCCCGGAAGGATTTTGCAATTCCTTCCGCAATCTCACACATTCTCTGTTTGATATAAGAACGCATTTCTTCATCAAAGGTTCTGATGCTGCCTCCCATCACTACCGTATCCGGTATTACATTTGCGGCATTTCCCGCATGCATCGTCCCTATGGTAAGCACGGCTTTTTCTCCCATTGCCAGTTCCCTTGCATGTATTTCCTGCAAAGCGATCAGAATATGGGCCGCCGCGTTCAGCGGATCCACTCCCGTATTGGGCATGGAGCCGTGGCATCCCTTTCCTTTTACCCTGATTTCAAAATAGTCCGCAGCCGGAGCACTGACGCCGGGTGCCGATACCACTACCGTTCCTGCCGGAAACGGCATTCCCGCCATCACGTGGATCATCAGTGCGGCATCCACATCCGGATTTTGTAAAAGTCCCGCTTCAATCATATCGTTGGAGCCTTCAAAAATTTCCTCCGCAGGCTGGAACATCAATTTTACCGTGCCCTCTATTTCATCCTCATGCGCTTTCAATAACCGTGCGGCACCAAGCAGCATCGCTGTGTGCATATCATGCCCGCAGGCATGCATTTTACCGTTTGCGGAAGCAAACTCCACATCGGCCTCCTCATTAATCGGAAGTGCATCCATATCGGCGCGCAGCAGAAATGTTTTTCCTTTCCTTTTGCCTCCTGCAAGTGCTATAAGCCCTGCCTTTCCGCAATCCGCAGGCTGATATCCCATTTCCGTCAGTTTTTCCTTTACGTATGCCTTTGTCTCTGCAATATCAAAGCCTGTTCCGGGATGCTGATGCAGATACCGCCTGTCTGATATCATGGTTTCATGTAACTGTTCCGCTTCTTTTAACAATGCTTCCGATAGCATTCCGTCTACTTCCCTTCATTTCATAATTTTATTCGATTTCTTCCTTTTCACAGCGAAATAAGCGCTCTTCAAACTCTTCCACCGGCAGAGGCTTATCAAAATAAAAGCCCTGTGCCAGATAACAGTTGTTATTCTTTAACAATTCTACCTGTTCAATTGTCTCCACGCCCTCAACAATACATTCCAGTCCCATACTCTGGGCCATGGCGATTACATATTTAAGCATGACGTTTGTCTGATTCTCCTCATTTACATCCACAGGCAGAAAGCTCTTATCTATTTTTAATACATTCCACGGAATCTCCCGAATCAGATTCAGTGATGAGTATCCGATACCGAAATCATCCACCGAGGTACTGATTCCCTGTTCCTGCAAACCGAACACAATGCGCTTCAGATCCTTAAATTCCACATCTGTGGTAGTCTCTGTCAGTTCGATCTCGATATATTCATGCGGAACCCGGTGGCTGTCTACGACCTCAAGAATGTGCTCCAGCAAATCCATATCGCTCAGATGCCTTCTGGAAAAATTGACAGAAACCTTGACAACCGCTTTCCCTGCATCCAGCCATCTCCGGATGTCCCTGCAGACTTGGTCAAGCATATAAAAATCAAGCTTACAGATATCCAGACCATGCTCCAGTACCGGAATAAATTCATTGGGAGAAATCATTTTTCCTTCGTGCTGCCATCTGCAAAGTGCTTCAGCTCCTGCCAGATGATAATCCTGCAATGCAATCTTCGGCTGATAATAAACCTTAAATTCCCGCTTTTCCAATGCTTCCGGGAACAGACTCGATATATTTTTTTCCTCAGCCTGCTTTTCCAACAGATTCTCTTCAAAGAAAACAACGTCTGTATCTACCGCATTTTTTGCAATATTCGCCGCAATGCTGACTCTGTCCATAATATCTGTCGGATCCTGCAGTTGATGATTCTCCGGCACAATATAAAATCCGGCGGTAGCCGACACAAAAATACGCTCTCCGGTATGCTCATCATATACAATGCCCTGTCCCTGCAGATATTTGACCATAACATTCCGGTGTTCTTTTTTAAACAGTGCGATAAAGTTGTCTCCTCCGATTCGGCCGATAAACTCTTCCTCGCCCAGCCTGTCCTGAAGGTTTTCCACAAAAGCCTTCATGACGGAAGTTCCTTTCAATTTGCCCAACTGCCTGTTTACGATAGAAAAGTTTTTCAGATTAAAATAGCAGGCGCCGTAACCGGCAATTCTTTTTTGTGCAATCAACATACCACATTGTTTCATAAAGAAATTCAGATTATGGATTCCCAGATCTTTATCCCAGAAGGTCAGACGTTCCGCAATATGCAGCAGCCTGACGCGCCCGTTAAACGTGAATACCATTTTCAGGAAAATCTTGATTTTCTCCTGTTCAACATCCGTCCAACAGGTATCACCCATGTACTGACATACAATATAATCGACAACATTGCCATTTTGTATCTGCTCTCTCTGCACATATTTCCTGTCTTTGTCCGCAATTTCCCTGCTAAAAAGCACCAGATGATCCCCCCGACCGCATGCAGCCTTACCCGGATTGTCGTATAGTACGGCTTCCACTTCCGCAATCCGAAGTACATCACATATCCCGCTCATTGCCTCTTTTGCGATGGGATGATCCAATCCCGGAGCCTGTTCCATTCTAATAAGAAACGTCTCCAACGCATCCGTATATTTCCCCGCGTCAAATTCCATCATTATTATCTCCCAAATTTATCATTTCTAACCCATATTTACAAAATATTCCATAAATGTTGTTATTATTATAACACTCGGATTAAAAATTTTGAAGTCTCTTCCTACGCATCTTCCAGGTTATTTTCCCCCCATTTTGCCATCTCATAAAATACGGGCAGAAGTTCTTTTCCCTTCTGCGTCAGTGAATATTCCACATGCGGCGGTATTTCGTTAAACTGCTCCCTGCGGACAATCCCCAGTTTCTCCAGGTCCCTCAATGTATTGGTCAGCATGGTATTGGTGATTTGCGGATAGGCTTTCTTCAATTCGCCGAAGCGCATGGAAGGATGCTTGCACAATTCATAAATAATATGTGTCCTCCACTTACCGCTCAGCAATTCCAGCGTCCTTCTGACCGGACATTGTTCCTTTACTTCTTGTGTCATCACCTTTTTCAGATATTTTTCCTGTGTCAATTCTTCCTTCATAATGCTCCTTTGGTACATTTTCATGTACTAAGTATATTCTTTTTGCGTACTTGTTCCGCAATGTGATACATAGTATAATTTTTATACTATAATAAGTCAAGGAGAACAATATATGAAAACTGCGATTGTCTATTATTCAAAGCACCAGGGAAACACCAAAAAACTGATCGATGCCATTGCTGCAGACAACGACATTACTTTGATTGATGTCACTCAGACCACGGCCTTTGATCTCACTCCATACGATACTGTCGGCTTCGCATCCGGAATATATTATTCCAAATTTCAAAGACTGGTATCGGAATTTGCACAAAAAAACCTGCCGGATGGAAAAAATGTCTTTTTCCTTTATACCTGCGGTACAAAAAAAGAAGGCTACACGAAATCCATTCGTGAAGCCATTGCTGAAAAAAACGCCAATATACTCGGAGAGTACGGCTGCCTCGGTTTTGATACTTTCGGCCCCTTCAAGCTGGTTGGCGGAATCGCCAAAGGGCATCCCGATCAAGACGAAATTGAAGAAGCCGTTAAGTTCTATTCAAAAGCAATCTTTTCAAACTCTTCCGCCGGCATGGGCTCGGCAAAGTAATAGCCCTGTATCAGATCACAATTCTTTTCTGCCAGAGAGTTTACCTGCTCTCTGGTTTCGATTCCTTAAGTATATTCATTTTTTTACACGAACTCGTTTCATCGTTTAAACCGTTTTGGGCGCATTCAAAATCTCCATAAATTCTTCGCCGGTGATGGTCTCTTTTTCATAGAGAAACTTTGCCAGTTCGTCCAGTTTTTCTTTATTTTCTGTCAAAATCTGTTTTGCTTTTTCATGCTGTTTTTTTACCAGCCCGATGACCTGATCATCGATTTTTGCCTGCATCTGTGCGGAGCAGGCAAGAGAGGCGTCTCCGCCAAGGTATTGATTGGATACCGTCTCCAAAGCCACCATATCAAAATCCTCACTCATCCCATACCTTGTGAGCATGGAACGGGCAATTTTGGTTGCCTGTTCAATATCGTTTGACGCACCGGTACTAATGGATCGGAATACAATTTCTTCCGCAGCCCGCCCGCCGGTATAGGTAGCAATTTTGTTTTCCAGTTCCTCCTTGGTCATCAGATAGTGGTTTCCTTCCTCAACCTGCATGGTATACCCCAATGCGCCGGAAGTACGGGGAACAATCGTAATCTTTTGTACCGGTGCGGAATTCGTCTGTTTGGCGGCAACCAGTGCATGTCCGATTTCATGATAAGCTACCACAAGCTTTTCGTGGTCGGTCAGAATTGCATTCTTTTTTTGATAACCCGCAATAACCACTTCTATGGATTCCTCCAGATCGGCCTGTGTTGCATATTTTCTTCCGTCTCGGACAGCTCGCAATGCAGCTTCGTTTACAATATTTGCCAGTTCTGCACCAGAAGCACCGGAAGCCATTCGGGCAACTGTGTGAAAATCTGCATTGTCGGCAACTTTAATCTTTTTAGCATGTACTTTAAGAATTTCTTCTCGACCTTTCAAATCAGGCAGTTCAACCGGAACACGACGGTCAAATCTACCCGGACGGGTAAGTGCCGGATCTAAAGATTCAGGCCTGTTAGTAGCCGCCAGAATAATGACACCGCTATTCCCCTCAAAACCGTCCATTTCTGTCAAAAGCTGATTCAAGGTCTGTTCCCGTTCATCGTTACCGCCCATGCCTCCAGTGTTTCTCTTTTGACCAATAGCATCAATTTCGTCGATGAATACGATGCAAGGTGCCTTTTCCTTTGCCTGCTTAAACAGATCTCGCACTTTTGAAGCACCCATTCCGACGAACATTTCAACAAACTCTGACCCGGACATGGAGAAGAAAGGCACGTTGGCTTCACCGGCAACAGCTTTTGCAAGCATGGTTTTACCTGTTCCGGGAGGGCCTACCAGCAAAATACCTTTTGGCATAGATGCACCGATTTCCTTATACTTGTCAGGATTATGCAGATAATCCACGATCTCCGTCAGATTTTCTTTTGCCTCATCCTCGCCGGCCACGTCAGAAAACTTAATTCCATCTGAAGATTTGACATATACTTTAGCATTACTTTTTCCCATGTTGAAGGACATGGCACCAGCCCCGCCACCAGCTCGATCCATCAACTTTTTGGACATAAACTGACCAATGGCAACAAAGATAATCATCGGCAAAATCCATGTCAACAGGATTGAGAGCAGCGGAGAAGCTTCTTCAATAATCTCACTGGAAAATACCGCCCCGGAAGCTTTCAAACGATCTACCAAGCCCGGATCATTCATGAGACCGGTTTTATAAACAATGGTTTCTTCCTTATCTGTAAAAAGGATTTGATTATCCTGTACTTGAACACGACCAATATTCTGTTCTTCTGCCATAGTCATAAAAGTACCATAGTCGGTTTCGCGAATCTGACGTTTCATAATTGTCGGCATCAACAGCAGATTGAACAACATAATGATCAAAATCGCAATAAAATAATAGTATATTAACGGCTTTTTGGGTTTTTTTACTTCATTCATTTTCTTTTTTCCTTTCCGTCATAAATGTGCGTCAAACAGTCCGCAAAAGCTGTCAATGGGATCTGTTCCTTTAAAAGCCGACGGACCCTTCATCAGTTTTTCGACCAGTACATCCATCGTTGTTTCTTTGGAATCATACGTATTGATATAAGTACGTGCCTGCGGAATATCTGCCAGCATGATGGGAGATTCACAACCGATGACAATGACCGGAACCTCATATACATACCACGGGATTTCTCCGCCTCCCTTGGATAACCCAAAGCAGGGGCGGCCGGAAGCCACATCGCAGACCGTAATGACCAGATCCATCTGTGACGTAAAATCCGAAACGGCACTTTTCCCCGCAAAAAACTCATTGAAATCCGGCTTTTGTCCCGCCTGCGCCTGACGCTTCATCTTATCCAGCGGATTTTCATAGACAAAGACTTCGAATCCCTTTTCGGTCAGTTTCTTTTGCAACAACTCCACCGGACTGCCGCCACTCATACCGACAGCCTTCATCAGCGCAGTCATACCGCTTTCCGCTCCCTTGACATGAACCAACATGATACGCTTATACTTTTTGGGTGTCAGCGGAAGCACGCCTTTATCCTTATATTTCACCAATGTAATGCCATTCTCACTAATGGCTTTCCGGGTACGGATATACTCTTTTTTGCCCAATGCCTGTGACATTGCTTTTTCGGAAGGAACCAGTTGCTCCTTTTGTTTTCTGTGAAGTCCCATATGTGCCTTCAGACCGAGAATCCGCATCAAAGCATCTTCCATCCGTTTTTCGGATATCGTACCGTCACGATAAGCAGTCAGCATGGTTGCAAAATCTTCGTCCGGATCATTAAAAAACAACAGCATGTCACAACCTGCATTGATGGCACGTGGCAGCATTTCACTTCGTTTCATACGACAGGTCATTCCCACCATGTGAGTTGCATCCGTGATTACAAGCCCATTAAAACCTAAATGTTCCCGCAACAGTCCGGTAATGATCTCCCGGCTTAGCGTTGCCGGCATCATATCCTCATCCTTTAATTTGCCATTGATTGCCTTTGCCACTTTCGGAAGCATGATATGACCTGCCATGACAGCCTCCAGCCCATTTGCAAACAACGTTTTATAAACTTTCCCATAAGTGGAATTCCACTTTCGCATATCAAAATCATTCACATTGTCAGCCAAATGTGCATCCCTGAAATCCAGCCCATTGCCCGGAAAATGCTTGGCAGCGCAGGCAAATCCCTCAATGGTATGGGCACCTTTCAGGTACTCACAGCTCATTTTGGCTACCTGCTTCGGGTCGTTACCGAATGCACGGGAAATGATTTCCGTATTTTCCCAGTTATAGGAGATATCGCAGACCGGGGCAAAAGCCATGTTGCATCCCACGGCTGCCGCTTCTTCATTTGCCATTTTCCCAAGCGCATAGGCATATTCCTTTTGACCGGTAGCACCGATCTTGATTCCGGAGCCGATAAAGGTTCCGTCAGAACATGCATTGTCTCCGCCCGATTCCGTATTGCAGGCAATCAACATCGGAACAGCCGAAGATTGCTGCAGGACTTCATTGTGTTTCCGAATGACAGCGCCGGGCGCATTGTTATATCTGCAACCTCCCAAATGGTATTTGCATGCCAGTTCTTTCAGATAGTCCTCATCATAGGAAGCAGAAATGCCAAAGAAAAGCTGTCCCACCTTTTCTTCATCACTCATTTTTTCAATGGTCTCTTTTACCCACCGGCAGTCCTCGTCCGACAGACAGAAAGGTTTTGCTTTTAAATCGATCAAACTGTCTCCTCCTTTGTGAAGATTGCTGCAATAATATCCATAACCGCCTCAACGATCAGAATGATTGCGATAAACATCCATAAAGCGGTCGTACTGCTGAAAGGATTGCACAGAATAATCAATGCAAAAACAATCGTCAATACTGCACTAAGCGCCGTCCAGAACCAATTTTTTATTTTCAGACGTATCTTATCCACAGTCCACTGAATTTTTGTGATACCGGTCATCAGAGTCCCGATTCCGTAAAGTATGGTAAGCAACGGAAATGTTGCGATAAACCAGCCGCTTTTCAAAACACAGAAAAGTCCGGCCAAAATCTCGATACAGCCACGGGTCAAGTCATGTTTCAATGCAGCCACTTCCGGTATTTCTTTAAAATACTGAACAACATTATTAAGACCAACAATCAGCAGGATGATGCCCAGGAAAATAATAATCCCCGTAGTAAAGCCGATTGGATTCACCAACAGAAGAATACCTACTATCGCCTCACACAGAGATAAAATAATACTGCCTACTTTAGATGATGTTTTCATACTTTTCCCTCCAAATTTTTTCTAGCGGATCATAGTCGGTTTTATTTGACAAACTAATCCCCTTACATCATAATGGACACATGTGGATTTTACAACAGACAGATGTTTTTGCGATGATGTAAAACCAACACTGCAATGATATTTGTCGAATTCGAAAGAGATTTAATCGGGAGGATACTATGGAAAAGAAAGAAAACCAACGAATCGCACTGACAAAACGTCTGTTAAAAGAAAGCCTGCTGCAGCTGATGTCAGAGAAAAATATACAGAATATTACGGTAAGCGAATTGTGTGCCGCTGCCCAGATCAATCGTTCCACTTTTTATAACCACTATGGATGCCCTGCAGACGTCCTGAAGGATATTGAAATGGGAGTGATCAATGACCTGGATCGGATATGGGAAAAAGAAGGTTCCGAAAACAACTGGCCCCTGAATAAACGTGCGGAAGCATTATGCAGCTATTTGCAGGAAAATCTCAATGTATCAAAGCTGTTGTTTCGCGACAGTGATACGAGTTCGGAATTTACGACTTTACTTTTTCAGGCATCTCATGTCCAATACACCTATGAGCAGGTGCTGTCTTATGCCAAAAATCAAGATAGCAAACGCCTGATCATCACATTTCTGACCAATGGCGCCTATCATATGATCCGGCAGTGGCTCCTTGAAGATATTCCGAAAACGCCGAAAGAAATGGGGGATTTGATTTATTTTGTGGCAACCCAGGGGTGGGAAAGAGAACAATAAAGCAGCGGTCTGTTATATACGACCTCTGCTTTATTGTTCTGCTTATTTCACTTCCCGCAATTTAAGCATTTCAACATTTGTAATTTCAGGTACATCCATTATTTCTTCTCCCTTTGCTACTGCAATTGTAATATTAGCGTGTTCATTCAGAAGCCAACCTTGACCGCCTCCTAATGGAATCAGCAGTTTCCCTTGGTCCATTCGGCAGTCCATACTGTGAACCGCACCGGCTTCATCAGTCCAAAAAACAACGACTATTATATCTCGATTGTAATCCTTTTTCATAAGTCCTTTTATATATTGGTATTCATCTACATCTTGGAGCACGTTGTCTCTTAAATTGAACAGAGTATACTGATAATTCTGATCCTGATCTGCAAATTCTATATACATAAAATCAGCATCATTTCCACTAACATCTTGTTGAAAATCAACGCTTACATATGTACCAAAATCTTCGACAATAGGTTCAATCTCGGGACGGCTAAAAATATCATACAAAGTGTCCATAGATTTTCCCCACGAGCCGGCAGTTCTTCCTAAGCTGGCACCCTCTGAAGCTACATCAATATATTTATTCTGCAGCTGTATATCTTCCAATGTAACCGAACCATCATTCGGAACAAACACTCTGTTCTCCGAATCCCATACATATTCTCCCGAATTAACAAGCCAATAGTAAAAATAATAGTTACTGACGGAAGACATACTCGAGCCTACAATTGTTCCATTTTTGCGGATTAAGTCGATCGTCTCCTGTACCGCATCATATCCTTTAACGGTTGGAGCAATCTCTATCACTGAATCTCCTTTAAGATTACACAGATAGTAAAATCCAAAATCTTCGAACAAGCCCAGATATGAAGCATCCCTATCCATATCAGCCGCATAATCATACGCATTTTCTATGGAATCATATACTCCTTGTTCCACAAAGCATTCTCCCAAACGTTCAATTTTATCATTGTTCACGTATACATAATTTTCGGGAACAGAATAAGCCGGAGAAAGTTTTGAATTATATTCTATAAAGCCGAATCCTTCTGCGGTGACTGCCGCTATAGAAAAGATAGCAATACCATAAATCCAGAAGCGGTTTTTCATTCCTTTCATATATCTGCTTACAATGATTATCAACATCACAAAAGCCGCATATACTACACCTGCAGTTCTCGCATAAACACTACCTATATCCATGCGGACAACCGTATATGTAAAGGCAACGAGTAAAGCAATCCCAAAAGCCAATGACAGATACGCCGGTACCGGATTATCCATTTTAACATGTCTGTTTTCTATCCTGACATTACCAATTCTTAAACACAAAGCTATCGAAAGCCAAACAAGACCGATTACGATCAAAAATGAAAAAAGATAATATACGATCAGTCGAACAGGTAATGATTGAATATAGGAAAAGAAATCATCGGGTATTACCTGTCCGAACCTGGTTATTCCATCTGCATACACCGTTTGACTCCCCATTGCTTTCATATGTTTTACGGTGCCAAGCAAAACTCCGAAACCAAGTCCTACCGGAATACAACAAACAATCCAATAAATCCAAAAGGATACTTTCTTAATATCCTTTTTCAATTCTCCGCTCTTCACATATGTTACAATTTGCCATATCCCAAGCGGCAAAAAACCAACACAGACTGCTGCTCCAAATACCGGGTAATACAGTCCATGAAGAAAGCTTGATAAAAACCATACCTTGAGCCATAGGTTTTTCTTTTCTATCAGCTTAGGCCACGTCAGCAATAGCATGATTGGAACTATCAGTGTAATTCGATCATAATCATCCACCAAAAATATAAGGGAAATCAGCAGAACCCATTCTCCCTTAAGCTGTTGTTTCAGCAGCACCACAATTAAAACTATAGCAACCAAGAAAAATATATTGGTTGTCAGATAATAGAACGAAACTTTACCCTGTCCAAAAAATGACAAAAAGAAACCATGAACAACAGAATACATACCGGCAGTGGGAATATATTCCGAGAATGCTTTTTGCCCCAATTCAAATATTTGTGAAAAGCCAATTATATTTTCGAATGGATGATGTAAATCCATTGATATAACGGAACCCGAACCACTATATCTGTTAAATGACATAATTGCTATACAAACGCCATAGGTAATAATTTCCCCAACATTTGTTGCTGAATTCCATTTCCTGTGTAATTTAAAAAACGCTTCTATAACAAATGTAATAATCATAACCCAGATTAAGATATGTACCCTATACGGAATTTGAATAGATATATATTCCTCGCCGTATTGATAACTCGAAGCCAGATAAGTCAACATCGAAAAGGGAACAATCATTTGAGCCAATAATATTCCTCTTAAAAAAGATCTTGTTCTATTTTCTTTATCAATAACCAATAATACCAAAGAAGACAGAATAACAATTAATACAATACTCATCAAGCTCAAAGTTTTTTGCCCGCCTGCAAAAACATAAATCCGATATAAAGCACATATTGCATATACCGAAACAAAATAATAAGCCATTCCGGGAATAACAAGTGCTTTATCAATCGTAAATAATATGATAACCATCATCAAGCCGGCAATAAGAAGACAATCCACGCCGGAATACACAAAACAATAAACAGCCGTAAATATAAGCACACCCAATATAACATATAAACAAGACTTATCCTCTTTTGTTTCCGCCGGATTATTTATGCCGCTTCCTGCCATTTTCTTTTGGATACGAAAGTAAAAAAAGGTATATGCAACAATACCTAATAAAGAAAAAATGTAAAACAATGCCCGCTCAGCTGATTTATTGCTTCCAATTTTTGCTGTATATTCATTGACAACATCGTAAAATATTTGCGGGGTATTACCGGTCAGCACCAGATATGCAATAATAGCCATTCCTCCAACTACAAGCATCCCCATAAAGAACAACAGACTCCTCTTGTCTATGTCCATATCTTTTTTCATGTCTCCTTTAATATTCTCTTTCTCATCCATTTCCATGTCTTTTTTTCTGCTTTTTATCATTTTTTATCTCCTCTGTATTCCAAAGTCACATCGCAGTTTTGATACTTTTTACAATTCTCCCGCTTTTATCGGGACAAAAGAACTACGGTTTCAACATTCCCTGTTCCCGGGAACATGTCCACGGCACATGCCTTCTCCATTCGATATCCGTTTGCAAAGAAGACTTCCAGATCCCTTGCCAGGCTGGTGGGCTTACAGGAAATATAGACAATCCGCTCCACGCCGTAAGCAATAATTTTATCCAAAGCCTTGGGATGAATACCGTCTCTGGGCGGATCCAAAATGATCAGATCCGGTTTTTCTTCGATGGTGTCAATGACCTTCAGCACATCACCTGCAATAAACTCGCAGTTATGTAAACCATTCAGCCTTGCATTTTCTTTTGCCGCTTCCACTGCCTCTTCTACAATTTCCACACCGATGACTTTTTTGGACACCGGTGCCATCATCTGGGCAATCGTGCCGGTTCCGCTGTACAGGTCGAATACCACCTTATCCGGTTCCCCCTCCGATAACTCACCGATATACTGCCTTGCCGTCTCATAGAGCACTTCCGCTCCGAGAGAATTGGTCTGAAAGAAGGAAAACTGGGAAATCCGGAAGCGCAATCCCATCAGTTCCTCATAAAAATAATCCTTTCCGTATAAGATTTCGTTTTCATCGGCTTTGACCACATCTGCCACGGAATTGTTGACCGTATGCAGGATGCCCTCAATACGTCCCTCCAGTCTGCCTTCCCGCTCCAGAGATAGAAGAGCATCCCGAAAGCCGTTTAAAACACGCACCTCTTCGTTCCTGTCATCAATATCATAAGTCCCACTTGTTACCAATGCAATGAGGATTTCCCCAGTCTTCACCGCTTTTCTGACAAGCAGATGTCTCAGATATCCTTCCTGACGCATTCTGTGATAAAAACTGGTCTTCCGGACGGTAAAATAATCCAGCACCGTTTTTAAAATGATCCTGTAATCCTCATCTACGATCCGGCAGTCGGAAACTGTGACAATATCGTAGAATCCCCCTCTTTTATGTAAACCAAGAGACAGGGGGCCATCCTTAAACTCATCCCCGAATGAAAACTCCATTTTATTGCGATATCCAAATTGTCTGGGGCTTTCTTTAATTCCCTGAAACTCATAATCCGGCTCTGCTCCTGTTTTTATGTAAACTTCATCCAGCAATTCTTTTACCTGTGCGGCTTTCAATGCAAGCTGATCTTCATAAGCCAGATTCAGATAATTGCAGCCACCGCATTTTCCGAAGTGAGGACATACCGCCTCAATCTCATTCGGCGCTTGTTCCAAAACCTCCAACAGTGTTCCCTCTGCTTTTCCCTTTCTCTTTTTGCTGACACGGAAAGAGATCTTCTGTCCGGGAATCACATTCTTTACGACGGCCTTTGTCTCCTCGTCTGCAACTGCCACAACTCCCTTTGCCGGAAATTTTACACTTTCCACAATACCTTCATAACACTGTCCTTTTTTCATATTTAACTCTCCTCTGCGATATAAAAAATCGGAAATGATAATCCCAACCATGGACTGAAAAAGTCCAAATGCAAAACATAAAAATAGACTGTCATGCTACAGAAAATAACTGTGTCACAAAGTTTCTGCGAACACATATCTTTCTAAGGCACGACAGTCTTTCGTTCTTTCAATATGGATTACTCTTCTGCCGGTTCATCCTTCTCATCTGCTGTTGCGACTTTTACCTCTTCCTCATCATCTGCAAAGAAATCATCATCAAAGTCATCGTCAAAATCATCCTCGAAATCTTCCAGATAATCAGGTGTAAAATAACGGTATACTGCATAAGCAATGGCTGCGATTGCTGCAATTGCACCGATGATTGCAAATACCCAGAGAACCTTATGGCTCTTCTTCTCTTCTTTAACTTCTTCCTGTCTCTTTAACAGTTCGCTTAACGTTGTTGCTAATTCTTCAATTTTTGCTTTATTCATAAATTAACCGCCTTTCCATATATTTCCTCGTTATGACCCCATTCATTGTAAATAGTTTATCACTTTCTCCCGCATTTTACTATGATTTTTTTGTATTTTATAAAAAATTCAAAGTTTTTGCAGCTTCGCAAAAGCGGCATACAGGATTTTTTGCCCGTACTGATCAAACTCTACCGTCACCTGATAATCCTTTGCACCTTTCTCCAACGCTTTTACGGTCCCCTGGCCAAACTTAATATGGGAAACTCTGTCTCCCACTTCGTAATCAGGTTTCTCTCCGGGAGCCTGCATTCCCTTGGTAATCCCCTGTGCACCAAACATAGCGGTTCCCCGGGCAATAAACGGTTTCACTTCCGCTCTGGTCTCCTTGGGTCTTACGACAGCTTTCGGTTTGGTAATGGTCTGATAACCACCTGCTGCCCTTCCTGCTCCGGCAGCCGCCGCGGCAGACGATGCCGCTCCCACCGGCTTCGGTTTATTGAAAACATCATCCGGTATGCTTCTGCCGCTATAAGCACTTACCATATCATAAGGCTTTTTCTTGAAAATGTTCCTCTCGTATGAATCGTCGTCATATTCCACATAATCTCTTGCTCTGCTGTTCGGCAGTCTGTTATCCAGCAACTCCGCCGGAATTTCTTTTAAAAATCTGGAAACGGGATTGTACTGGGTTTCCCCGCGGATCATCCTTGCCTTAGCCGCTGTCAGCGTCAGATCTTCTTTTGCTCTGGTAATGCCCACATAGGCCAGTCTCCGCTCCTCTTCCACTTCCTCGGAATCATCGCCCATAATCGACATATAGCTTGGAAACACGCCGTCTTCCATTCCTGCCAGATAAACATGGGGAAATTCCAGCCCTTTCGCACTATGCAGCGTCATTAACAACACTTTGTTTCTGTCGCTGTCCACATTATCAATATCGGCAACCAAAGCAACCTCTGCCAGAAATTCGGACAACGTTGCTTCCTCATGCTCTTCTTCAAAAGAAACAACTTTGGATATCAATTCATCGATATTTTCAATTCTTGCCTGCGCTTCCTCATCGGTATCCGCCTCTAACTGGTTTACATAACCTGTTGTTTCGATAACATCCTTCAACAATTCGCTTAAAGTATACGTCTTCGCCTTAGCACGAAATACCTGTATCATGGTTACAAACGGCTGCAGCTTGACTGCACTGCGCCCGATGGTCATAATATGATCCGCTTCTTCCAAAGCCTCATAAAAACTAATTCCTCTGGCATCGGCATAATCCTGTACTTTTACAATGGTAGTGGCACCGATTCCCCGTTTGGGTACGTTGATGATCCTCTTGACCGCCAAATCATCCATCCCGTTATCAATGGTCTTTAAATAAGCCAGCAAATCTTTAATTTCTTTTCTGCCGTAAAAATTAACACCGCCTACAATATCATAGGGAACACCCGCCCTGACAAACTGCTCTTCCAATACACGCGCCTGTGCATTGGTGCGGTAAAGCACGGCACAATCCCTGTAATCGCAAATGCCCTCCCGTTTCTTGGATGCAACATCATAGGCAATATATTCCGCTTCTTCCACGGCATGATCAAACTGTCTGAAATGCAGTCTGTTACCGCTGCCTTTATCGGTCCAAAGGGCTTTTTCCTTTCTGCCCTCATTGTGGCTGATCACCGCATTGGCCGCATCCAGTACATTCTGGGTGGAACGGTAATTCTGTTCCAACTTGATCACCTTTGCTTCGGGAAAAACTTTTTCAAAATCCAGAATATTGCGGATATTTGCCCCGCGGAATTTGTATATGGACTGATCGTCATCGCCGACCACGCAAAGATTATGATTAGCACCGGCTAACAATCTGATCAATTCAAACTGAATGCTGTTGGTATCCTGATACTCGTCCACCATAATATATTTTAACCGGTTTTGGTAATCCGCAAGTACATCGGGATTGGCCCGAAACAGTTCCACCGCATTGACCAGCAGATCATCAAAATCCATGGCATTGTTTTTTCGCAGTGTCTTCTGGTATTCTTTGTACGCCTTGGCTATTCTCATCCGGTTAAAATCGCCCATGGCATTCATTTCATATTCATCGGGAAGTATCCCTTCATTCTTGGCAGAAGAAATTGCCCCCAAAATGGTACGTTCCTTCAACTGCTTGGTATCGATCTGCAATCTCTTACAGATATCCTTCATTACCGATTTGGAGTCATCCGTATCATAAATGGTAAAGGCATTATCATATCCGATACGCTCCGCAAATCTGCGTAAAATACGGACACAGCTGGAATGAAATGTGGAAACCCAGATACTTTCCGAGCCGAAGCCCACCAAACCATCCACTCTTTCCCGCATTTCTCCCGCTGCTTTATTGGTAAAGGTAATTGCCATGATATTCCATGGGTTTACCCCGCATTCTTCTATCAGATATGCAATCCTGTGGGTCAGCACGCGGGTCTTTCCCGAACCGGCTCCCGCCAGAATCAGGACAGGACCTTCCGTCGCCAGTACCGCTTCCTTCTGCATATCATTTAGCATGTCCAATCGACTCATTTTCCTTCCCTCACTTCTCATGTTACAACTATATTAACTTTACCACACCCATTCTCATTTTTCTACCAAAAAGAAGCTGTCATGCCCGGGAGTTATGACAAATCGCATAAACCGGACTACAACAGCCTCTCATTTGCTTGCTTTGCATTATAATTATGTAAACCACTTATTCGTTATGTTAACCAGTGATATTTTATATCAGCTTCTGTCCGCAGTTGCTGCAGAATTTTGCACCATTGGTAGGCGTACCGCAGTTGGGACAGAATTTCGGCCCCTCGCCGCCAGCTGCCGGAGCTGCCTGACCGCCCTGATTCATGCCGACATCGGGATTCATGCCCTGCGTCATGTTCACATTGTTCATCATCTGCTGACCCATCATCATACCCATCTGGACACCCATCATCTGGCCTGCAAGATTTGCTCCGCTGCTTCCGCCGTTTCCTTTTTCGATGGAGTTTGCCATGGCCATCTGACTGTATTTGTTCATATCTCCGACCATAGACTGTGCAGCCGCTTTCTCCTGCATCTTCTTTACTTCTTCCGGATAGTTGAAGCTTTCAATGGTAAAGCCCGTGATACCGATACCGATTGAGCGCATTTCCATATCCAGATCTTCTTCAATGCCTTTTGCAATATTGCGGGCATCCATCTGAAGATTGAACATATCCCTGCCTTCTTTACCGATCCAGCTCATCAAAAGCTGATCCAAGCTTGCAGTAATACGTGTCTTAACATCCTCTACACTATAGGTCTGCATGGTTCCGGAAAGTTTCTCCAGCATGACCGCAAAATCCTGTACTTTACAGTTGAATGTACCAAATGCACGAATCGGCATACCGCCCGGAAGCCCCGGTGCCGGTAAATTGATAGCATTTTTGGTACCCCATTTACAAAGCAGCTCTTTTGTATTGATAAAAACAACTTCTGCTCTCATGCCGGAATTAAAGCCAAACTTGAAACCTTTTAACGATGACAGGAAAGGAATGATCTGTGTCTCAATGTCATAGCTGCCGTCATCTTCAAATACACCTTCGATTCTGCCGTTGTACATGAAGATTGCATCCTGTCCCGGACGAATAAACAGCTTAGAACCTTTCTTGATCTCATCATTGGGCCATTTCCAGAAAATAACGCCTTCCTTAGACTCATCCCATTCTACTACGTTGGATAACTGATTAGAAAAAAGTCCCATCTTCACTATCTCCTTTTTTGATTACATTCCCATTTCGGCTTTTAATTTCGCCAGCTCGTCATCGACCGCAACATCGGTCTCGCTGTCTTCATATTTTGCCGCCAGCGCATCAATGCTGTCCGAAGGCTTCTGATTTAATTCTTCCATCGCTTCCGCCTCATCCATCATGCGGTTTACCTTATCTTCCATTCTGTCGAATGCCGCCATTCTTGCGCCTGCATCCTTACCGGAATCTCCGACGCTGTTCATTTTCTTCTTTGTCTCGGCTACGGCAAGTTTTGCTTTTAATGTTGCCTGTCTTCCTTTCAGATCCTGAATATCACTTTCCAGCTTTTTGGTCATTTCACGCATCTTTGCGGAATTTTCCACGCAGATATTGTAATTCTGCTCCAAAGCTGCTCTTTCCTGTGTCAATTCGGATTTTCTGCCAAGGAACTGACGCGCTTCATTGTCATTGCCGGCTGCAACTGCTTTTCTTGCATATTTATCCATCTTGGCAATTTCTTCATCACACGCATCCAGTTTTCTCTTTGCAGCTTTTTCATCAGCAATCACTGCAGCAGTTTCGCTTTTCACTTTCCCCAGATCCTCCTGCAGATCACGCAGATACTGATTGATCATCTTTTCCGGATCCTCACACTTATCTAATAATGCGTTCATGTTTGCTGACATAATGTCTTTAAATCTTGAAATAATTCCCATGGAAATCCTCCTCTGCCCCTCAGGCGCTCATAGTTATTGTTTTCTGTATACGGGTTCCGATTAAATATATTCCCGCCCGTTGTCATTATTATATTATATTTTCCAAATACTGTCGATATGGAACTTTATTTTGCCCGAAGAACCATTTCTGTCAACTTCAGGTTGCAGAACAACTGATTTTAACACGAAACTTCGGAAGAATGATGCAAATAAGAACCTTTGACAATCTTTTGCAATATCATAATATTACATTCCTTAGGAGGTATATTATGAAAAAGTTGATTTCTCTCACACTTATGATGACGCTTTTATCTGCGCTTCTATTGACCGGCTGCGGTGCAAAAGAAGCCGGCAATAAAGAAGTCGTGCTGAATGAAGTAGCCCATTCCATTTTTTATGCACCTATGTATGTGGCTATCGAAGAAGGTTATTTCGAAGAGGAAGGAATCGATCTGACCCTTGTGACAGGATTTGGTGCTGACAAAACCATGACCGCCGTTTTGTCCGGCGAGGCAGACATCGGATTCATGGGAAGTGAATCCACGATCTACACCTATCTTGGCGACACCGACGATTATGTTGTCAATTTCGCCCAGTTGACGCAAAGAGCGGGCAACTTCCTTGTTTCCCGCACGCCCATGGATGATTTTAAATGGGAAGATCTGAAAGGTACTACCGTCTTGGGCGGCAGAAAAGGCGGTATGCCGGAAATGGTTTTTGAGTATATCCTCAAAGCCAACGGCATTGACCCGCAGACCGACCTGACCATTGATCAGAGCATTGATTTCGGCTCCACAGCAGCGGCCTTTTCGGGAGGTCAGGGTGACTTTTCCGTGGAATTCGAGCCCCATGCCACCTCTTTGGAGCAAAAGGGCGACGGATATGTAGTCGCTTCACTGGGTGAAGATTCCGGTTATGTGCCTTATACGGCTTTCAGTGCAAAGTCCAGCTACATCAAAGAAAACCCCGAAATCATTCAGGGCTTTACCAATGCACTGCAAAAAGGCATGGATTATGTAAACTCACATACTCCTGCGGAAATTGCCGAGGTCATTGCGCCCCAGTTTGAAGAAACGGACCTGGATACCATTACCAAAATCGTAGAACGTTATTATAATCAGGACACTTGGAAAGATAATCTGATCTTTGAAGAAGACAGCTTTACTCTTCTGCAGAACATTCTGGAAGAAGCAGGAGAACTGTCGGAGAGAGTGCCTTATGAAGAGCTGGTAGATACGAGCTTTGCCGAAAAAGCAGCCAAATAACGTCTCTTAGCCAAAAAAAGTTGCCGTATTCATCGGATCACAGATCTCACGGAACCACATTTCCGCCATGTGACTTGATAAATACGGCAACTTCTGATTTGCACTTTTATTCTGCTGACTTTTTACCATCGGCTTTCTTTGCAGCAGCCTTCTTTTCGTCCGGTTTTTCCTCTTTCTTTTTATCTTCCTTCTGCTTTTCTTCTTTCATGCTGTCAATCAGTTTTTCGATCAGAAGTTTTTTTACATAAACATCATAACTGAGCATACAGATAAAGGAAAATCTCTGCAAAAATTCCTGTTCCTGCTTAGGAGCGTTTTCAAAAGTGGCAGCCGACTCCGCAAACATTTTCTTTACATCGTCCTTTAATGCCTCTACCCTGCCCTTCTCCAAACTGAATACCTCATCATAAATATCTTCCAGTTTCAATCCGGATGCGGCTCCGAAATATTGATCTGTCAGCGGTTTCAACAGCTCCTGAATATCTCCTATAGATAATATTCCTTTAAAATAATAAATAAAAATCAGTACCAGCACATGTTCTTTTGAATATTTCTTTTTAACAGGCGGCGGCAGCAAATCATTTTTTGCATAATTATTAATCATGGTCTTGGTCAGGATCTTGTCTTCACCGGGATTTCTGGTCGTGGCACGCATATGCTGATCCATAAAGGTCGTAACCTGATCCATATAAAGATCAATATTGGGAATTTCATCCGCATCAATGTGTTCAATGCGGTCAAAACTCTGTAAAATACTATTTAATAAATCATCCGTAGATATTGTCATATTTCGCCTCCAAAGGCTAATTGCCTATCATTTCTCTATTATATAGTATTGAAAACTATTTGTAAACGTATTAAAATACATATTGCGAAAAAGGAGATACAAAAATGAATTATGTTTTAGATTCACATACCCATACCCTTGCCAGCGGACATGCTTTTAACACCATAATGGAAATGACAGCCGCGGCATCCAAAAAGGGCTTAAGCTTATTGGCAATTACTGAGCATTGTGTGAATATGCCCGGAACCTGCCATGAATTTTATTTTCAAAATTACCGCATTCTGGACCGAAATGCCTATGAGCTTCCCACGCTTTTCGGTGTGGAACTGAATATTCTGGATGAAAACGGCTCTGTCGATATGTCACCTGAGCTGCTTGCCACCATGGATGTGGCTTTGGCAAGCCTTCATCCCCCATGTGTCCGATTCATGAGCAAACAGGAAACAACTAACAGTATCGTCCGCATTCTGGAAAATCCTCTGATCCAGATAATCGGACACCTGGACGATGACCGTTTTCCGGTAGATTATGACGAAGTGGCAAGGGCTGCGGCTGCCAATCACAAACTGTTTGAGGTAAACAACTCCTCTCTGGCTCCCACCAGTTACCGCCCCGGCGCCCATGATAATTATCTGCGCCTGTTGGATGCCTGTGTCAGACATGATGTGGAAATCATCTTAAACAGCGATGCCCATTCCCATACACTGATCGGTGCCAGACAATATTCGGAGCCGTTGATTTCCGAAGCAGGCTTTCCTTTGGAAAAGATTGTAAATGACAGCGTCGATCACTATTTTTCCTATTTAAAACCGGAAGTCAGAAACTATTTTCCGGCGGATGCTTTTTCCTCATAATGCTTTTCTAATTTCTGCTTTACCTTTATGTTTTGCTGTGATAAAATGGAGAAAGTTAGGACGTTAAAATTTTACAGTGTTAAAGTAACAGGAGAACAGTCATGAATAAGAAAATTAAAAATGAGGCGGTAGATGCCCTTTTTGATGCAATTTTAACATTGCGTGATAAAAAAGAATGCTATTCCTTTTTTGAAGATCTTTGTACCGTAAACGAACTGCTTTCTTTATCCCAGCGTTTTGAAGTGGCAAGCATGCTGCGGGATAAGAAAACATATCTGGAAATCGCAGAAAAGACCGGTGCTTCCACCGCTACCATCAGCCGCGTAAACCGCTCGCTGAATTATGGAAGCGACGGATATGAACTGGTGTTTGAAAGATTGAAAAAATCCTGAATTCTACTTAATAAAAGCCAAAATCAGAGAAAGTACAAACAATACGATAATAATCACTGCTATTGTACGTGTCCTTTTTAAATAAGTTTCTCTTTCCTCATTTTCTTTTGGCTTGAATACAAGTTCCGGTTTAATCAATGCAACTATTGCACATATAAATAAAATAATCTGTAGCATATAAAAATCTCCTTTGACTACTATAATTAATAATATTGTAGCGCAAAGGAGATTTTTAGATATCTTTTTGTCGTAATGACCAAGTAAAATAATCGTAAATTTATTAACAATTTACCTATCTTTACACTGCCAGCTTCATGTCTCCCTCTTTGATCCAGCCTTTTTTACGCATAAACTCGCTGATACCCAGAGAAAGAATCGCCGGAAATACAAAGTGCAGTAAAACAATCTTCAATAAAACAATACCTGCGGACGCATCTGCCGTCATAGTCTGGTATGTCGTAATCTGACCTACCAGTCCGGCTGTTCCCATTCCGGATCCCGTGGCATTGTTTGTCATATGGAATACCATGGTCGAAACAGGTCCTAAAACAGCACTGGTAATAATGGCAGGCAGCCAGATAATCGGTTTCTTTACAATGTTACCGATCTGAAGCATACTGGTTCCCAATCCCTGTGCCAGCAATCCGTTTACTTTGTTCTCACGGTAGCTTGCAACCGCAAAGCCCACCATATTGGCACAACATCCTACCGTGGCTGCTCCCGCTGCCAGTCCCGACAGGTTTAAAATAACGCCGAGTGCAGCCGAGCTGATCGGCAACGTCAGGATCATGCCCATCAGAACCGACACAATAATTCCCATTAGGAATGGTGCCTGCTGCGTTCCTGCATTGATCAGACTGCCAAGGAAGGTCATAAATGCCGAAATCGGCGGTCCTAAAATCAAACCTACCGCCGAACCGCTCAGGATACATACGAGAGGTGTAATCAGAATATCCACTTTTGTTTTTCCGGAAACCAGTTTTCCAAAATAAATTGTCACGATTGCGGCAATAAAAGCACCCAGAGGTTCTCCCGGACCCGCCAGATTCACAACACCATCTACTAAGAAAGTACCGGCAATGATCTTGGATGCAAACGCTCCGGTCATACCGCTGACTGCCGCAGATACAATGACTAACGGACTGGATTTCAGGCGCATTGCCGTTCCGACACCGATGCCGGCTCCCGTTGCCGCAGAAGCAACTTTACCGATATATACCAGATAACTTCCGATTGATCCCGGGATCAGATTGCCGATCTGCCCGATGATCGTCCCGACGATTAATGTGGCAAAAAGCCCGGTCGCCATGCCACTCAACCCGTCAATAAAAATCTCATTCAGTACCTTTTTTAATTTTTCCATTGTGCTCCACCTTTAGTTTTTCATTTTTTACTTTTCTTTTTTTTGCTTTTTTGTCTTTTAACTGTCTTGTCAGTTGTCTTTACACCTGTCAAGGCACAAACTGTACAATAGCACAATGTATAAAAAAAATCAAGTCAACTTTCTGATAAATTGGGAGTTGTTTACTTCATTTCTTTTTCAAATCTAAAAAAGTAATTGTTTTCCAATGGA
>JBJEJA010000027.1:0-40422 GCA_051877575.1 Lachnospiraceae bacterium | reverse complement strand
CTGCGGAAGATGGGACTTGAACCCACACGACTGCAATAGCCACAAGATCCTTAGTCTTGCTCGTCTGCCAATTCCGACACTTCCGCGAAAAAGATGCAGGAAAAGGGACTTGAACCCTCACGATATTGCTACCACAGGCACCTGAAGCCTGCGCGTCTGCCAATTCCGCCATTCCTGCACGCAAGTGATATTGTATCTGTTTTTTCAGTTTCTGTCAATCCCTTTTTCAGATATTTTATTCAGATTTTTATCCATATTTTTAATCTATTCTGTTTTGGGAATCCCCAGATAACGGTTTCCGTTATGGATGTTCTTTAAATTCTCAAGCAATATCCCGCCCCGGTACATTTCCTGCAGGGCTGTCTCCTGTTCAATCGTCAATTGTTCGCTATATAGCTGATTCTCATAATCGATCAACACAACGCCTGTATACGCAGTCAGCCAGAATAAGGGCGACTCTCCATCCGGTATCTGTTCCCAGATATCGTTTCCCAGAGAGACGATCATCGTCTTTAAATGACTCTTTACGCACTCTTTGACATCCCCGTCAGGGTAAAGAAGTGCCGCGCACATGGTTGTCTTCTGATCTTTTTTCATAGCAACATATTCCGATGCTGTCAAACCCAACACTCCTCACACAAATTGCATGCCAATGCTTCACATAGTCACAAAAAGCAGCTGTACATCAATCGTCTTCGTTTGTAAATTCCATAAAAGAAATATTGCTGTAGGGAACTGCGATTTTCGTTTCGTTGCTGGTCTCACCGGTAACCACATCATTATAAATGTAGCTGGAACGTCCTTTTCTCTTAAAAATTGCAAATCCAACATCAGTAGATTCCAGTTCAACGGTTACCTTTGTCTCATGATTGCCGTCATCAATGATCTGCCTCTGGATTTTTGTCCCGTCCATCAGACCGATACATGCAATCTTCATGCCGTCATGTACCTGCATCATTAATTCAAATACTTCCTGTAACATTACCCCAAACCTCTTTTCCTGTTTCTTCCGCCTTGTCAATGTATTTTTGCTGTCACAATCAAATACTACAGGGCATATTTCTTATACAGTATAACACAATTTTCAGAAAGAAACATCATATACTGATATAACTTTATCAAAAGGAAACCGAAATGGCAATTCATTTTATCTTAATTGTCGGAAGAGCCGATGCCACGGAAAACTATAAAAATGCCGTTTGCAGCGCCGGATTCATTCCCGTCATTACCGATTCCACGGAATATCTGGAAGACTGTCGGCGATGTCATGATTCACTCAGCAAATGTCTGCTCTCCCGCATAGACCTGTTGCTGCTGCCCGGAGGCGGTGACATTTCTCCCGATCTGCTCCGGGTTCCCAATCAGGGATCCCACAATATTGACCGCATGCTGGATCACGTTCAGTTTGCCTATTTTCATTACTTTCTTATGAAAAAGAAACCGATTCTCGGCATCTGCAAAGGAATGCAGCTGATCAATGCCGGATTGGGCGGCACTTTGATTCAGGATATGGACAAACAAAAGCAGAACATTCATGCATATCTCGGCTATAAGGATAACCTGCACAGCTGCACCTATGTATCCCTGCAAAAGACAGATGCCTTTCCGATGCGTCCTGTTTTAAAGCAGCTGTATGATACGGCACTGCTGCCTGTGCAGATCAACAGCGCCCATCATCAATCCGTAGACAAACTGCCCAAAGAGCTTTTTCCCTTTCAATATGCCCCCGACCGGGTAGTAGAAGGTTTTATCCACCGCTGTCTCCCTATCATGGGTCTGCAATGGCATCCCGAGCGTCTTTTTTACACAGACGGAAGCTATCTGAAGCTATTTCTTAATATTCTTCTGGAAAAGCCCCGTTTTTCGCTTGATTCGGAACATGTGTTCTTGTAAAATATGAAGTAGTAAATGAAGTAATCGCACAACCGGCAAGGCTTGTAAGATTCAAAAACGAAGACGGGTAAAATCGAATATGACAGATACGATCATTTTTCATGTAGATGTAAATTCCGCTTTCCTTTCCTGGGAAGCTTCATACCGCATACAGACATTGGGGGAGACGGAGGATATCCGTGACTTTCCTTCCGTCATCGGCGGAGACGAAAAACAGCGGCACGGCATTGTCCTTGCCAAGTCCACCCCTGCCAAAAAATTTGGCATTACAACAGGAGAACCTCTTGCACAGGCGCGCCGAAAATGTCCCGGCTTAAAAACCTATGCCCCCAATTTTTCTCTTTATGTGGAAAAGTCCAGAGCTTTGATCGATTTATTGAAGCGCTATGCTCCGGTTGTGGAACAGTTCAGCATCGACGAGGCTTTCTGCGATTTCACCGGAACAACGGCACTTTACGGTTCACCCGTAGAATTTGCATACAAGCTCAAGGATACGATCCGGGACGAGCTGGGATTCACAGTCAACATCGGCGTATCATCCAACAAACTTCTTGCAAAAATGGCCTCCGACTTCGAAAAACCCGATAAAGTACATACACTTTTTCCCGATGAGATTCAGGATAAAATGTGGCCGTTGCCGGTGTCCGATCTGCTTTATGTCGGTCATTCCAGCATCCGTACTTTGCACAATCTGGGCATTTTTACCATCGGTGACCTGGCAAAAACCGATGTCAACATTTTAAAACAACACTTAAAAAAACACGGCGAAGATATCTGGAAATCCGCCAACGGTCTGGACGATGCTTTGGTTATCTCCGAACAGCCCGCCAATAAAGGATACGGCAACTCCATTACCGTAGGCACCGATGTGACAGACCGCGAGACCGCATCCATGGTTCTGCTATCCCTTTGCGAAACGATTGGCGCCAGGCTGCGTGCCGACCATGCATATATCAGTGTTGTAAGTGTTTCTATTGTGGATACCTCTTTTCATCACACGTCACGCCAGACTACCCTGCCTTCTTCTACGGATATTACAGAGAAGATTTATACAACCGCCTGCGGATTGTTTGATAACCTCTGGAACGGGGAGCCTTTGCGCCAGCTGGGCGTACATACTTCGCGGGCAAGCTCCGAAAGCTTTGTCCAATACGATATGTTCGACAGTGAAAAAGCAGAAAAGCTGAGCAAGCTGAATTCAGCCATCGATCAGATTCGCGACCGCTACGGCGACGAAGCCATCAAACGGGCACGTTTCATCGATAATCAGGAACACACTCATATGACAGGCGGCTTAAGCAATGCCAAGCGCAAAAAGTAACCGCTATACCTATTCTACAATGGTATACATCATAAATTCATAATGCAGTCTGGTCCCTTCTGCAATCTCCTGCGGTAAAAGGGCACGTGCCACCATTTTTTCTTCCTCGGACGGCTCATCCGTTCTTTTTAAATAAGCATAATCCCCGTCGATTCTCTCTACTACATAATCAAATGCATTCATACCGTTTCCTCTTTCTGATACACTTTTAAAACAGTCTCTTTCATAATATTTTCTGTACAATCTCGGCTACAATTTCTCTGATTTGTTTGCTGCTGCAGTCAATCCTGATTTCTCCGTATTGCTCATACAATGGTTTTCTCTCTTCATACAATTCCCGAAGTGTCTGCCCCGGCTGCAGGGCAACTCCGCGCTCGGTCAGATCTCCCAGGCGTTCTTCCAATTCCCGGTAAGGAAGAGAAAGATATACAATTTTACCTGTCTTCCTAAAATGTTCCATTGCCTGTTCTCCATAAACAGCGCTTCCGCCGGTTGCAATTACCGTTCTGTCCGTTTCTATGGAAGCATTGATCCGGTCTTCGATTTTCAGAAATCCCGCAGTCCCGTTTTCACTGATGATCTCATGAAGCAGCTTTCCCTCCCGCTCCTGAATGACCAGATCCGAATCCAGAAAATGATATCCCAAGTGCTTAGCCAGCACAACACCTACCGTACTTTTACCCACACCGGGCATTCCGATCAGTATTATATTACTCATAATGTCTCAATGACCTCCACCAGAAAATCCCACACACGTTTTACCGAAGAAATGCTCAATTTCTCCCGTGTCGTATGGATGTCCAGAATATCCGGTCCGAAAGAAACACAGTCAAGTCCCGGTTTCTTTGCCGCCAGAATACCGCATTCCAATCCCGCATGAAGAGAGAGAACCTCCGGCTTTTCTCCGTACTGTTTTTCATAAACCCGGATCATATGCTCTCGCAGCGGCGACTCCTTTTTATATTCCCATGCAGGATATTCTCCCGAGCCGCTTGTGCTGCCTCCGTATTTTTTTACCAGAGTACACACCTTTGCTTCCAGCTCATCTTTTTCCTTTGACACACTGCTGCGGAGAGAAAAAGTAACCTGCATCTCCCCTTCCTGCAGTTTCATAATTCCCAGATTCAGGGATGTCTGAACCAGTCCTTCCGGTTCCCGGCTCATGGACTGCACGCCATTCGGCGCTTCCTTTAAAAATGCAAGTACTTTTTCACAATCTTCCCGTACCAGACAGGATGGTTCTGTTTCTGCCGCAACATCTTCCATAACCAGTTGACAGTCCGGATCTGTCTCCGCATACCGTTTCTGCATCTCCTGTTCCAGCATTCGGCAGACACTTTCAAAATCCTCTCCTGCTTTGGTTTCCTTTTCATCGGAAATTCCTACAACCGCACATGCTTCTACCGGAATTGCATTATCCTTGGATCCACCGTACAAAGACGACAATTTTATGTCAACTCTTTTTGATAATTCCGACAAAAACCATCCCATAACAACATTGGCATTTCCACTGTTTTTATGGATTTCAGTACCGGAATGTCCTCCGACAAAATCAGTTAACATAACCTTTTTCCAAATGAGTTTTTTCTGCCCTTTTTCTCTTTTTACGGGTATGGTTCCATTGACACGGATTCCACCTGCACAGGCTGCCACAAACTGTCCCTCTTCTTCGGAATCAATATTCAGCATCCGCATTCCCTGACATGGTGACAGATCAATGCCTGTAGCTCCCTCCATGCCCACTTCTTCCTCGGTGGTCACAACCAGTTCAATCCTTGGATGAGAAATCGTTTCATCCGAAAGCAGTGCCAGCCCATAGGCAACCGCAATACCGTCATCCCCACCGAGGCTGGTATGCTCGGCATAAACATAATCGTCTTCTATCCCCAGTCTGAGCGGATCTTTTGTCATGTCAATATCCGACTCCGGATCCTTGACCGCAACCATATCCATATGCCCCTGTATCATAACCGCGGGTCTGTCCTCTTTTCCCTCAGAAGCCTCTTTTATAATAATGACATTCTTCCATGTATCCTGACTAACCCACAGATCATGCTCTCTGGCAAATGCCACCAGATAATCGCTGATGGCATCTACATTTCCCGAACCGTGGGGAATACTGCAGATTTCTTCAAAATATCGAAATACACTTTTCGGTTCCAGATTTTCCAGCATCTTACATGCCTCCTCTTTCTATTGATCATATTTCTTCATGGTTCTTTTCTTTTATCATATGCAAAACGCATCCTCTCAATCCGCATCCCGGCAGGCTGATTCGAAAAAGGGCTGCCACATTTAGAACTATAACATGCTTCTAAATATTACAACCCTTCCAAATCCGCTTTTATCTTAAACCTGATTAAGCAATTTTTTCTTTTGCCAATTCTGCCAATGCTGCAAAGCCTTCCGCATCATTTACTGCCATCTCTGCAAGCATCTTTCTGTTGATATCGATTTCAGCCAACTTTAAGCCGTACATAAATTTACTGTAGCTTAAGCCGTTCATTCTTGCTGCTGCATTGATACGAGCAATCCATAACTGTCTCATCTGACGTTTTCTCTGTTTACGTCCTGCATAAGAAGATGTTAATGCTCTCATAACAGACTGTTTTGCAACTCTGTACTGATTAGATCTTGCTCCTCTATAACCTTTTGCAAGTTTTAATACTCTATTATGTTTCTTTTTTGCGTTCATGCCGCCTTTGATTCTTGCCATTTTTCTCTCCTCCTAACCAATCTTATAAATATGGTAAAATCTTCTTCATATTCTTCTCGTTTGTTACGTCCGTAATCGCGGGTTTTCTAAGATTTCTCTTAGTCTTAGCAGATTTCTTGGTTAAGATATGACGTTTATACGCTTTATTTCTTTTTAATTTTCCTGTTCCTGTTACTTTGAAACGCTTTGCAGCGGATCTGTTTGTTTTCATTTTTGGCATTTTAAATTCCCTCCTAAATTTGTACCTATCTATTTTAACTGCTGATAAACCAGTTAAAAACTACCTACATCAGCGCTTCTCGGCAAGCACCATTGTCATACTTCTGCCTTCTACCTTCGGCGCTTTCTCAATAACGGCAACGTCGGATAAATTCTCTGCAAAATCATCCAGAATATGTTTGCTGTTAGCCATGTGAGCCATCTCACGTCCACGGAAACGAAGTGTTACTTTTACCTTGTCTCCCTTGGAAATAAATTTTCTGGCCGCATTCATTTTTGTGTTCAAATCATTGGTATCAATATTCGGTGATAAACGGATTTCTTTGATATCAATGGTCTTCTGTTTTTTCTTTGCTTCTTTTTCTTTTCTGATCTGCTCGTATCTGTACTTTCCGTAATCTACGATCTTGCAGACCGGAGGTTTTGCTGTAGGAGCAATCTTTACCAGATCGAGTCCTGCCTCATCCGCCATTTTCTGGGCATCCTTTGAAGACATGATCCCTAACTGTTCCCCGTTTTCTCCTATCAGACGTACTTCTTTGTCCCTAATCTGTTCGTTAATCATTAAATCGCTAATAGTCGTGCACCTCCAAAAAAGAATTCAATAAAAAATGGACATCCGCAGATATCCACAAAAAAATAACATAAATCCGTTTATATCATATAAAAGAAAAATGTTTAACGCCTGTCAGCCCGATTGCCACAGGGTGAGAGTGGATACTCTGCTTGTAATGTGTTTCACACACTTGGATATATTAACATGCAAACCGGCCTCTGTCAACAGGCAGTTTCAAATTTTTCACTGTTTTTTTCACAAAACCATATCTTTTTATGTATCAGGGTTCGCTTCCGCTCCCCCCGAACGATTATTCCTCGCAGCGGAATGTACCGCAAAGCGTCTCTTTGCTGTCCGTTGCACGGCTGCCCTGAATAGAAACACTATCCGCATAGCATTTATAATTGGAATTATATTTGCACTTTGTTGCTTCACAATCGATGCTGATCGTCTGACAGGGATGATCCAGTGCACTTGTATAACAGTCACAGCCTTCATGACGGAAAGAATCGCAACAGGTATCTTTATCTGTCTCCGCATGACTTCCGCCTACCATAATATCTCCCTTGCAGCATCTCTTTTCTTTATTGTATCCGCAAGTAATCACACCACAGGTTAATTGTGCCATAAGAAGCCTCCTTCAATATACTATAAATGAAAAGTTACGTCTATAGTATTGACTTCTTTATCGCAGAATATGCCTTGTCCGAGCGAAAGTTTCCGATCATTTTTCTGTAAAATGAATTTCCAATTTTTTATCCAATCCCCGCGCAATCGCTAACAGTGTAGAGACATTGGGAACTACCGCCCCATTCTCGATCCTGCTGATATTTGACTGACGCAGTCCGATTTTATCCGCCAATTGTTTCTGCGTCATCCCCTTTTCCATTCTAGTACGAATCATTTCTTTTCTAAATGCGAATTCTTCTCTGGTGTTTTCATATTCTTCACGAAATAATTCTTCTTTTAATTGTTCGGATAAATATTTCTGCAAATCACTCATATCCAAACCGCCTTTCATAATCCGCCTTATATTTTTTTGCCAACATCAATTGGTTTTTCGGTGTTTTCATTCCTTTTTTTATAAAACCATTTGTCACGATAATCTTATTATCTTTTTGAAAAAAATAAAATATACGCGTTATATCCGTAGAAAATTTTATTCTTAATTCCAAAAGTCCGTCGCCCATATATTTTGTATAAGGTTCACGCAGTTCATTTTCCGTTTCTGTCCTTATAAAACTCAATTGTAAAAATAATATTTCCTCCCTTTTATAATATTCCTTTTTTGATATATCGTCAAGAAAAATTAACCTTCTCAACGTTTCATTAAAATTTTCTCAGTAGAACATTGACACGAATTGTGCCGGGAAATGTCATACGATTTGCATAATAGATAAAAACCCTATTGATCCTTGGAGTTTTCATAAAGCAGATAACGGGAGTCGAACCCGCCTTTCCAGCTTGGGAAGCTAGCGTTCTACCGATGAACCATATCTGCGGACTTTCTTCATTTTACACCTTTTGCCATAGTGTGTCAAACACTCAATACAAATGCCCTCACTTATTATTTTCATTCAACGCGGCACTATTTTTTTCACCAGCGGAATTTGCTGCATAATCCAGACAACCAAATACGAAATTCCAAATACCAAAAAAGCACCTCCAATTCTCCAGTAAATAGAAGATTTTGGAATTCCAAATAAAATGAGCAGATATTTTACCAGATAAAAATGAACCAAATATATTCCAAAAGTCCGATGCGATGCGGCTAGCACTGCTTTTTCTACTTTTCCGAACCATTTTCCAAGCCTATCGTAATCCAGGTAACGAAAAAATACAAATACTGCAACAGAATACATGACGCAGGGTATATTCAAATACCCCTTAAATGTCCCTATGATCGTTTCCTGACCATAGTTTACAACAAGCGTTCCGGCAAAATGCATGATCCAGCCGATGATACCCAAACCATATATGATGAATCTGTATCTGCGCGGAATTGCATAATTATGAATCCAATACCCCATTAAAACATACATCACATAAGACGCTGCCACAGGCGGTTGAATCGCATTATTAAATTCCAAATGAAAAATATTACAAAGCAACGGAAGAATCGCAATGGTAACGATTGCATATAAAATCAAATATCCAAAAAGAGCTTTTCTTTTTTCCCGCAAAACATTTGCAAATAAAGGCAATGATAAATATATCGCAAATAACGGCATAAAAAACCAGTAAATACTCATATAAGAAGATTTCATGATACAATAATACAAGTTCCTTATACTGATCTCCGTCCCATCTGCCATAGCAGATACCAACAGGGAAATAATGCTCCAGCAAAGAAACGGAATAACGGTTTTTTTGATTCTTCTGACCAAAAACTCTTTGGTAGAATATTTCAAATTATAATCCATACAGGTTACACCTATATTCATAAAAAAAACCGGCACCGCCCAATACATAGTAACTTCTATCAGATTGGCCGTTATCCAGAGCCTTCCCACCGGTCTGCTCCAGAATACACCGTTACAATGCAGCATGATGACTGCAAAACACGCCAAAACGTTCAGCAGACTAATATAGAAAATGTTATTTTTATCAGGTTGTTCTCCTACTGTAATATATTCCTGTTTCATATTTCTCCCACATTTGCACAACGGGAGCCCCGCCGGTAATGCGGTGCTCCCGTCTATTATATTGTTTTTTTACCGTTCTTTCGATTTTACTTCTTTTCTTCTTCCGGCAATTCCTTACGGATTTCCTTTGTACGGATTTCTTTGCAGATCTGATCGATAAACTCGGATAACGGCTTCTGACCCTCATCTCCCGCAAAACGGCTTCTGACGGAAACCAGTCCCTGCTCTTCTTCCTGTGCGCCCACAATCAGCATATAAGGAAGCTTATTCATTCTGGCATCCCTGATCTTATAACCGATCTTCTCGCTGCGGTTATCAACCGTTACATCCACACCGCTTGCTGCCAGTTCTTTTCTGACTTTCTCCGCATAATCGAAAAACTTCTCGGAAATCGGCAGAATACGAACCTGTTCGGGACAAAGCCATGTCGGGAACTTGCCCGCATATTTTTCAATCAGCCATGCAAGCGTTCTCTCATAGCACCCAAGAGATGTCCTGTGAATGATGTATGGTCTTACCTTGTCACCATTCTGATCAATATAATACATATCAAACTGCTCTGCCAGCAGTGCATCCCACTGGATTGTGATCATCGTATCTTCTTTTCCGTACACATTCTTGGCATTGATATCTACTTTAGGGCCATAGAATGCTGCCTCTCCCACGTCTTCTACAAAAGGAAGATCAAGCTCTGTCAGGATTTCCCGAATATGCTGCTCAGTCTGTTCCCACACCTCCGGCTCACCGATATATTTTTCCTTATTTTCGGGATCCCATTTGGACAAATGCCATGTGATATCATCCTGTAATCCCAATGTGGTCATAACATGTTTGGCAAGAGCAATACATCCTTTAAACTCATCTACCATCTGATCCGGACGCACAATCAAATGCCCCTCGGAAATCGTAAACTGACGCACACGTGTAAGTCCGTGCATCTCACCCGAATCCTCATTACGGAACAGTGTGGAAGTTTCTCCGTAACGGATCGGCAGATCCCGGTAAGAATGCTGACTGTTTTTGTAGCAGTAATACTGGAACGGACAGGTCATAGGACGCAGTGCAAACACTTCTTTGTCTTTTTCTTCATCTCCCAGGACAAACATACCGTCTTTGTAGTGATCCCAATGACCGGAAATCTTATACAAATCGCTTTTCGCCATCAGAGGTGTCTTGGTTCGTACATACCCCCACTCATTATCTTCCAGATCTTCGATCCAGCGCTGCAGTTTCATGACCATCTTTGTTCCCTTTGGCAACAACAAGGGAAGCCCCTGTCCAATCACATCCACCGTTGTAAACAATTCCATTTCACGTCCCAGCTTGTTGTGATCGCGTTTCTTGATATCTTCCAGATGCTCCAAATAAGCAGCCAAATCTTCTTTGTGATTGAACGCAGTTCCGTAAATACGCTGAAGCTGCGCTTTGTTGGAATCCCCTCTCCAATATGCCATGGAAGATGAGATCAGCTTGAAGGCTTTAATTCCTTTCGTGCTCATCAGATGAGGTCCTGCACAAAGATCCACAAATCCGCCCTGGTCATAGAAAGAAATCTCGCTTCCTTCCGGCAAATCCCTGATCAGTTCTACCTTGTAAGGTTCTCCCTTCTCCTCCATAAATTTAATCGCTTCTTCTCTCGGGAGGGTAAAACGCTCGATTTTATGTCCTTCTTTGATGATCTTCTTCATTTCTTTTTCCAGATTGTCCAAATCCTCTCTGGAGAAAGGTGCATGATCAAAATCATAGTAAAATCCCTCATCAATGGAAGGTCCGATTGTAACTTTGGCATCGGGAAACAGTCTCTTAACGGCTTCTGCCAATACATGGGAACAGGTATGGCGGACGGTACGAAGTCCTTCTTCATCATTCGCCGTCAAAATGTTCAATGTGCAGTCACTGTCCACGATGGTTCTCAAATCAACAACCTCTCCGTTCAGTTCGCCCGCACATGCCGCTCTGGCAAGTCCCTCGCTGATATCCAGCGCAATTTCGTATATACTCATTGCCCGGTCATATTCTTTGCTGCTTCCGTCTTTTAACGTAATTTTCATTTTAAAATCTGTCCTTTCCTTTATCTTTTATCCGTTTTTATGACTCTTCTTCATCTTCCCATTCGTCATCCCAATCATCGCACGGTCCGATATTGTTGCTTCCGTTATTGCTGCCGATCGTGACATGCTTCTTCGGTGAGAAAATCATGCCCAGGACCAGTCCCAGCAGAAAAGCTACCGCAACGGTCAGACAAAACTCCCTTGCGGTGACCTCGGTATCCTCTGTAAACAATGCTTCCAATTCATCCCATTTTTCTTTCATTCTTTCTGACCTCCTGTATTTTTTGTTTTGTTACAATGCCGGTATGAATCCACACCGGCATAAAAAAATCCCTCACACTGCATATGCAATGTAAGGGACGTTATTAACGCGGTTCCACCCTGCTTGCCTTTGCGCCTCTGTAATAACTGCACAGATAATTTTATAAACTGTCATGCATTCAGATGACGTCTTACAAGACCTCTCAACTGATGATAACGGAATCACCGGACCGGATTGGGGCCACTCAGAGTTAGTTTTCGGATGTTTCCTGTAAAAGTGCTTTCAGCCCGCGGCACTTCTCTCTGCTGCATTCCGCATCTTACTCTTCTCGTCAACGTGTTGTAACTATATCCATATCAGTTATTACCTGACTCTGTTATTTTATGCCTAAATGCTTTTCTTGTAAAGCCTTTTTTGCATTGTTTTTCCGGTTTTATTTCCCGTTCATTTGCTTTCAAGCAATGTTTTTTCCACAATTTCCGCCGCACATCGTACAAACTTTACACAGGGACGTACGGCATAATATTCCTCGGTTCTGGCACTTGGTGCGGCACTTTTCTCCCTACCTAAAATTCCCAGAAGTTCTCTGCAGATAATACTGCCGTTCTTATCCGCAAATTCATCGCTCATGTCCCGTACCCGCTGGTAAACGGCAGTTTTTTTCTCTTCGTCCTCCGGATCAGAGTTACCATCCGCTAACCCAGAAAGAAGAGCCATGGCAGAAACCGTTCCGCAGACTTCTCTCATTCTGCCGATACCTGCGCCCATGGGAGAAGCCAGTTTCAATGCCCCTTCGCGATCCATTCCGAACAGATCCGCATATGCAGCAAAAACAGACTGACAGCAGTTGTATCCGCTTGAAAACAGACGTACAGCTTCCTCTACCCTGGATTCTTCATTCTGTTTTTGTATTTCAGCTTTTTCCGGTATCATATCATTCTCCCGCCTTTTCATGTAAAAGGGCTGCTGCAACTTTTCGTGCACCAGCCCAAAAATCTCATTTTAGCATCCCTATTTGTTTTTTCCACAGCACTTTTTATACTTTTTGCCGCTGCCGCAGGGACAGGGATCGTTGGGATAAATCTTTGTCTCATTTACAAAGGTTGTGGATTTCTTCTGCTCCTTATAAAGCTCTTTCAGCTTGTCCTCATCAAAGATCTTTTTCCACTCTTCCAAGCCGTACAGCCACTCCGCATCCGCAGCTACCATATTTTTGTAAAGAAGCTCTTTATCAAATTTCAGACTGACAACCGTATCCGCTTCCATCTCTTCAATGGGATTGGGTTCAACCAGTGAATCGTTGATTCCGTCAAGAAAACCTGTCATTGCCATTAAATCGATGCCGTATTTGGTAGCCAGTTCGCTGACGGTACCTTTTACCTCTGTATCAGGATCTGCTAATAACTCTTTATAAATAGCCTGTTCCTTTTTAAAGTAATCAGCCCAGAATTTCTGCAAATCTCCTTTATTGGCCGATTCGTCATATGCCATATCTCTCCATAACTGTAATAATGCCATTTTTGTACTCCTTCTGCACTTTTCATTTGGTTCCTGCAGTTTTCAACTGCCACTTGAAATAGTATATAAAACTTTTTTCAATCTTGCAAGTAGTAAATATCATTCCGGCTGCGCTATGCGGTTATATACACCGTTTCCCGTTTCTGCGCCGCTGATACGTTCCGTCACACGATAGTTGCCGTCCTGATCGGGTTTCAGAGTAATCGTCAATTCCCTGCACACACCGTCTTCAACAAAAGTCAGAACCGCCTTTCCGTTCACGCGGTAATCAAGACAGATATATCGAACCAGCTTGGCACCCATATCCATCTGCTTGCGGGAAATAAATCTTTTCGTCACTTTATCATAATAATAGATGACATGCTCTCCGTCCTCTTCCATCTGCGTGTAATCATTCGCATATCTTTCTCTTTGTCTTTCCGACAGCCCGGCTACCATTTCACACTGCTCATACAGGTCGACCGTTTCCAGTTTGGTATAAAAGTTTTTCGCTGATATTTCCGTATAATATCGGGCGGCCTTCGGCGCAAAGAACAAAAGCAAAAATACCAGACAGATTCCCGCTCCCCACGCAATGATCCTATAGTATTTTATCTGTTCCGCAAACTTTACCGGCTTTTCCCGCATTCTGATCTGATAAGTTTCCGCAAACTCTTCTTCCGAAATATCTCTTACAAACGAATCCAGATCCTGATATCTGTCAAAATGATAGATAGAAAGCGCTTTCACAATTGCCTTGCTCTGATAATCCATAACCGTTCCGTTATAATAAGCCGGCGGAAGCAGCGGGTCGTTTCCTCCCGGATTCTCCTCACTCAGTCTCTCATAAAACGGCGGCACCTTATGACCTGTGACCATTTCGTATAAAATCGCCGCAATGGCGTAAATATCGGCTGCCGGTCCGAAACCACCCTCATCCACATATTGCTCCACGGGGGCATAGCCGGGCACCCGTGCCGTAGAATCCTCCACAGCTGCTGCCGCCGCATCTTCCATCGGATCGCCAAACCCCAGCAGCACTGCTTTCCCGTCTTCTTTTATATAAATGAGAGAAGGGTTGATCTTTCCGTGAACAACACCTTTTTTATGTGTCTGCTCCAATGATGCGATAACCGGTTTCAACAACTTAAACGCATCTTTAAGCAAAACCCTGGGCATATGGATTTTTTTCATATATTCCGGCAGGGAAATACCTTCCACATATTCCATGATAATGTAAACTGTCTGATTTTCCTCAAAGAAAGTAATGACATTGCTGATACCCTCCAACGGATAAAGTTTGATCAGCAGTTTCGCCTCTTTGATCATATGATCTTTCATTTGTGCAAAGACATTCTCATGGATCAATCTGGTACAGGAAACTGTCAGCTTATCATTCTGATTTCTTTCCACTATTGTTGAAGGGAAAAGCTCTTTCACCACAATTTTCTGCTCCCGAAACGTATCGAAAGCTTCATAGGTTATACTCAGACCGTTGTTTCCCATCAAGCGGACTATTCTGTATCGATCCTTCAGCATGACGCTCTCTGCCAGTGCCGAACGGCTATTGTTTACATCCATTGATATTAACCCCTTGTAATCTTCATTATTTTCTTTCATTATAGACAGATATGTGATAAATTACAAGGGAAAGGAGCTTTCATATGTATTCAAAAAAACAAAGAATCGCTGCATTATGCGGCATTATTTTATTGGCAGCGCTCTATCTTTTCACTTTAATTGCCGCCATCTTCGATTTTGACGGCACCGGAAATCTGTTAAGCGCATGCCTGTTTGCCACAATTGCCATACCGATCCTGATCTGGGTCTACATCTGGATGTATGGTGTCTGGACACAGAAACATACACCGGCATCCTTTGATTTCATGGAGGATCTACAGGAAAAAGCATTGAAAGAAACGGAAGAGACATTGGACGGCACGGAAGGCAGCGCCACGGATGATCCCGAAAACAAAAGCTGAGTATCAATAGACACCCAGCTTTTTTAATTCCTCTATAGCATTTTCTTTTATCGTAAACCGAATTGCATGTATTCCTAATTTCTCTGCCGCTTCACAATTATCTTTTCTGTCATCCAGAAAAACACATTCCTCCGGCACCAAGTGATATCTTTCTATCAGAATCTGATAAATTTTCGGATCCGGTTTGACCACCTTTTCCTGATAAGATAAAATGCCGCCGTCCGTATACGGAATAAAATCAATTGTATGAGCGCACTCTCTCGCCGCTTTTTCGGAAAAATTGGAAAGATAATAAACCTTTTTCCCCATGGAATGCAGTTCCTCTATCCAGGGGATGGCATAATCACGTCTTCTCAGCATATCATGGATATCTTTACAGATCAGCCGGATTTCTTTCTCGATATCCGGGTCATTGCGTATGAAGCTTTCAATCAGCTCCTCTTCCGAATAGTTTCCTCTGTCAAATTCATTCCATGCATCATTTAAAACCGTTGCATTCGCAATTCTTGCCTGTATTTCCGGCGAAAACCGGAATTGGTCCAGATATTCTTCCCAGCAAAAATCCACCAGTACATTTCCAATATCAAAAATAATCGTTGTAATCATACTGCCGCCTTATTTGCTCAATGCGCTCTTTCTGTAAATAATATCGCTCCTGCCCGGCCCGTTACTTACCATTGTAATCGGATAACCGATCTGCTCTTCAATAAATTCAATATATTTTCTGCAGTTTTCCGGCAATTCATCATAATTCTTAATGCCTCTGATATCGGACTTCCATCCGGGCAGCGTCTTTAATACCGGTTTTGCTTTTTCCAGTTTATTGGTAACAGGGAAATCCGTTGTCACTTCGCCGTCGATCTCATATCCGACGCACACCGGAATCTCATCCAGATAGCCCAGTACATCCAAAACGGTAAATGCCACATCCGTCGTTCCCTGCAGCCTGCAGCCGTATTTGGAAGCCACACAGTCAAACCAGCCCATACGTCTCGGCCGTCCCGTGGTCGCACCGAACTCGCCGCCGTCTCCGCCGCGTCTTCTCAACTCATCCGCTTCCTCACCGAAAATCTCGGATACAAAAGCACCTGCTCCCACAGCGGAGGAATATGCCTTGCAGACGGTTACGATCTGCTTGATCTCATAAGGCGGAATCCCCGCTCCGATGGCACCGTAAGCTGCCAGCGTGGAAGAAGAGGTAACCATAGGATAAATACCATGATCGGGATCCTTTAAGGTTCCGAGCTGTCCTTCCAGCAAAATATTTTTTCCTTCTTTGATGGCCTTGTCCAGATATGCGGATACATCGCATACATATGGCGCTACCATTTCTCTATACTCATGTAAAGTCTCAAGCAGTTCTTCCGGTTTCAGAAGCGGTTTGTGATATAAATGCTCCAGCAGTACGTTTTTAGTCTCACAGATACGTACTACTTTCTCTTTTAACAGCTCTTCATCAAACAACTCACTGACCTGAAAACCGATTTTGGCATATTTATCGGAATAAAAAGGAGCGATACCGGACTTTGTGGAACCAAAAGATTTCCCACCCAGTCTTTCTTCCTCATACTGGTCAAATAAAATATGATACGGCATTACCATCTGTGCCCTGTCGGATACCAGAATCTTGGGCATCGGCACATTCCTGTCCGTAATGGATTTGATTTCATTAAATAATACCGGAATGTTCAGCGCCACACCGTTTCCGATAATGCTTGTTGTATGTCCGTAAAAAACACCTGACGGAAGTGTATGCAATGCAAATTTTCCATAATCGTTTACGATTGTATGTCCCGCATTGGCTCCTCCCTGGAAACGGATGATGATATCCGCATCCTCCGCCATCATGTCCGTAATTTTACCTTTTCCCTCGTCGCCCCAATTTGCACCTACGACTGCTTTTACCATAATTTACTAATCCTCCTGTTTAAGTACCGCTTCACACGCTACTGTTGCCTATTTTTACGTTACCATTATAGCGCAGTTCTTTTTATAAGTAAAATCAATATTTATTATATTAGTTATAATTTCAACTTATATATGAGCATTATGTAAATTCAATCTGTTTTTCATTTTTAAAAAAATATCGATAAAATCCGGGCAATGTGCTATTCTAAATCTGAGACGGAGGAATATGCCATGTCACAAATTACCAAACGGGCTTTGGAGCAGTCTCTGAAAAATCTGCTTCTTAAAAAACCGTTAAACAAAATCACAATCAATGATATTACCGAAGACTGCGGAATCAACCGTATGACCTTTTACTATCACTTCAAAGATATCTACGACCTTGTGGAATGGGCTTGCATGGAGGATGCCGGCAAAGCTCTAAAAGAAAATAAGACGCATGACACCTGGCAGGAGGGTCTGCTTCAGATCTATTATGCAGTGCGTGAGAATAAACCTTTTATTATGAATGTATACCACTGCGTTGACCGGGAACAGGTGGAAAAATATCTCAAACCTCTTACCGATCAGCTCTTGATGGGTGTTGTGGAAGAGCAATCCGCCGATATGGTTGTCAGGGAAGAAGATAAAGCTTTTATCGCAAAAGTATATTCTTATGCTTTTGTAGGACTGATGCTGGATTGGATCAAAGACGACATGAAAGAAGAACCCGAACATTTGGTAAACAGGCTCGCATTGGTAATTCAGAACACCTTTTCCGAAGCATTGGAACGCTTCCGGACGGATCATGTTTTATCAAAACCCGGGATTTGATAAAAAATATTACAATTCTATGGCCTGTGATAATTTTTTTATCACAGGTCATTTTCTGTTTATTGTACGCCTGCAGATGATCCATATAATGAAAATATAAAATAAAAGTTTGGAGGTAATTATTATGTATTATTCTGCAGGAACTTATGAATCTTTTGCACATCCCGAAAAGCCCAAGGGTGTTGATAAAAAATCCGCCTATATCATCGGCACCGGTCTTGCCGGGCTTACCGCCGCATTCTATCTGGTCCGCGACGGTCAAATGAAGGGAGAACACATTCACATTCTCGAAAAGTTGGAACTTGCCGGCGGCAGTTGCGATGGACGCAAAGACATCACAAAAGGATTTTACATGCGAGGCGGCAGGGAAATGGACAATCACTTTGAAGTCATGTGGGATATGTTTCGTGATGTTCCGTCTTTGGAAAATCCCGAGGTCTCGGTTTTGGATGAATATTATTGGCTTAACAAACATGATCCCAATTATTCTCTCTGCCGGGCATCTGTCAATTGCGGTGAGGATGCCCACACGGACAAAAAATTCGGCCTTGACAAGGAATCTGCAATGGCATTGTCAAAACTTTTCATAACGCCCGAAAAAGATCTGGAAGACAAAAAAATTTCCGATGTTCTGCCGGATTCCTTCTGGTCAACAAACTTCTGGCTGTACTGGCAGACAATGTTCGCATTTCAACGCTGGTCAAGTGCACTGGAGATGAAACGTTATTTATGCCGCTATGTCCATCATATTGATGGTTTGCCTGACTTCAGCGCATTACGTTTTACCAAGTACAATCAATACGAAAGCCTTATTCTGCCTCTGGTGAAATATCTGGAATCTCACGGAGTAGCCATTGAATTCGGCATAGACGTAAAAAACGTGATCATTGAAACCGTCGGCGATAAAAAAATTGCAAAACAGATCCTATATCTGAAAGATGGTGCTGAACAATCCATTGATCTGGTAGAGGACGATCTCGTCTTTATCACCAACGGTTGCTGTACCGATACTTCCTGTTACGGCGACCAGGATCATGCCCCGGACCTTTCAAAAATCAAAAACGGTGCCGGCGAATCCTGGGATCTCTGGAAAAATATCGCAAAACAGGCAACACACGGCGAATTTGGAAATCCTGATAACTTCTGCAGTGATTTCGAGGCAACCAACTGGATGAGTGCTACCGTTGAAACCTCCAACGAAGAGATCATCCGTCATATTGTTAACATCTGCAAACGGGATCCCAGAGAAGGTAAGGTCACAACCGGTGGTATTGTTACCGTCAAAGACAGTGTCGATAACTGGTATCTGTCCTGGACGATCAACCGCCAGCCGCAGTTCCGGTCACAGGACAAAAATTCCGTTTTGATCTGGCTTTACTCCCTCAGCACTGACAAAGAGGGAAATTATGTGAAAAAAGCAATGCGTGACTGCACCGGCGAAGAAGTTTGCCGGGAATGGCTGTATCATATCGGCATTCCGGCTTCCGAAATCAATGAGCTTGCCAAAAATGCCTGCAATACTACCACTTGTTTCATGCCGTTTATCAATGCCTTTTTCCAGCCAAGGAAAAACGAAGACCGTCCCCGGGTAGTACCGGAAGGTTCCGTCAATTTTGCTTTTCTCGGTCAATTTGCGGAAACCCCCCGTGACACCATCTTTACGATTGAATACTCCATGCGTACCGGTATGGAATCTGTCTATACATTATTGGATGTAGACCGTGGAGTCCCGGAGGTCTGGGGTAGCAAATATGATGTGCGCGAATTGCTTCGTGCCTGCTATTATGCCATCGATAAAAAACCGATTACCGATATCAAACTGTCGCTTGCTGAAAAAGAACTGCTCAAAGTTGTAACGAAAAAAATCAAAGGCACCGATATCGAAATCCTTTTAAAAGAAAGCGGGCTGATTGAATAAAATCAACCGGATACCAAAGAAAGGCCGCATCCGTATAATACCGGATGCGGCTGTTCTGTTTTTTATAAAAGCTCCAACAGCCCTTTGGCTGCAACGCTGATCGGCATTTTCTGGTTGGTAATGACACAAATCTGTCTCTTTGGGATCATTTTGTTGAAACGCAGCTGAAACAACTTGCCGGACTCCAGATAATCTTCCGCAAAATCTCTGACCACACAGCCTATCCCTAAATTACGCAATGCAAACTGAACGATCATGTCCGAAGTAGCCAGTTCGAACTCCGGATTCAAAATCACATGGTTTTTCGCCAACAGCTCATCCATATATTTTCGGGTGCTGGTATTTTTTTCCAAAGAAATAATCGGATAATCCAACAGCTCCTTAAAATCCGTCATATGATTCTTTAACTGCGTATATTTTCTTCCCGCGATAAAGACATCTTCAATTTCCTTGACGGGCGTAACGGCTATTCCTTCACTTTGCTCAAATGGCGTGGAAACCAGTCCGATATCAACTCCGCCGTCCCTGACCTTCTGAAGCGTCTCCGGTGTCGGCCCGTTGGTGATCTTAACCTTGATGGCCGGATAGCGTTCATGGTATTTTTCAAGAAACGGAAGCAGATAATACTGCAGTGCCATATCGCTGGCTCCGATATGCAGCTCCCCCGCCTCCAGGTTCAGCAGTTTTTTTAACACCTGCTCTCCGTGAGCAATCTGTTCATAACCACTTTTGACATACTCATAGAGGATTTCCCCCTCCGGTGTCAGACGGATTCCTCTGGAAGTACGCAGAAACAGCTTGGTGTTCAACGTTTCTTCCAGCATTTTCATAGACTGGCTCACCGCCGGCTGGGAAATGGCAAGCGCCTCCGCCGCCTGGGTCAGGCTCTTATACTCCGCCACATAATAAAACACTTTATAATATTCCAGACTTCCGTTCATCCTTCATCCTCTAAATCTAAAATGTCTTAACATTGTTCTGATGGTTAAAATTGTCCATCTGTCCTCTGAGCGCCTCTCCACGCTCCCTGTAATATGCCGCCTGTTTTTCCTTTAAGGTGCCATCCTCGGACAATTTCTCCAACAGCTTCCAATATTCCTCATAATTCAGCTTTGCAGCATCTTTGTAATTATTTTCAAAATTCATCTGTAAAGTTTTCAACTTCATTTCCAGCTGTTCATTTTTCTTTGGTTTTCCGAACATCTTATTTCTCCTCATTCATCAAAGTATTCCAATACTGCTTTCCTATCTTATTCCATGAAAAACGCTCCACATATCTTTTCCCTTCCGCTGCCACGCTGCCCGAATCCCTTTTTTCCTGCAGCACCCGGTATATTGCCTGTGCAACGGCTTTTTCATCTTCGGGGTTCACCAAAACCGCCGCATTTCCCAGCACCTCCGGTAAAGAACTTCTGTCTGAACATACTACCGGAGTTCCTAACTGAAGTGCCTCTACCGGCGGAAAACCAAATCCTTCAATAAGGGACAGAAATACAAATACCTTTGCATTATGAATCATACTATAAAGTTCTTCATCTTTCTCCACATATTGAATACACTCTATCTTTCCTTTTGGTTCTGTCAGTGGCAAATCAAATTTCTTTACATCCGCAATACCGATGATTTTTAAAGAAAGCGGTACGTCTGTCAATTGGCAATATTCTCTGTAGGCTTTTATAATGCCAACTGCATTTTTATGAGGCAAATCAGATGTCATAGCAATAATATATGCTTCTCCCTCATCTTCCGAATTGATTTCCGGCATACAATTACAGCCATTGTATATGACTTTTATTTTACTCTCATCCACTTTTGCATATTTCATAATATCCCGCTTGGAAGACTCCGAAACAGTAATAACTCCATCTGCCGTTTTAGCTGAAGCCACCAGTCTGCGCATAATATAGCCATTTCTTAACTTCCCGAAATAATCCGGATAGTTTTCATGATAATAGAAAGGAATCATATCATGAATAATGACAAATTCTTTTGTCAGGTGAAGCATGGATGCAAATCCCCTCGGAAAAAGTACTTTATCCGCCCTCAATTTTTTGGCAACTACAGAGACTTCAAAAAGTTCCCACCATAGACACCGTAGTGTGCTGAAAGGATTTGCTTTGATTTCAATAAATATAAGTCCCGGTAAATCAAAATCTTTTCTATTATATTTGTTTCCCAAAATTATAATTTGCTGCTCTCCACCTTGATTCTCTCCGGCCAGCTCGCGGACAAGATTATGTGTCAAATTATAAATGCCTATGCTTTTTCCGTTTCCTTTTACCAATTTAAAGCAATCTATTACTACTTTCATTGATACAATCCTCATATATATTGATAAAAAAACGTACAGTTTTCATTTCTGTACGTTTTTTGCAACTTTTCCGATTAAACATTAATCTCTGCCGTTACGCCAAGCAAGTCTTTGTTCTCTTCCAAAATAGGCGCAACCACTTCTTTTAAGAATTTTTCCACCTGAATAGGAGCGCGTCCCACATATTTGGACGGATCCATGGTCTTTTGCAGATCTTCCAGATCCATACCGAAAGCCGGATCCTCTGCGATCAGTTCCAGCAGATTGTTCTCTTTGCCCAGCTGTTTGACATTTTTACCGGCTTCCATGGAAAGTTCACGAATTCTCTCATGGAGTTCCTGACGGTTACCGCCGTTTTTGACCGCATCCATCATGATATTTTCCGTTGCCATGAAAGGCAGCTCACTCATAAGCCGTCTGTTGATGACTTTATCATATACAACCAGACCGTCCACTACATTTAAGCAAAGATCCAGAATACCGTCGATGGCAAGGAACGCTTCCGGAATGGACAACCGCTTATTGGCAGAATCGTCTAAAGTACGCTCAAACCACTGTGTTGCGGAAGTGATCGCCGGATTCAACGCATCGATCATCACATATCTGGATAAAGATGCAATCCTCTCGCTCCTCATGGGGTTTCTTTTATATGCCATGGCAGAGGAACCGATCTGACTCTTTTCAAAAGGCTCTTCCACCTCTTTCAAATGCTGTAACAGGCGGATATCATTGCTCATCTTGTGAGCGCTTGCTGCGATTCCCGCCAGAATATTGCACACTCTTGTATCGGTCTTGCGGCTGTAAGTCTGACCGGAAACAGCCACACATTTTTCAAATCCCATTTTTTCTGCAATCATCGGATCAATCTTGTCGATGGTCTCCTGATCACCGTCAAACAGCTCCAGGAAAGATGCCTGGGTTCCCGTAGTTCCTTTGGAACCGAGCAGTTTCATGGTGGAAAGAACGTAATCCAGGTCCTCTAAATCCATGCAAAACTCCTGTGCCCACAAAGTTGCCCTCTTACCAACGGTCGTAGGCTGCGCCGGCTGAAAATGAGTAAATGCCAGTGTGGGCTGATCTTTATATTGATCTGCAAACTTAGCCAATTCCGCAATGACATTGACCAATTTCTTTTTGACTAACTTCAAAGCCTCCGTCATAACGATAATGTCGGTATTATCACCTACATAGCAGGATGTTGCCCCCAGATGAATGATACCCGCTGCCTTGGGACACTGCTGTCCGTATGCGTATACATGGCTCATAACATCATGACGCACTTCTTTCTCTCTGGCTTTTGCCACATCGTAGTTGATATCATTGACATGCGCTTTCAGTTCATCGATCTGCTCCTGCGTGATGACAGGTTTTCCGTTTTGGGAAAGTCCCAGCTCCATTTCTGTTTCCGCAAGAGCGATCCACAGTTTTCTCCATGTAGTAAATTTCATATCCGGAGAAAAGATATACTGCATCTCCTTACTGGCGTATCTCTCCGATAACGGACTTACATATCTGTCATTGCTCATTGGTTTGTTCTCCTTTTTCTTATACAGCATTATTGATCAAATTCACCACGGATATCTTCTGCCGGCGGCTCCATCGGATATTTTCCCGTAAAGCATCCCGTACAGATCTCTTTTCCGTTTACCATTTCGGATAGCCGCTCAATTCCAAGATAGCCAAGACTGTCAGCACCGATCACATCGCGAATTTCTTCGACTGTACGATTATAAGCGATCAGCTGATCTCTTGCGGGTACATCCGTACCGAAATAGCAGGGCCACAAAAACGGCGGAGAAGAAATTCTCACATGTACCTCTTTCGCACCTGCGTCGCGAAGCATTTTTACAATCCTGTCTGATGTTGTACCACGGACAATGGAGTCGTCAATCATGACAACCCTTTTTCCCTCTACCACTTCACGAATGGGATTCAGCTTTACCTGTACACTGCTCTCGCGGTTTTTCTGCTTAGGTTTGATAAAGGTTCTCCCCACATAGGTATTCTTGACAAACGCCGTCGCATATGGAATACCGGACTGCATGGCATATCCCATAGCCGCACAGTTGCCGGACTCCGGCACGCCGGTTACGATATCGGCATCTACAGGGGAATCAATGGCCAGAAATTTTCCTGCCATGATACGGGAGTGATATACACTTACCCCATCTAAATAGCTGTCCGGTCTGGCAAAATAAATATATTCAAACACACATCTTGCATGTTCTTTCTGCGGAATACAAAGACTTTTATCCGACTCAATTCCTTTTTCCGGGCTGATTGTCACAATCTCACCCGGTTCCACATCCCTGACAAACTCCGCCCCGATGGTATCAAGGGCACAGGTCTCGCTTGCCAGAATATAGCAGTTATCACGCTTACCGATACAAAGCGGTCTGAAACCAAAAGGATCTCTGGCTCCGATCAGCTTACGGGGACTCATGACGATCAGGGAATACGCCCCCTTGATCTTTTTCATGGCGCGTCCCACCGCTTCCTCAACGGTCTTGGAATTTAACCGCTCTCTCGCGATATGATAAGCAATCACTTCCGAATCGATGGTCGTCTGGAAAATCGCTCCGGTATACTCCAGCTCCCTACGCAGTTCAGGTGCATTGATCAGATTACCGTTGTGCGCCAGTCCCAGAGTACCTTTCACATAATTCAAAACCAGCGGCTGGGCATTTTCTCTGGTGGAACTTCCCGCCGTGGAATAGCGCACATGCCCCACACCGATATCTCCCTTCAGGGATGCCAGCGTATCCGGTGTAAACGCCTCATTTAAAAGTCCCATATCCTTATAGGAGGATACTTTTCCCTTGGGTCCGTTTGTCTCACTGACGGCAATACCGCAGCTTTCCTGCCCTCTGTGCTGGAGGGCAAACAACCCATAATAAATACTGGTGGCAACATCATTGCCATCAAAATCATACATGCCAAAGACGCCACATTCTTCCTTAATATGGTCGTCCATTCCCTGTTGTCTGTGACTATCTTTCATTCTTATTATCCTTATAATCCTAATCTCTTGAATACTTCGTTATATGCTTCTTCTACATTGCCGAGATCCCTGCGGAAACGATCCTTGTCCAGTTTTTCATTGGTATGAACATCCCAGAGTCTGCAGGTATCGGGGCTTGTCTCATCTGCCAGAATAATCTGACCATGGTAACGACCGAATTCAATCTTAAAGTCAATCAGTTTGATATCTGCCTGTAAGAAATATGCCTTTAACACTTCATTTACCTTAAATGCGTATTTCTTAATGGTTTCGATTTCTTCCCATGTAGCGAGTCCGAGCGCTACTGCGAAATAACTATTGATAAGCGGGTCACCCAGATCATCGTTTTTGTAGGAAAATTCAATGGTAGGCTCTTGAAAAGGAGTTCCCTCTTCCACACCCAGTCTCTTGGAAAAGCTGCCTGCTGCCACGTTTCTGATGATAACTTCAAGTGGAACGATCTCCACGCGTTTTACCGCTGTTTCCCTGTCGCTTAACTCCTCTACGAAATGCGTCGGAACACCTTCTTTTTCCAGCAGCTGGAATACATGGTTTGTCATACGGTTGTTGATGACACCTTTTCCCACGATGGTACCTTTCTTTACTCCGTTAAAAGCGGTAGCATCATCTTTATAATCCACGATCAGAATATCCGGATCATCTGTTTCAAATACTTTCTTTGCCTTTCCTTCATAAAGCTGGTTCAATTTTTTCATCTCTGTCACCCTGTACCTTTCATTGATTTATACAAAGACCTGCTTTACAGCAAACCTTACGCACACAATTATAATCAAACATTTTATAGAATTCAATAAGCGAATATACGAAAAAAGTATCTCTAGCTCTTAAATTTTCCGATAAAATCACGAATCCTCGGATTCTCGGATGCAAAAATTTCCTCCGGCGTGCCCTGCTGCTGTATCACACCGTCTTCCATGAAAATAATCCGGTCGGAAAGCTCTCTGGCAAATTCCATCTCATGGGTTACGATGATCATGGTCATCTTTTCCTCTGCCAGCTGTTTGATGACTTTCAGGACCTCTGCCGTCAACATGGGATCCAAAGCCGATGTGGGCTCATCAAAAAACAAAATCTTCGGCTGCAGTGCCAATGCCCTTGCAATGGAAACCCTCTGCTGCTGTCCGCCGGAAAGCTGATAGGGATAGGCATCCCGTTTATCGGATAGCCCCAGCTGATTCAGCAGTTTATCCGCTCTTTCATATGCTTCCGCTTTGCTGACCTTATCTACGCTCATGGGCGCATCCACAATATTTTTCAGGACACTGTAGTGGGGAAACAGATTGAAGTTCTGGAAAACAAGTCCGAAATATTTATGGAATTTCTTCAATTCGGATTTGTGGGCATAGACGCTTTTTCCGTTTTCATCCTTTGCCGCATATTCTCCCATATAGATCAGATCCCCGCCATCCACCTTTTCCAGCATGGTCGCACAACGCAGGATCGTGGATTTTCCCGAGCCGGAAGGTCCGATAATGGAAACCACTTCGCCCTCGCCTACCGTAAGAGAGATATCTTTTAAAACATCCAATCCATCAAAACTTTTTCTCATGTGATTGATCTCTAAAATATTCATGCCGTTTTCCCTCCTATCGATAATAACCGAGTCGTTTTTCTATATGTTCCATCACAGCAGCCACTACCAGATTAAATACATAATAGAAAATCGCTGCTACCAGAAAAGGCATCATCGTCGTCTGTGCTGCAGCAATCTGCTTTGCAATGGTGAACATTTCCATATAGGCCAGTGAAAATGCCAGTGATGTATCTTTTACCAGCGTAATGACTTCATTGGTTATGGAAGGTAAGATCCGTTTGATCACCTGCGGAAGAATGATCTTCATAAAAGTCTGGAATTTGGAATAGCCCAGAATTTTGGCTGCCTCATACTGTCCCACGGGCATGGACTCGATGCCGGAACGGTAGATTTCCGCAAAATATGCCGCATAATTCAGCACAAAACCCACTATGATCGCCACAAAACGATATCCGCCGGAAATGTTGACCTGAAAGGCCATGGACGGAAAATTTTTTGAAACAAACAGGGAAATGTAATAGGGTCCGAAATATACGACCAGAAGTTGCAGCATCAAAGGCGTGCCGCGCATAATGGAAATATAAATGCGGAATATCCATGCAACCACACGGTTTTTGGACATTCTTCCGAAAGAAACCAATAATCCGAGAGGTAATGACAATATCAAAGTCCATGCAAAAATACCGATGGTCTTGATCATTCCGCCTCCAAGCTGCTGCAATATTGTCATGAAATCCATAATTACCTCCCGCATCATCCATACGTAAATTTTATCAGATGCCCCGTCAGCCTGTTGCGGGGCTGTTGACTAAGAAAACATGAGGCTGTCACGATCGGAAATATTCCTTGTAAATACTCCCTGCCGCGACAGCCCTTTTTGTTACTCTAAACAGATCATATCGGCAATGCCGTATTTCTCAGCAAGTTCTGCTACCGTACCGTCTTCCGTCAGTTTCTGAAGATCGGCATTCACAATGTCGCGAAGCTCTTCATTGCCCAGCTTGAAACCGATACCGTACTGCTCGGAATTCAATTTTTCATCAAGGATCACATAGCCCTCGCCTCTGGATTCAATCTGATAATTGGCAACACCGATATCAATTGCAATGGCATCCAGACTTCCTGCCATCAACTCGGTAAATGCAGAGTTGTAATCGGAAAACTGCTGCAATGTTCCGAAAGTATCTGCAAGCGCTTTCTGCTGCTCCTCATCGGATAATACATCCAATGCTGCGCTGGCCGCCTGCACACCGACTGTCTTGCCTTCCAGATCAGCCAGTGTGGTAATACCGCTGTTTTCTGCCACAACGATTACCTGGCTGTTATCGCAGTAAGGCACAGACCATGTATAGTCATCCTCACGTCCGTTGATGGTAAAACCATTCCAGATACAATCAATGGAGCCGGAATTTAATTCCATATCCTTGGAATCCCAGTTGATAGGTGTCTTTACCAGTTCCCAACCTTCCAGATCACAGACAGCCTGTGCCAGTTCCAGGTCAAAACCTGTATACTCGCCGTTGTCATCCATGTAACCGTAAGGCGGATACTCTGCATCAAAGCCTACCGTAAAAGTAGTTCTTTCTCCCTCTGCAGCAGGTTCTTCCGCTTCTGCAGTATCATCTGTTGCTTCCTCTGCAGCCGCATCCGTATCTGTTGCTGCCGCATCATTTCCACAACCTGTTAAAAGAGCCATGGACATAACGCCGCACAATAATAATGCCAATGCTTTTTTCATAATAAACTCCTCCTAAATAAAATATGCCAAAATTACTTTGTCATATTATCACGGTAAAGTATTCCTGTCAATGTGAGACTTTGATTCATTCCCGCCGCATCCCGCAAATATACATCTGTATCACGTAAACACGCTTCCGCTCTATAAAAACGCAGCGGCACATAAGATTGGAAAATACTCAATCTAAGTGCCGACGTTTTTATAATGGTTTCCTCTGATACAGATGTATATTTGCGGGATGCGGCGGGAACTTTTTACAATTTCTGATATTTCTTCTCATAAACGGAGACCATATCCAGGATTTCTTCCGCATAACGGGGATATTCCTTTACCAATGCCATGATTTCCCCTTTTGCACTTTCGGCCGTCTCCCGATTATAATCCATCTGCTTACGCAGGCTCTGTCTCCGCAATATCAGATTGTGGCGCACCTCCACCATTTCTTTCGGATCCAGCAGAGCTCCGGCCTGGTGAACCCAGATTATCGGATCGAAAAGCCGGTAATTCTTTAACTGACGTACCAGCTGTTTGCTGTAAAACTCCAAATCCTGTTCCGTCTTCTCAATCCTCATGCGCTCTTCCTTCTCCACCTGATACTTTGCCCACAGATCCTCAAATTTCGCAACACTTTCCGTATGGTATTTCATATAGAGATAATCCAGCAGTCCCGTGTTATTCACGTACCGGATCTTAACTTTATTTTGCAGCATGATAACCTTGTTGTAACTGCGGGATGCCGAATGCAGCTCCCGGTCAGCCTCCTTATACTTGACAAAGAGTACCGTTAAAACAAGGGCTGCTACCACTGCCATAAGCAGATATCCCACCCTGGCATCCATTTTCAGCACAAACTCCAGCAGCAGCAAAATGACGACGCATGCCACTACCGCTATGACACAGATTACCGTCATGCCTCTCATATTCATCAGTGCCGTCTGCGCCTCATCCATGCGGTATCTGCACGCATGCTTCTCACCTTCTAAGCGCTGTAAATCTTTTTTGATCTTTTCCTGATATTCCTCCGCTTCCCGCAGCTTTCCGATGGCTTCTTCCGCTTCGTCCTCCAGCCGTTCCATCTTGCGGTAATCGCTTTCGGCCATCCGGCTGCCTCTCTCAATGTATCTCTCCCGATCCGAATCCAAAACGGAAATTGCCTTTGCATGCTCCTCCACCAGAGATTTTTCATACTCCGGAAGCGCTTCTATTTCCTCCATATCTTTGAGATACGCATTAACCAGCCTGTATTCTTCCTGCAGGTGCTCCACTTCTTCTGCCGCTTCTCCCATCTGTTCAAGACAGTCTTCCACAAATTTTCTGCGCTGAACGCTGTCTGTTACATCCAGATTTTCCCGTCCTGCCAGACCGACACCGTCTTCTTCCCATTCGCTTTCCCCAAGCGGCTGATATTCTTTTCGTTTTCGGAATAATTTTTTTATCAGATTCATCTTATCCTCATTCTTTCGATAGTAATGTTATACACGGCATTTCCACTCTTCCAGGCACTTCGACATATAGGTATCGTAATCTTTTTTTCTGCCTTCCGGTCCTCTCCGGTAAGAAGCCAGTTCCTCTGCCTCCGGTGTTTTCTCCCACTGTTCGAGAAGACTCTCCCGCTGCCTTTCCATGGGTGGCGCAAAAGCGGCAAACTCCTGATGTGTTTCCAGATACTTTTCCCATTCCCGGTCATCCAGGCTCATCCGCTTGCAAAACAACGCTGCCATGATATCTTCGCCCTTTGCAATGTCCATGGCTGCTGCCTGCAAAAACCAGCCATATGCAATATCATAATAAAACATAGCCCCGTAACAGCATCCGATATTATAGAGCAGACTATGGTGCATCTTTTCATCATCATATGCTTCCTGCACCAGCATTTCTTCATAATCTTTGATTGCTTCCTGATACTTTCCGTCCAGATAGAAATAATCCCCGCGCATCTTTCGCCGTTCATTCAATCCCAGCAGAGAATATTTGCGTATCTTTTCACAGACGGCATCCCTTTCCTGTCTGGTCAGATAGTCCGTATATGCAAAAATCTGTGCGGCAATCCTCTCTGCCCGGGGATCCTTTTCCAGAATCACCCGAATGCTTCCCGACAAATCCGGCAGTCCGCACTGATGCTCAATCCATGCCGCCAGCTCCGGCTTAACCAGTTCCCTGTCGCACAGGGACACGTTGCTGTAAATATAATAGCAAAGCTCCTCCATGGAATAAATACGTAATTTCAAATCTTCGATCACATAAGGCTTTACCGCCCGCTGACCTTTACAAAATATTACATAACTCATTGCCCGCCTCCAAGGGATATGATTTCTTCATATTTCTTTCCGCTCGGTTTATAAAATGCTCCCAGCCCTGCATCCTCGATTTCCACCCGCAGTTCTTTTTCCGTATTCATGGACAGCCTGCAAATAAATTTCAGACTTTTGCTATCCCGGTTTTTCATTTCCGGCAGCACCACCGGAACAGTCCTCTCTTCACCACCGTCAAGAGGCATGATGACAATCGGCAGATGCCGGTCTTCCCCCGGCAGAAACGCAAACTCCGCCTCCGCCTCAAACCAGTTGATACCGCCCTTCATCACAATCTCTGTAACCTTTTTTCCCTGCTCCATTCTTGTGACACCAATGTCAGCTTTTAGTTTTTCTTTTCCTAAATATAAGTACGCCTTTGCCGTCTCCCCGGGCAAAATCTTTTCCATTCCGCCGAGACAGGCACCCTTACTGTACAAATTACTTCCCTGAAAAACTCTTCTGTTCCGGCACAAAAGTTTTAACGTTTTCGGATACCATTCCTTTTCAAAATCCTTTCCGATCAGATAAATACTGGTAACAATCTGCCCCTCCAGGAACTTTTCCATCAGCGCATACAGTTTATCATCCATTTCCTCCAGATAACGATCCTTTTCCATAATGGAATCAAATTTCTCCGGAATTGTAATATCCTTATAAATATAATCCTCAACCGTCGTCAAAATCGGTCTGGATTTATGATTCATTTCCACACGGAATACTTTTAAAAATCCATCCGAGAAATCCAGAACCCCGACCTGATAACTCCACAATTCCTTCGGCTGATGAATGGTATAATAAAAGAGACTTTCCACCTTGGGTTCAAAATAAACTCCTTCAAAATCACTCATAGCACTGTTTTCAATCCGTTTCAACACCTCCAGCATAGCCGGTGTCAGCTCATCCACGGAAAGAACCATCACCTTTACCTTGGCCCCTTCCTTATACACGCCCATTCCCGCCAGACTGTTTTTGACAAACAAAATAAGCAGATCCACCGGATCCATTTCCCGATCATCCACCACGACCGGTTCTCCCGCCTCTGCGAGCTGCACCAGATCGAAGACCGGCGTCCCTTTGCCCTCTGCCGCAAATTTCAAAGCCTCTTCTCCATAAAACCACTGATTGGCACCGTTCCTTTTACAAAGGCAGACAGGGATATTATAAACATCTCCCTCATCTCCTTCAAAACTGACATAACTGATCTGTGCATATCTGTGCCCGAGATCAAAGCCGATCACATAATTTTTTCCCGAATCCATTTTTACACCCCTATCGAATCTTCAGCATTTCTTTTGTGAGAAATTCGTTTCTGACATATTCTTTTGCCAAAACATCTGCCGTATCATAATCCCGCAGTTCCATAGACAGCGCAATATCATTGAGCAGATGATATCTTCCGTGTCCGCTCTCATACATTGCTTCACTCTGCTCCATACTGCCGCTTAAAACAAACTGCTCTTCTCCGTTTTGTTCCTGTGTCACATAATATTGCAGTCTCTCTCCCCAGAATAAGCGAAACTCCTTTTGAAAAATCCCCGGATAAATTTCCGTCATTTCTTCCCGGCAATATTGGTCTGTTTCATTTCCGGGCTTGTCCAGTATGTAATGTATCACAACCCTGCTGCCGGTTCCCGTCCGGTATTCCACATAAGACTTTTCATCATAAATCTCCAGCACCGGATACAGTTCCGTAAAAGCTTTGTAATACGGAAAATATATGTCCTCCCCGAGACTTTCTCCCAGCAGTTCCCTGCACAGCTGTTTTTCCCGTTCCGTCAGCTCAGATACCCGCTCACTGTAAAATTTCAACAAAGCAAGCTTCGCTCCCAGCGGAAAAGCTTCTCCGTTCTGCATATCGATTCCCATTTTTCGGAAAACGCCGTCTTCTACCGCTTCCTCTCTGACCAGATACTCTTCACCTCTCATGGAAAGATAAAATCTGATCAGTTCTCCTCTGCCTCCGTTTTCCGAATAATAAAGAAAAATCTTTTCCCTGTCTGCAGTATAAGCTCCGGTATACAAAATTTGTTCCAGTATCTTTTCGGCTATGCCGACTGCCGGAATTTCCATGGAAACCGCGGCTCTCCAGACACTCCGCATCTGCTTCACGCTTCCCTGAAACCATTCAGCCAAATATATGAGCATCATCTCAGTATATTTACCCTGCTCAAACACTCTGTATGTCAGCTTTAAAAGCTGTTTGTCATACTCTCCTTCCAATTCCTCTATCATAAATTGGCATAGCCTTGCCAATACCTTGTCATCCAGCTTTTCATATCCGTAGGAACCGGCAGCCTCAAAGGCCTTGCGATAAAAGCCTCTGGAACATAGCAGTGCCACAAATCTTGCCCTGTCCTTACCCGTAAAATCCGTTGCCTCCGCATACTCCAAAAACGCATCCAGTTCTTCGGTCATTTCCCACTGAACATACGCATCCATCAGCCCTGTCGCCAGTTTCCGGCGGTATTCATCGGACAATTCCTCCTGTTTTAAAAGCCAGCAGTAATTTCTCTCCGCTGCGGCAAACTCTTCCCTGCTTTCCATCCGGTCTATGGGTTTGCGGCAAAGAGAGCAAAATAATGCGCCAAAGCCGACTCTTTCACAGTCCTTTAGCAGAATCCGAATGCGGTCAAGTCCCAGAAACGCATGAACCTCATAACCGGTTTCCTGCAAATGACACAGACCGTCCCGATCCTCAAACAACAGCAGATAATCATCGGAATACAGTCTGATCAGGGCCTTACCGCCTTTTACGGAAACCCTTTCCTGTCCGTTTATCCCCGCATGCCTGACAATGCAATACTTATATTTCGGATCACATACCGTAACTTCATGGATAAATGCCAGCTCAGACAGTTTTTCCTTTACCTGCTCCGTCATATCCTCCGGCATCAGAATATTCCTGTATAAATAGGCGAGATTAGAATCAATTCTTCCTGCCTCCAGCTGCTTTAACACAAACAGCCGGATGCGCTTCTCATAATCCGGTGTGATTTCCGCCTGTTGTCTGATAACCCCGGCATACACATAAGCCAGATGCCCGTCATCCATTGCAGCATCATAAGCAAAATAGCGTACAACTTCCTCCGGGAAGCCCGCTTTTATTTTATAATCCAGCGCATAGATATACGCTTCATACAGTCCCGTGATTCTGCAGTCCAGTTCAATGCCTTCCCGCAGCCATCCGGCAGCCGTGTCTCCCTTGATATTTCCCCTCATATATTGCAGGCACATGACCTTGACCATCTTTTTGCGGTCCTGCGACGGATACTTCTCCAGCAGCTTTACAAACTGCGGATGATAGTCCTTTATCTTTTCTCCCGCAGAATAAATCTGCTCTGTAAATTTCCCGGTTATCAAAGCGTAGCGGTCCATAAAGAACAGCAATTGCATCTCGAAAGGTCCCATGGTATGAAACAAAACCGGATTTTCCATAACAACCATTGCCGCTTCCAGATAAAGAACCGGATGAAAACATCCCTGTTCCCACAGTTCTTTCAATTTTCTGTAAACAGCCCCCGGATTCTTTTTTGCCAATCCTTCCTTATGCATATATCCCCAATACAGCACAAAATGCTCCGGATATTGTTCGACATAACTGTCCAGCAACTCCCCTGCCCTGTTTTTATCTTCCCCTTCCGACATTGCCGTAAGATACAGAAAATATCCATAAATATCTAAGGGTATCTCCTTGCCTTCCATCATTCTTTTTGCATGACTTAACAGCCAGACCGCTTCATTCATCTGTCCTGTCAAAAGCTTTAGATGTGCCTGATACAATGCCGGCATCAATGCATTCATGCCTCTTGCGTGCTCCAGCAGCCCTGATGCCGTAAGGACACTCTCTTCCACCGGACGTCTGCCCGTACGATAATCCAGATAAAGGCGCATCATACAATCCGCAAGCTGTTTATCCTTACGACGGTTTACCTGCTCATCTCCGATCAACCTCTGTCCATCGATGCAGATCCTGCATGTTATGCTGTCATTTTTGCCGGTCAGACGGATCAGGCCCTCATTTTTCCCGGCATGTAATAGTCTGCGATCTATCTTCACATTCAGTATCGCCTCATCGTTTGCAAAATCCTCCGCCGATAAATGCTCCTTATCCGTGTGAAGGAAACTGCCGTCCGGCTCAACTGCAAGATCCGTATATCCCCATCCGTTCCGCCGGATCCTGATTGCTATATTTTCGGGCTCTTCTCCCTTGGAGAATAAAAAATCCGTCACAGGACAATCATAACTGACTGCCTGTTTCTTGCGAATCAGAATCAAAAACTGCTCCATGGCAAAATCCGGTTTTGCGCTCTCTCTTCCGTTCTCTGCCAGTGCCCGGTACGCTTCCAGATACTGTCTGCTGCTTCCGGTCAGAATATGTACAAACTCTTCCTGATAGAAACACCTGACCGCCTCTTTCCAGTTCAATTTTGCCAGATTGGTAAAATGAAACAGATTTTTAATCTCACCCAATTCTCCGTCTGTTACGGCGCCCGGAATTCTCACCTCATACGGCAGAAAATACTCACCCATATTGGAAACAATGCAAAATTCACCTTTTACGAAATCTCCGTATTCCATCCCGACGGCATCAAAAGTAAACGGCACTTCCAGACTTTTTCCCTTAAATTTTTCATCAGAACAGTTGACTCTGTAATCCGTTGCATAAATTCTGCCCACGGCTTCCCGGTCGGAATGAACGCGGATTCCAAAGCTTCCCCGGTATACTTTTCCCGCCTCCGCCTCAATTTCTACAACGGGAACATCGAATTCCAGCGCACCGTTTCCATATGCAATTTCACTTTCCCGAAATGGTTCTATTCTGGAATCCATCAAATCATTCACCCCATGCGGATTGTAATTTCAATAAAAACAGTTATAATAAATTATAGCATAAGTCAGATGCAATTCCAACAAAGTCATAAAAAAGAGGCGTTACAGATGAAGCAACAAAGCAAAGCATTTCACGGAAGTGATTTAGAAAAAATAGAAAACATTTATGGAATCCCCAAAGAACGGATCATCAGTTTTTCGGCAAATGTCAATCCTCTCGGTTTTTCCAAAAAAGCGGCAGAGGCACTGAAACAGAATCTGAATGTGATCTCCCGTTATCCCGACCGGGACTATACGGATTTAAAACAGGCTATCGCTTCCTATACGGGAGCATCCTGCGGGCATATTATTCTGGGAAACGGCGTTACGGAATTATTGACATTATTTATCAATCTGCTTGCTCCCGAAAAAGCAGTCATTGTGGGACCCACCTATTCGGAATATGAAAAAGATTTAAAAAGACGGGGCTGTGACATCCGTTACATTATGGCAGAAGAAGCGCGGGATTTTGTCCTGTCTCCGGAAGAAATCATCGAAAACACACCGGATGAAACGGATCTGGTCATTCTCTGCAATCCCAACAATCCCACCTCCGGTGCTTTTTTCAAGAAGGATCTGGCAATGATTGCGGAAGATTTTTGCAGGCGGCATATCCATCTTTTAATCGATGAAACCTATGTGGAATTTTCCGCTCTGTCAGACGAAATTACCGCTGCAGATCTGACAAACACCTATGACAATCTGCTTGTTCTGCGCGGCACTTCCAAATTTTTTGCAACTCCGGGACTTCGTCTCGGTTATGCCTTGACCGGCAGCCGAAGCCTGCCGGACAAGGCCTCCGAAACGCAAGACCCCTGGAATATCAATGCTGCTGCCGACCTGGTCGGGACCGTTATGTTTACGGATACCGACTACATCCGATTGGTCAGAAACACAATGGAACAGGAAAAAGAATTTATCTGTCAAAGCCTTTCCACCATTTCCGGCATCCGTACCTATCCGGTCAACAGCAATTTTGTACTTGTGAGACTGCCCGAAGACACCTTAACTTCCGGCGAACTATTTGATATTTTGATCAGACAGGGGATGATGGTCCGCAACTGCGCTACTTTCCCTACTCTGGGCGACCGCTTCATCCGCATTTGCTTCATGAGTCATGCTGACAACGAGCGATTGATAGCAGCTATTAAAAAAGCCCTGTCCCGTCAGCCCGGCTCTGCAATACGCGTCACCCCGACATAGATGTCGGAAATCTCATACCATGTGGGATAATCAACAATCCCCGTCACAGGCAGTAAGAAGATTTTTTGAAAGGCTTCTACTGCCTCTTTTGTTTTCTCTCCGTAAATGCCATCCGCAACAACCTTCGGAATCGCCGGATAATTCTGACTGATCCTGTTTAACTGTTCCTGTATCTGCTGCACTTTGGCTCCCTGTGCCCCGATATCCAGATTATATCCCGGAAACGAGGACGGAACACCGGATACAAAAATGGTTGAATTGATATACATGTCATTTCCGTAATAATATCTGATGATTTCAATGGCAGAATATCCTTCTTCCGCCAGATATTTTGAGCCCCACTGTTTCAATCCGTCACAGGTAACCCTTACTCCGTCGCAATAGGAAGTAAAAATCGGCTGCCTGACACCGGGCCTCGACAGGAAATTATTAAATATGGAATCCACCAGATAAGAAATGTTCTCATAAATATTTCTTCCGTATATCCATTTTTGATCGTAAGCCGTGGAACTTGTAATTGTGAAATTTTTGCCCTGATTCCGGTACCACTCCGTATAAACTCTGTTCAGGGTAAAAGACATAATACACAAAACATTGGCATAAATTGCCGCTTCCGGCCAGGTAGCATAAATTTCGCAGCTTGCCACATTTTTGATATAATCCTTATACCGCACATAGTAGTTGGGAGCCGAAGCATCATTGGGATCTCCGTCATGCACTACAATATATTCCGGAATGACCACACGGCTCAATACGATCTCACCGCTTTCATCCATAGGCTTGATCTCATCCTCCGGAATTTTGGGGGGATAATCATAATAAAGCGTATGCGGTCCGATGACCACATCCTCGCTCACAAGGTTCGGTTCCTCCAACGGATTCATGGTAATCTGCTGGATGGACACCTCATTTGCCAAAAGCTCGCTTGCCACCACGCTTACCGGTTCATATCCTTCTGCGGTTACCGCTATATTATATTCCGCATAGGGTCTGATATCCTGCGGCTCCAGACTCAACGCTAAGGGCGGAGCCGGCAGAGTCAGTATTTTCGTTTGCCCGTTTTCATCGGTAGTTGTTTCTTCCAATACCGTATCCGGATCTAATGTATAAGAAATCCGCACAGTCGCATTGCGCACGGGAATCATTCCAAGGGCACTGATCACTTCTATGATAATTTGTCCCTTCGCTGTGTTTTCATTTTCAGGCATAAAAAAACCTCTGCACTTTTCTACTACTATATGCAGAGGTTTTTATTTTGTACATTATTCCAGATTTAATTTCTTCTCCAGGAAATATTTATTCAGGAAATACAGTCCGACACCGGCACCGATATAGATTAGCAATATAACCACAGACTCTATATTTTGCACCATAACGCTTGGAACTTCATCATCCATCATCAGGACAAACGGAACCGTTGCATAAGAAATGACTACCGTTGTCAATATTCCAAATCCGATCAGGATCAATACGGAAACCAAAAACTTATGTTTCTTTGACAATTGACCGACACATACGGCCGCATACATCAGCAGCAATTGAACTGCCGGAGCAATAATAATATATGCAATTTCGCAGATAATCGTAGGGAGTGATTTTCCTATTTCCTCCCAATCAAATTCAAAGCCATAAAATTCCTGCATCATTTCTTTAAAGGAAATATCGCTCAGACCTCCTACTATAGAAAACACCAGCGCAACAATCGAAAATGCCATTACAATGTAAGTAATATACTGCCATATGACTGCAACAATCAATTTTGAATTAATCAGATCCGTACTCTTTACCGGAAGCGTATTCATCAGATATCCATGATCTGTAAACAGATTCTTGTAATATCTCCAGAAAAAGTAATATCTGACTACAAAGCATGCCGCAATGATACCCCACACACACATCATAAAGTAAACAACGAGCGTTACTGCGGTAAAGCCAGCAGCCGAATCACTCCGCATCGCCGATTCTTCCCAAATATCCATTGAAAAAAGCACGACTCCGATAATCGCCAGAACAAATACAATAATATTGCAGACCGTTCCTACAGCCCAGGTATCTTTCCATTCATGTTTGATCAATTTTTTTAACATGCGAACACCTCCCTAAAATAAGCATCCACGGTTTTTCCGAATCTTGCCCGGATATTGTCCACGGTACTCTGTACCACCAACTGTCCGTTTTTAATAAAAACAACGTCATCCAGAATATTCTCAATATCCGAAATCAGATGCGTGCAGATCAAAAGTGTTGCATTTGGATTGTAATTGCTCAATATTGTGCGGATGATATAATCTCTTGCCGCCGGATCAACACCGGCAATGGGCTCATCCAGGATATACAGCTGTGCATCCCTGCTCATAACAAGTATCAGCTGCACTTTTTCCTTCGTGCCTTTTGAAAGCGTTTTCAACCTTGCATTGGACGGAATACCCAGTGTCTGCAGCATGGCATATGCCCGGTCTGCATGAAAATCCTCATAGAAGTCGGCAAAAAATGCCACCAGGCTTTTCACATCCTTTTGCGCCTCCAGATAAGTACGCTCCGGCAGATATGATACCACTGCCTTACTGTACGGTCCCGGCGCGCTTCCGTTAATCAGGATTTCTCCTTCGGTGGGTGTCAGAAGCCCATTGATCATCTTAATCAACGTCGTCTTCCCGCTTCCGTTTGGTCCCAGCAGTCCGACAATATGTCCTTTTTCCAGTCTCAGATTAAAATGATTCAGTGCCGGAACTCCGGTCTGATAGCACTTTGTCAGATTTCTGCATTCCAGAAGAGACGGACCGTCTCCACTCTTTGGCATCGGCTCCATAATAAATTGCACCGGTTGTCGATACATCGGATTGCCATAAGGTGGTACTCCGTTCATCGGCATTCCATTCATCTGCACTCCGCCCATCGGCACTCCATTCATCGGCACTCCGCCCATCGGTATCCCGCTATTCATCTGTTCATTCATTTCCTTCCCCTCCATTCACTTTGGCACTCGCAAGTGCCAATGCTTCTTTCCTGTCGTATCCCAGCTCTTTCATCTTCTGAAAAAACTGTTCTACCTCCGCATCAGCCACTTCCTTCCCGGTTTGGCTGATGATGCCCGGGTTATCCGCTACAGTTCTTCCGTTGGTTCTCATGGTAACAATCAATCCCATTTGTTCCAAATTTGCAAAAGCACGCTGCATCGTATTGGGATTCACACCTGCTTCCGCCGCAAAATCCCTGACGCTTGGCAGTTTTTCTCCCGGCTTATATTCACCTGCAATAATCTTATTCTGCAGAATTTCTACCAGTTGGATATAAATGGGACGATCCCCATCCAGTTTCCAAGCCATGTACTCGCTCCTTTCTATCCTCATTGTCCGATTGTATCGTTGTACTACTTGAGTAATACAATATACGATATTCGCCGTATTGTCAATAAGAATTTTTTCAATTATAAAAAAAACATTTCACTGAGGTAAATTTCAAGGCAGGAGCAGGGTGAAAAAACTGCAAATTTACCCCACACCAATAGGCTCCGCCAAACTTACCAGTACCTGTCAACCACCACGTTTTAACACATCATCATTCCCCTTGCTTTCTGCTCACTCTCCACCATGCTGGCAATGACTTTGGCAACTGCTTATATCTTCCACCGCCTAGCTCTCCACGGTTGTCTGCCATAAAGTCCCTGAAG
>JBJEJA010000026.1:0-40468 GCA_051877575.1 Lachnospiraceae bacterium | reverse complement strand
CTTGTTTTTTCTTCCGTCAAGTGTCATAATATCTTGTAGACATGAAGCATGTAAACAGCTCAGTCATTATTCTGACGCAGAGAAGGGAAGGAATTGAAAATGAGTAAAATTGATGAGATCAGAGCGCAGATGGTAACTGCCATGAAGGAAAAGGACAAAGAGAGAAAAGATTCTTTATCCATGCTGCTTAGTGCATTGAAAAACAAGGCCATCGATAAGCGTGCGGATCTGACCGAAGATGAAGAAAACGAAGTAATTAAAAAAGAGATCAGACAGACGAAAGAAACATTGGAAGCGGCTCCGGCCGACAGGGAAGATATCAGACAGCAGTGTGAGAAACGCCTCGCGGTATATCAGGAATTTGCACCGGAAGATCTCAGTGAAGATGCGATCCGCGATATCATCAAAGCTGTTCTTTCGGATCTTTCCATTGAGCAGGCAACGCCCAAAGATAAAGGCAGGATTATGAAAGAACTGATGCCCAGAGTCAAAGGAAAAGCGGAAGGCAGCGTTGTCAATAAATTGGTTGGTGAATTTATGGCATAAGACCATTTTATGGGACACACCTCCTGGTAGAATAAAGACAAATAAAAAGTCTTTATTCTGACAGGAGGTTTTTTTATGAAAAAAAAGATTGCGTTTATACTGACTACATCAATTTTACTGGCGGTAATTTTTTTCTGCTTTTCTACGACAGCATACAGTCAGTCGGTGGAAAAAGCAGCAATGGCGGATAAAGAAGGTATGGATGCTTTGGAAGCGGAGCTTTTGCATACGATCAGACAGGTGATGAAGGAACATGGCTGTGAGTACAGCGGAGTGACGATGACAAAGACTTATGCCGAAGACGGAGAAAGGATTTACCGGGTGGCAGTTCATCACAGAAATATCGCTTATCTGGACGAAGCGGAGATGGAGCAGATTGAGACGGAACTGCATCAGATCACGGAAAATTGGGAACATACGGAATTCTGTTATGAATTTACATTTTTTTCCTAAAGAATTTACAAATTCTTCCCATGGAAAACACATGACAGTAACAGGGTTTGGGATTATAATAAGAGTAGTTTGTATAAAAGGAGCTGCGATTATGAGAGAAAATCCAAAACCCTTTGAAATATATCAGCATTTTAAAGGAAATCAGTATCAGATTTTGACGCTTGCCAAGGACTCCGAAGATAGTCGTGATCTGGTGGTATATCAGGCACTGTACGGAGATTATGCGGTATATGTCAGAGACTTGGCTCAGTTTATGAGTCCTGTTGACAAAGCAAAATATCCGGAAGCATCACAGGAGTACCGTTTTGAGAAGAAATCAAAAGCGGAAGCCCGTGTTGCGGCAGCGGCGGAGCAGAGCAATGAGACAGATGCTCAGCCGGATGAAGCGGAAGCTTATCTGGATCCGGACGTAGCGGCATTTCTGGATGCTGATAGTTATGACAAAAAGCTGGATATTCTGGCGGGATTACACAATCGGATCACCGAGGATATGTTGGCAATCATGGCTGTGGCAACGGATATTGAATTAAATGAAGGCAGCTTGGAAGAGCGGTACAGCGAGTTGAAAAACTGTCTTCTGACAATGGAAAAATTCGAATGTGACAGAATCAGATAGTGCCTGCAGGTATAGCCGCCGGAAACATGAAAAGAAAGGGAGGCGGTTATATGGCATTCAGTCTGACAGATAAGCTGGTGATCGGAGTCAGCACCAGAGCGCTGTTTGATTTGACAAAAGAAAGCAGTATTTTTGAAACAGAAGGCATTGAAGCATTCTGCCGGTACCAGAGGGAGCATGAGGATGAAATCCTTGCGCCGGGACCGGGATTTATGCTGGTAAAGGCATTGCTTAATCTCAATGAATTGCCGGGGCAGGAAAACCGTGTTGAGGTCATTATCATGTCCAAGAACAGTGCGGATACTTCGTTGCGGATTTTTCATTCCATTGAGCATTACGGGCTGCAAATCACCCGGGCGGTATTGTCCAGCGGAGCATCTCTGACACCGTATCTTTCCGCATTTCATACGGACCTGTTTTTGTCCCACAATGAGGAAGATGTGAGAGGGGCATTGGCAGACGGAATAGCTGCGGGGATCATTATAGATGACGGTATGCAGACCTATGACGAAAGCGGTGATATCAGCCAGATCAGGATTGCTTTCGACGGGGATGCGGTGCTGTTTGGTGCGGACTCGGAGAAGATATTCAGAGAGCAGGGGCTGGAGGCTTTTGCGGAAAATGAAAGGCGGAATGCCAGAAACCCTTTGGCAGCGGGACCTTTTGCCCGATTTTTACAGATATTATCTTCCATCCAGCAGGAATTTCCCGCAGAAAAAGCGCCAATCCGTACGGCGCTGGTTACTTCCAGATGCGCGCCTGCCCACGAGCGGGTTGTCCGCACTCTGCGGGCATGGAATGTGCGGATTGATGAAGCGTTTTTTCTGGGCGGAATCAGCAAGAGCGAAATATTAAAATCCTTTGGAGCGCATATTTTCTTTGATGATCAGGAGGTTCATACGCTACCTGCTTCACAGGTGGTTCCGGCAGCGAGAGTTCCTTATGGAGATGATCCATAGGAGGAGTAAAACGGATGAAAATTGAATTGGATATTGTAACACCGTTACTTATGTGGTATGACAATAATAAACGTATATTGCCGTGGAGAGAAGATCAGAATCCTTATCGCGTCTGGGTGTCGGAAATTATGCTGCAACAGACCCGGGTGGAAGCGGTAAAACCCTATTTTGACCGGTTTATGAAAGAACTTCCCACTGTGTCTCAGTTAGCAAATGCTAATGAAGAACGGCTGCTCAAGCTTTGGGAAGGACTGGGCTATTATAACCGTGTCAGAAATATGCAGAAGGCTGCAAAAGTGATCATGGACGAATACCAAGGCAGATTTCCGGAGGAGTATGAATGCCTGATCAGGCTGCCGGGCATCGGCAGTTATACGGCAGGAGCCGTGGCATCCATTTCTTTTGGGAAAAAGGTGCCTGCGGTAGACGGGAATGTGTTGCGGATTTTATCCAGACTGATGCTTTATGAAGAGGACATTTTGAGCCAGAAGGCCAAGAATGAAGCAAGAGATGCGTTGCTTCCGCTGATGCCGGAAGGACGCAGCGGGGATTTTAATCAGGCATTGATGGAGCTTGGAGCTACGGTCTGCGTACCCAACGGGGCACCCCACTGTGCGGAATGCCCGTGGAAAGAGTTGTGTCTGGCGTACAAAAACGGAAACTGGCAGGAGTATCCCAAAAAGTCGGCAAAAAAACCGAGGAAGATAGAGCAAAAGACTATTCTGATCATCGGTGACGGACAAAAGCTTCTGCTACATAAAAGACCGGAAAAGGGATTGCTGGCAGGAATGTATGAACTGCCCTCTTTGGAAGAATATGCAGACGAGGAGAGTATCATTGCAGAGGTGAGGGAAATGGGAGTTTCCCCATTGAGAATTCAGTCCATCGGGGAAGCGAAGCATATTTTTACCCATAAAGAATGGCATATGAAGGGATATCGGATCCTGGCAGAACCGTTTGATTTTGCATTGGATGCGGGAATGACACTGCAAAAGGGTTATGTGATGGTAACCAGACAGGATACGGAGGAAGCCTATCCGATACCGTCGGCATTTGCGGCATTTACCGAATATCTGGATATCAGACCGGGAATTGGGAAAGCGGTCAAAAGCCGGGGAGAAGCGAAAAGAACGGTTCAGGGGAAAACGGAACAAAAAGAAAAGGGATTGATAAAATGAAATTACTGACAATAACAGTACCGTGTTACAATTCGGAAAAATACATGGAAAAGTGCATCGAGTCTTTGCTGCCGGGAGGAGAGGATGTGGAGATCATTATCGTTGATGACGGTTCCACGGATAAGACGGCAGAGATTGCAGACCGCTATGCGAAGGAATATCCTTCCATGATCAGGGTTGTCCACAAAGAAAACGGGGGACACGGCTCAGCGGTCAATACGGGAATTGAAAATGCCACCGGCATTTATTTTAAGGTGGTGGACAGCGATGACTGGGTAAGGCTGGACTCTTATATGAAGATACTGGATTCGCTGCGTAATCTTGTGGGCGGTCATCAGGTCATCGATATGGTCATCAGCAATTTTGTCTATGAGAAAGAAGGCAAGAAACGAAAAAAGGTTGTGGCGTTCAAACATGTTTTGCCGAATGAGGAAGTGTTTACCTGGGATGAAGTAGGACATTTTAATGTGGCACAGTATTTTCTGATGCATTCTGTGATCTACAGGACGAAACTGCTCATAGAATGCGGATTAAAGCTGCCGGAGCATACGTTCTACGTGGATAATATTTTTGTATTTAATCCGCTACCCTATGTACATAACATGTATTACATCGACACCAATTTTTACCGTTATTATATCGGCAGGGAAGACCAGAGCGTCCATGAAAGTGTGATGATCAAACGGGTGGACCAGCAGATCAGGGTTAACAAGCTGATGATCGATTATATTACTTCCGTTAAGGTTGAGAATAAAAAAACCTATAAATATATGGTGAAATATCTGGATATCATTACAACGGTTTCTTCCATTATGCTGATTCGCGCCAAAACCGGTGAAGCCCTTGCAAAGAAAAAGGAATTGTGGGCATACTTAAAGAAAAAGGACAAAAAACTTTACCGCAGACTGCGCCACGGACTGATGGGCAGCACCATGAACCTGCCGGGAAAGAGCGGCAGGCAGATTTCCACGGGACTTTACAAAATTGCCCAGAAGTTTGTGCAGTTTAATTGACTTTTTTCAAAAGAATTTATATAATAGCGTCAAATGGCTATGACGAAGAGAAGTAGCGTAACTTATCGTTTCCAGCGAGTGGGGGATGGTGCAAGCCCCATAAAGTGAATTTGCGTGAATAACACTTTACCAGCCGCAATCTGAAAGCAGATGTGAGTAGGTGCGCCGTCTGCCACACGTCAGTGGCGAGGTTTGAAAAACCGATGAGTGACTGCAGGGCAGTAATTCAGGTGGTACCGCGGACTTAACTGTTCGTCCTGAAACGATTTGTTTGGGATGAGCAGTTTTTTTATGCTCGGATATGTTCCCGTCGGCTTTGACTTTTGTTCCGCTTTCCTTATAGAGTTTCAAAAAACAAAATTCAAAGCGGACGGGAGTAGATACAGACATAAGAAATATAGGTATGAAACCGGAGCTTATCAATAAAATTCAGGAGGAGAGAACATGAATATTTCTAACATTTATCGTGACCGCACGATGGATCAGATTTCGGAGAAGGATGTAGATGCCAATATCAAGATTGCAGGCTGGGTCGAGAATATCCGTGACCACGGCGGCGTATCTTTTGTGGATCTGCGTGATATGTACGGTGTGATGCAGGTGGTTATGCGAGATACCAGTCTGTTAAACGGTATCAACAAAGAGGATTGTATCAGTGTGGAAGGTGTAATCCAGCATCGTGATGAAGAGACCTACAATCCCAAGATCCCTACAGGAACCATTGAGCTGGAAGCCCACAAGGTGGAGATGCTCGGTAAGGTATACAAGCAGCTTCCTTTTGAGGTTATGACTTCCAAAGAAATCCGTGAGGATCTGCGTCTGAAATACCGTTATCTGGATCTCAGAAATAAAAAGGTAAAGGACAACATTATTTTCCGTTCCCAGGTCATCAGTTTCCTGCGTCAGAAAATGACGGAAATGGGATTCTTGGAAATCCAGACACCGATTCTCTGTGCTTCCTCACCGGAAGGCGCAAGGGATTATATTGTTCCTTCCAGAAAATACAAAGGTAAATTTTATGCGTTGCCGCAGGCGCCTCAGCAGTACAAACAGCTGTTGATGGTTTCGGGCTTTGATAAATATTTCCAGATTGCGCCCTGTTTCCGTGATGAGGATGCAAGGGCAGACCGTTCTCCGGGAGAGTTTTATCAGCTGGATTTTGAGATGGCATTTGCCACACAGGAAGACGTGTTCTGTGCCGGAGAAGAAATCCTGACGGCAACCTTTGAAAAGTTTGCGCCCGAAGGTGCAAAGGTAACCAATGCACCTTACCCTGTGATCAGTTACAAACAGGCAATGCTGGAGTTTGGTACGGATAAACCGGATCTGAGAAATCCTTTGAGAATTGTGGATGTAACCGATTTCTTCCAGAGATGCACGTTTAAGCCGTTCCACAAAAAGACGGTTCGCGCCATCAATGTTCATGCCAAGCTTTCCAAGGGTCAGCATGAGAAACTTTTGAAATTTGCACAATCCATCGGTATGGGCGGACTGGGTTATCTGGAAGTGTTGGAAGATAAGAGCTATAAAGGACCGATCGATAAATTCATTCCCGATGATATGAAGGGAGAAATCGCTGAAATTGCCGGACTGGAAGTGGGAGACACCATTTTCTTTATTGCCGACAAGGAAAGCCGTGCAGCGGTTTATGCGGGACAGATTCGTACGGAGCTTGCCAATCGCCTGGGATTGATCGAAGAGAACGCATATCGTTTCTGCTTTGTCAATGATTTCCCGATGTATGAGTATGATGAGGAAGAGAAGAAAATCATCTTTACCCACAATCCTTTCTCCATGCCTCAGGGCGGACTGGAAGCATTGAATACCAAGGATCCCCTTGACATTCTGGCTTATCAGTACGATATCGTGTGCAACGGCGTTGAGCTTTCATCCGGTGCGGTTCGAAACCACAACCTGGATATTATGGTAAAAGCGTTTGAGATCGCGGGATATACGGAAGAAGATCTGAAGCAGAAATTCGGTGCCCTTTACAACGCATTCCAGTTCGGCGCACCGCCCCATGCAGGTATGGCACCGGGTGTTGACCGTATGATCATGCTTTTGAGAAATGAAGAAAATATCCGTGAGGTTATCGCCTTCCCGATGAACGGAAATGCACAGGATCTCATGTGCGGAGCACCGGGCGAGGTAACGGAACAGCAGCTTAGAGAAGTACACATTAAGGTGAGAGACTAGGTAAAAAAGAAATATAAAAAGGGCATCAGTGAATGATGCCCTTTAATAATTCTCCTTCTCTTTCTTCCGCAGCGGCAGCTTTTGCTTCCGGCAGATAGTAGACCAGCCAGTACATAGCGGCTGCCATGGCACCGCCGGTCAGTACATCGAATAAAGAATGTTGTTTCAAAAACATAGTTGACAATATGATGGATATACATAAAATATGAGATCCGGCCCGTAAAACCTTGTGACTGCTCAACTGTCGGGATTTCTGAATGGCAAAGTTGGCGGCCAGTGAGTTAAATACATGGATACTCGGGAAAACGTTGGTGCAGGTATCCGTTGCATAGAGCGCTTTTACCATATCCAGGAAAATATTATCTCTTGTGAAATATTCCAGCTTCGGTCTGAGCGGCTGCATATTGGGAATAAAATAAGAAACCAGTAAAAATATGGTCATTCCGGTTCCCAGTGTAATACAAAGCTTGATATAATCCTTTCTGTCTAAAAAGATAAACAGGACTACGGTGGCAACAATGTATAGAAACCAGAGCATATACGGGATGATAAAATACTCACAAAACGGAATGCGTGAGTCAAGATCCATTCTGATAATGTGGTATTCTTTTACCGGCCGCTGTTCCAACCAGAAAAATGCTGCCATATAAACAATCGCATATGCAATGGGAATCACGATTTTCAGTATTAATTCGGTTTTGGGAGAAATGGAATTGTGTTTTCTCGTTTTTTTTAATTTCACACAAAAAGTCCCCTTTAAAAAATATTTATAAAAGACAGTATGCTACAAAAAGAAAAGTTTGTCTAGAGGTAATTTAAACCATTCTTTTGACAGGAGAGGGAGATTTTCTGCTGTTTTCCACAATATTCTCCGTCGGCATGCACAATCAGCGGGGTATCTGTAGAAATCTCCAGTGTGCTGCTCTTAAAAAAGTATACATTTTTGGCTTTGGTATGCAGACCGAAGAAAGCCAGAGGGAGCAGATAAAGCGCCCGCCATTTACGCAGTCCCGCAATCACCATGATATCAAATCTGCCGTCACGGCAGTCTGCCATCGGTGCCATTTTGATACCGCCGCCCTCATAAGGATGGATCATGGCAACGGCAAAAAGCAGTTTGTCAAAATGTCTTTGGGTACCGCCATCCAGAACGATGTCGCAGCTTGCCAAAGGAGCGGAGATCAGCTGCTTTACCGCAATGCCGGCATAGGTCAGTTTGCCCAATCCCAGGCGGTTCAGGGTATCTTTTAGCTTCGAATCCAGCGCTTCCTTACATACGGCAGCATCCAGCCCGATTCCGCAGCTGACACAAAAACGGCGCTTTCTGCCGGAAGGTGTCACAACACAACCAAGATCCGCAGAATGTTTTGAAGGTTTCCTGATATGGGCAATCAGCTCCTGCGGGGAGGTGGTAATATATAATGCCCTTGCCAGGTCGTTGCTGGAGCCGGTGGGGAGGTAGGTAAGCGAGAGATGCTCCTGACCGGAAAGCGCGTTGATTACCTCGTTTATGGTGCCGTCACCACCCAGTACACAGAGAACGTCCTGGGATTCGGGAGAGGTCCTCGCCAGAATTTCCCGCACGCATCCGTCGGCACCGTCTTTTTTATTGGTAAAGAAAACTTCGTACACAATGGCATTGTGATTTAATTCCTGTTTCAGTATTTCCCATTTTTTCCTGCCCAGACCGGATTTGGAGGCAGGATTGACAATGATATAGAGCATAGCTGTTTCTCCTTTTACTTATCCGTCAAAAAATTGTAGAACCGAATAAATTTTATCATATTCTTATAGGAAACTACAAATTTCTTTTTACATTTTTCGTTTGCATGGTAAAGAAAGTGTGCTATACTTAACAAAATACTATGGAGGGAAGATCTGGAAAAAGACTTCTTTTGATAGTATGAAAAAGCAAAACAGAGGAGGAGAAAAAATGTATTCTTTAGACGAAGTAAGGAACGTGGATCCAGAGATCGCTCAGGCAATCGTGGACGAGCAGGAAAGACAGAACAGCCATATCGAGTTGATCGCTTCCGAAAACTGGGTAAGCAAGGCAGTTATGGCAGCAATGGGAAGTCCGTTGACCAACAAATATGCAGAAGGTTATCCGGGAAAGAGATATTATGGTGGATGCCAATGTGTGGATGTTGTAGAAGACTTGGCAAGAGAACGTGCCAAAAAATTATTCGGATGTGAATATGTCAATGTACAGCCCCATTCCGGTGCACAGGCAAATCTGGCAGTACAGTTTGCAATCTGTAAACCCGGTGATACCATCATGGGTATGAATTTAGACCATGGCGGACATCTGACACACGGAAGTCCGGCCAACATTTCCGGAACCTATTTCAACATTGTGCCTTACGGCGTTAATGATGAAGGATTCATTGATTATGATAAATTGAGAGAAATCGCACTGGAAAGCAAACCGAAGATGATTATTGCCGGTGCTTCCGCTTATGCGAGAACGATCGACTTTAAGAAATTCCGTGAAGTGGCAGACGAGGTCGGTGCGGTATTGATGGTAGATATGGCACATATTGCAGGACTTGTGGCAGCAGGACTTCATCCGAGCCCCATCCCTTATGCAGATGTTACCACGACCACTACGCACAAGACATTGCGCGGACCCCGTGGCGGCATGATCTTAAGCAGTCAGGAAGTAGCGGACAAATACAATTTCAACAAGGCTGTTTTCCCCGGTATTCAGGGCGGCCCTCTGATGCATGTCATTGCGGCAAAAGCTGTCTGCTTCAAAGAAGCTTTAAGTGACGACTTCAAGGTATATCAGCAGAACATCGTAAACAATGCACAGGCTCTCTGCAAAGGATTGATGGACAGAGGAATCAAGATCGTGTCCGGCGGTACGGATAATCATCTGATGTTGATGGATCTGACTCCTTTTGACCTGACCGGTAAGGCAGTAGAGAAACTGTTGGATGATGCACATATTACGGCAAACAAAAATACCATTCCCAACGATCCGAAATCTCCTTTCGTAACAAGCGGTATCCGCCTGGGGACTCCCGCGGTAACATCCCGTGGCATGAATACGGAGGATATGGACAGAATCGCCGAAGCAATCGCACTGGTTGTCAAAGGCGGCGAAGAGAAAGTGCCGGAAGCAAGAGCAATTGTGCAGGCTCTGACAGATAAATATCCGCTGATCTAGTATATCGGTTTCAAATACTGATACGGCATAAAATACAGCTGTTTCGCAGTTCCTTTTAAGGAATACGGAATGGCTGTTTTTTATCGGGTTGACACCGCCATTGGTTTATGCTATTTTAAGTGTACTACTCGGAGTAGTACACGTGAAGAACGTCAAGGCATTTGACGGATGACAGATAACAGATAACCGGAAGAGGAAAAGAAATGGACGAAAGACAACGGCGCAGAAGAAAAAGAAGAATGCGGGTATATTGGATGCGTGCACTGACGGTTGTTTGTGCGCTCGGCATTCTGACACTCCTGTTTTTGGCAGGAAGAGGTATATGGAGACTTTTGCGGGGAGATAAGCAGGAGACAATGGCGGTCAGCCATGAGGAGCAGGAACTGCTGGATGAATTGAAAGAGCAGATGAACGGAAAAGAATTTGTCCTGATTCTGGATGCCGGGCATGGCGGGAATGATGTGGGAACCGGAGATCCGGATTATTATGAAAAAGATATCAATATGGATATTGTCGGGAACATGAAGGAAATGCTGGAATATTGCGGTGTGGATGTCATGCTCACAAGAGACGGGGATGAAACGGTGGCCCTGGAGGAGCGTTCCGCACAGGCTAATGAAAGCGGCGCAGACTGGTTTGTAAGCATCCATTGCAATTATTGTGAAGAAGATGCATCCGTTGCGGGTTTGGAATGTTATTACTGGTCGGACAGCGTATCGGGGAAAGCCTTTGCGGAAAAAATCGTACAATCGGCAGAGGACAGCGGACAAATTGCCGTCAGAGGTATCAAGACAGAGGACTTCCATGTACTGCGGGAAACAAGCATTCCTGCCGTTTTAGTGGAAACCGGATATATTTCCAACAGAGAGGACCGGAAAAATCTATATGATGCGGACTATCAGAAGACCCTTTCCGTATATCTGGTCAGAGGAATCATTGAAGGGTATCTGCAGTGGACCGAAACCGTGTCGGATTGACATTGACACGGAAATATTTTGTTTTTCATACCGACAAAAAGCTGCCGGCTGCATATATTAAAGAAAACGTTTAATATAAAGGTATGAAACAATATGGAAAATTATGCAACACTATCAATAGAAACACATCTGTTCTTTGCAAGGATCATGAAAGAACACGCCCTCTTTCTGGAGGCGGGATTTCCCTGCAAAGATGAAAAATGGATCAAAAAGGCAGACTGGTTTAAAGAACAATTTGAAGATCTGCTGCGCGGGGTTGTAGAGATCGCAGACGGACGGATTAACAGAGAATTTGAGAAATCCGGGGAAATGGTAACCGAATTTACTGTTCCGGCGGAAAAGAGGACGGAATGTTTAACCGGAGTGAAGATCGACAGCAGAATAACGGAAAAACAACAGAAGCTCCGTGCAGGCTGCCGTAGGGAAGATAATTGGGAGAACCGTGAAATCAACAGGCGGATTCACGAAATCAATGATCAGGCAGTCTGGCTGTTGGACGGTCTGATTGAGTTTAAAGAATGTATCTTAGAAGGAGTTAGCGATTGCAAACTTTTTAATGCAAATTATCCTTTGCTGATCAAACACATTATCCGGGAGGCAAAACTGTATCGTTCCACTGTGGAGGAGCTGATGCAGAACAGAAGGGTTTCTTATAAAAATCTTCGTGAAACCGAGCAATTCTGGAATCAGATCATGATGGAACATGCGCTGTTTATCAGAGGCTTGTTGGATCCTTCGGAAGAAGAACTGATCGATACGGCGGATGAATTCGCCACAGATTACAAAAGGCTTCTGGAGATGGCGAAACGCCGGGACTTTCGTGCTATGGATGAAATGACGCGAAAATCTCTGGAAGAGACATTAAAGTACCGTGACTTTAAAACTGCAGGGGCAGAAGGAATCCTGGATTGCAAGATTGCTTCCATTATTTTGCCGCTTCTTGCAGACCATGTGCTGCGTGAAGCAAACCACTATATCCGTATTCTGGAAAGCGGAAGAGAAATCTAGGAGGGCTGTCGGATGGAACTATGCAATTATCCGGGTCCTCAAAAGACACGGTTTTATGAGATTGAAGCCATTGAGATTCCGAACGTTTACAACAAATACGGAGATTATGATCCCAATGGTCTTTTATATGTATTGAAGAAGGATGCGGATCGAATCAAAGAGGGAGCGCTGCGAAATTTTTCACAAGAAATTCCTCAGCCATTTGAAGGAGTAAAGCCTTTGGTCATCCGTGCAAATGTGGCAGCCCCGGTCTTTTAGTATTCTGCGCGCTTTGTTCCCCAGAGAGCCATGCCTGCCAGAAAGAAAGCGGTATGAAAAGGATACAGAGCGGGGAAGCGGGCATGCAGACGGGCAAAAAAGCTCCAGCCTGCATAAATCGGTGCCAGCCATGCATCCGGCAGAAGATGCTCTATGTCCTGTGAAGAAAAATCAACACGAAGATTCATCAGACGCATTTCCTCGGTGGCAAACAGAGCACTGTCAATGCAAAAAGGAATGATCAGAATACAATAGAGCACCAAAAAGGCAAGAATGACGTAATGGATAACGGTAAAAATCCTGCCCTGCAAAGGTTTTGCCTTAAAGAATATACCGGCAGCCTGCATGAGAAACCAGCCGATGATGCATAACAATAAAGGGCGCAGGAGAATGACGATAAGGCTGAGACTCATATCAAACATATTGTCCTGCCACTTCTCGGCATAAGGGGTAAAAATGCCGATGCCGAGGGTCATTAAAAAAATGATGAGTCCGCTGACAGCCAGCTTTTTGTATTCCCGCTTTTTGTCCGGTGAAACCGGAATGCCGTAAATCAGGATATTCATGTCCGTATCCAGTATTTCCGCAATCTTGATCAACATATCCACATCGGGATTGGATTTTCCGGTTTCGTAATTGGAAACGGTCTGGCGGCTGACAAATAATTGTTCTGCCAGATCATCCTGGGTCATATGCTTTTTGATACGCATCTGTTTTATGTTCTTTCCTACATTTGCCATAACGGTTACCCCCGCTGATCGGATTATGATTTGATATTAGCCTATCTGTGCATAAAAGTCACGCAAAGATTCTTTGCGGTGGTAATTTCGGGGCTGTGAATGTCATAGTATCTGACAACCTTTTTCTTTTTTTGTAAAAATCCACAAAACCCCTTGCCTCGGATTGTGTATTGTGCTAGAATATCCCTCGGTGACAAACAATTGTCCGTGGTAGAAAAACAAACACGCAAATGTCCGTAGTGGAAGCGGGATATTTACAGGAGGCGTTTTTCATGTCAGAGACACCGAAATATTTTGTGGTCAGACAAAAGGCTTTGCCGGAGGTGCTTTTAAAGGTAGCAGAAGCAAAGCGTATCATTGAATCGGAAAGAGTGACATCCGTACAGGAGGCAACGGAGCGGGTAGGGATCAGCCGCAGTTCTTTCTATAAATATAAGGATGATATTTTTCCGTTCCATGACAATACGGAAGGGACAACCATTACCATGACTTTTCAGATGGATGATGAGCCGGGGCTTTTATCGGATATGCTGAAGATCGTGGCAGAGTACGGAGCCAATATTCTGACGATTCATCAGAGTATTCCCATCAACGGGGTGGCATCCCTGTCCATCAGTATTCAGATCCTTGCCGATACGGGAGACCTCTCGGGAATGATTGAACGCATGGAAGCACAAAAAGGTGTACATTACGTAAAAATAATAGCTAAGGAGTAGAAACATGGCAAAAGTAGCAGTTTTAGGATACGGTACGGTAGGAAGCGGTATTGTAGAAGTAATCAAAACAAATCAGGAACTGATCAACAAAAGGGCGGGAAAAGAAATCGATGTGAAATATATTCTGGACTTGAGAGACTTTCCCGGAGATCCCTATGAAGACCTGATTGTACATGATGTGGATGTGATCATGAACGATCCGGAAGTAGATATTGTCTGCGAGGCAATGGGCGGTATCGGCGCTGCCTACGCATTTACCAAAACTGCTTTATCAAAAGGAAAAAGTGTCTGCACTTCCAATAAAGCTCTGGTGGCGGAGTACGGTACGGAATTGCTGGAGTTAGCAAAGGCCAACAATTGTAATTATATGTTTGAGGCCAGCTGCGGCGGCGGCATCCCGATCATCAGACCTCTGCGTACTTCCCTTTCTCCGGAAAGGATTGTCGCAATCAAAGGTATTCTGAATGGGACAACCAATTATATCCTGACCAAAATGGAGCAGGAAGGCGCAGATTTTGATGCGGTATTAAAGGATGCCCAGGCGTTGGGCTATGCGGAAGCAAATCCCGAAGCGGATATCGAGGGGCATGATGCCTGCCGCAAAATTGCGATTCTTTCTTCCCTTGGCTTTGGAAAAACCGTATTTTATAAAGATGTATATACAGAAGGCATTACCGGGATCACAATTGATGATTTTGCATATATGAAGCAGTTGAAGGCGACCATCAAGCTTCTTGGGATGAGCAAAGAGGTGGATGGTAAATATTTTGCCATGGTTGCTCCGTTTGTACTCACAAAAGAAAATCCGTTATACAGTGTGGATGATGTCATGAATGCAATTCTGGTAACGGGAAATACTTTGGGAGATACAATGTATTACGGAGCGGGAGCAGGCAAGCTTCCCACAGCCAGTGCCGTCGTATCCGACGTGGTAGATTGTGCACTGCATGAGGGCATTCATCTGCCGTGCAACTGGGAGCCGGAAAAACTGCCTTTATCCGATATGGACCAGGCAGAAAGAAAATTCTTTGTACGTGTTACGGGCGCAGATGCCGCACAGGTACAGGCTGTCTTCGGTGAAGTAAAAATGCTGGATTCCGTAAAAGCGGGAGAAGTGGCATTTGTGACTTCTGTTATGACGGAGAAGGCTTACCGGGAGAAAGCAGCCGGTCTGAATGTAGTCAGCATGATCCGCGTGGACGGTTGATCGAAAAAAAGCAAAAGGATAAAAGAGGGACAGATTATGAAGTATGTAGTTGTGTTAGGCGACGGTATGGCTGATGAGCCCATCGAAAGCCTGGGTGGCAAAACACCTCTTGCTTATGCAAAGACGGAAGCAATGGATGCATTGAGCAAAAAAGGAGAGATCGGGCTGGTCCATACCATTCCCGACGGGATGAAACCGGGATCGGATACGGCGAATCTTTCCGTTCTGGGATATGATCCCAAGATATTTTATTCGGGACGTTCTCCGTTGGAGGCACTCAGCATCGGCGTTCCCATGAAGGATACCGATGTGGCGTTAAGATGCAATATTGTGACAATATCTGATGAGGAAGAACCTTTTGAAGAAAAAGTCATTCTTGATCACAGCTCCGGCGAGATCGGCACCGAGGATTGTGCGGTGCTTTTAAATGAAGTGAGGAAGGAACTGGAGAATGAGACATACAAGTTTTATGTGGGAACCAGTTACCGTCATTGCCTGATCTGGGATAAAGGAGAGGTTGTGGATCTGGTTCAGCCCCATGATGTGCTGGGACAAAAGATCGGGCCCAATCTGCCGAAAGATCCGGTTCTTCGTTCCATGATGGAAAAAAGTTATGAGATTTTAAAAGATCATCCATTAAATAAGGAAAGAAAGAAAAAAGGGTTAAATCCGGCTAACTGCTGCTGGTTCTGGGGAGCCGGCACGAAGCCCATGGTTGCCAATTTTGAGGAAAAGACTCATAAGAAAGGTGCCATGATCTCTGCAGTGGATTTGTTGAAAGGCATTGCAGTCGGTGCAGGGATGGCGGTCATCCAAGTGCCCGGTGCAAACGGCGGTCTGGATACCAACTATACGGGCAAAAAGGATGCTGCGGTAAAAGCATTGACAGAAGACGGATTCGATTTTGCCTATATTCATGTGGAAGCTCCCGATGAGATGGGACACCAGGGAAGCGTGGAGAAGAAGGTAAAGGCCATTGAAAATATCGACCGGTTTATTGTGGGGCCTCTTGTGAAAGAATTAAAGGAAAAAGGTGAGGATTTCAGAGTCCTGATTTTACCGGACCATCCCACACCCATCCGCGTCAGGACCCATACTTCCGATGCGGTTCCTTATCTGCTGTATGATTCTACGGCTGAGGAAAGCCACAACTGGAATTATAATGAAGCTGAAGCAACGGAGAGCGGGAATTATGTTGCAAAGGGACATGAAATCATCAATGTATTGTTTTCCAGATAATCGCGGATGATGATATTGTGAATGATAAATGAATCTGTATATAATATCGTAAATGAAAAATACACAGGAATTTTGAGGAGATTAGAGAAATGAAAAAAGTAGTAAAATTCGGTGGCAGCTCGTTAGCAAGCGCAGAGCAGTTTCAAAAAGTCGGAGACATCATCCGTTCGGATGCGGACCGCAGGTATGTCGTACCGTCCGCGCCGGGAAAACGCAACTCCAGAGATACCAAGGTTACGGATATGCTGTATGCGACTTATGCCTATGCGGAAGCGGGAAATGATTTTACCAGGGCGTTGGCACAGATCAAGCTGCGTTATCAGGAAATTATTGACGGGCTGGGATTGGATCTGTCCTTGGAAAAAGAGTTTGCCCTGATTACGGATAACTTTAAAAAGAAGGCGGGCAGTGATTATGCCGCAAGCCGTGGAGAATATTTAAACGGGATTATCATGGCGAAATATCTGGGCTATGAATTTATTGATCCCGTAGAGGTGATTTTCTTTGACGAGAACGGAGAATTTATGGCGGACAAGACGGACGCTGTGTTATCCGCAAGGCTTGCAAATGTGGAAAGAGCCGTTATTCCGGGCTTTTTCGGAGCGAAGGAAGACGGCAGCGTAAAGACTTTTTCCAGAGGCGGTTCCGATATTACGGGATCTATTGTGGCAAGGGCGGTAAAGGCTGACATTTATGAAAACTGGACGGATGTATCAGGCTGTCTGATTGCGGATCCGAGGATTGTGGACAATCCAAAGCCCATCAATACGGTTACGTATAGAGAATTAAGGGAGTTATCCTACATGGGTGCCAGCGTGCTTCATGAGGATGCGATTTTCCCGGTCCGCAAAGCGGGCATTCCGATTAATATCAAAAACACCAATGCGCCGAAAGATCCGGGAACCTGGATTGTGGAAAGCACCTGCCAGAAGCCCACATATACCATTACCGGCATTGCGGGAAAAAAAGATTTTTGTGCGATCAATATCGAAAAAGATATGATGAATTCCGAGATCGGATTTGGCAGAAAAGTGTTGCAGGTATTTGAAGAAAACGGGATTTCCTTCGAACATATGCCTTCCGGTATCGATACCATGACGATCATCGTGCATCAGTCCGAATTTATGGAAAAAGAGCAGAGGGTACTGGCGGGTATTCATAAACTGGCAGAGCCCGATTCCATTGAAATGGAATCCGATCTGGCGTTGATTGCGGTTGTGGGAAGAGGCATGAAGGCTGCAAAGGGTACAGCCGGAAGAATTTTTGCGGCATTGGCACATTCCGATATCAATGTCAAGATGATCGATCAGGGATCTTCCGAATTAAACATCATCATCGGTGTCAAGGAAGATGACTTTGAAACGGCGATCAGACAGATCTATAAAATTTTTGTAGACACGGTGCAGTAAAATTAAAATAAAAAAGCTGCCCCTAAGAAAACAATATCGCTGTCGCGGAAACTTTTACAAGGACGCCGGCATTTAATCCGCGTCATTTGCGGATTTATGTGCCGCTGCGTGCTTGTATAAGTGCAAACGTGTTTCTGCGACAGCGATATTGTTTTTCATAGGGGCAGCTTTTTGGTTTCGAACTTTAGAATCCCAATTCTTCGCCTACCAGAAATACTTTGATCCGGCCTGCATGACCGCTTCTTCTGGTAATGACGATCTGATTGCACATGCATTCGTCTGACAGACATTCACCGCAACGTCCCAGTTTGGCGCAGGGAGTGGATTTGTTCAGACGCACACCGTTGGGAGGGCATGCAGCCACGCGGATGCGTTTGATGCCGTCTTCCACATCTCTTGTGACTTTGTTCATGCCCGCAATGATAAACACATGTTGGGGACCGTGGATTAAGGCGGATACACGGTTGCCGTTTCCGTCAATATTGACAAGCTCACCGTTTAAGGTAATGGCATTGGTGCTCATAAAGAAATAGTCGCACACGGCAGTCTGACCGAAAATTCTGCGTCGGTCTTCCGGTGTGACAGCTTTCAGGCGGTCAATCAATTCAAAACTGCCGTCCTGCTCCAAAGCAGCCGGCATGCCGCTTTCTTTAAATGATTCGGATCCGCCCCAGGCAACAGAAGCGCCCTTCTCCAGCATGGGCATGATTGTTTTGACCAATTCTTCTTTGGAAGAGCAGTAAAAGCCTTCCATATTGCGTTTCTCAAGATTTGAAATAATTGTTTTTGCAGTAACTGCGTAAGCATCCTGTTTTGCTGACATGGTGATTCCTCCCTGAATAAATTTATGTAATATTATGATATGTCATATTTCATATGACAAGTAAAGGTATCTGAAGAAAGTATAGCATAAAAGGAGGTAAAAGCAAAAGAAAGTACTGTCTGCTGTTTTTACCCGACATAATTGGATAAATTTACTAAAAATTGAAAAATTAAATTGTATAAAATGCGAAAAAATCAAATAAATAGTAAAAATAGAAAGAAATTTAGAAAAAAGTGTTGACAAATGTCAGACTATTCAATATAATAAAGACATACTTAAGATACACTTTCATATAGATATCCTAATGAAAGAGAGGTACACTCCACCAGAGACATGAGTTTAAGTACAAAAGAAAGAGGAACTAAAGACAAGATCTGAATCGAGTACATAAGAAGAAAGAGCAAGGTACCAAAGATAAAAATTGGATAAAACACCTGCTACAGTACCGGAGGTACAAAAAAGAAAGTGGAAAGAGAAGAAGATCAGAAGGAGGCAGGCAAATTGAAGCCTACACATTAGCAACGGGTATGAATCAAAAGTGATTGATACCCGTTGCTTCTTTATGTTAAAATGAGGGTGGAGGTAGATGAATTTGAAAAAAGACAAATATAATTTATCCAAAGAAGAATTAAGACGATTGAGAAGAAAAAAGGAGAGAACCAGGGCTTTTGCCATATTGGCGGTAATTATTTTGGCTGTACTGCTGATTTTGGGCGGAGCCGGTTTTGGAATTTATTACTTTTTACATAGACAGCCCGAAGCGGAACCGGAAATTGTGGCGGAACCGGAGCCTGTCGCAGAGCCTGAGCCGGAACCCGTTGTTTCCGAGCCTGAGCCGGAACCGGAACCGGTTGTTTCCGAAAATGAACCGGCAGAACCCGTATCGGAGGAATTATCCGAGGAGGAGAAGGCTGCAATTCTGGATGAAACAATTGCCGTATATATTGAAAACATGACAATTGAGCAGAAAGTGGCGGGAATGTTTTTCATTACACCGGAAGAACTGACCGGGGTGAATGATGTCACGGTGGGAGGCAGTACTTTAAATGCAGCTTTGAATGAATATCCTGTCGGCGGTCTGCTGTTGTCGGAAAGCAATATGGAAAGTCCGGAACAATTGAAAGAAATGATTTTTAATATCAAGTCCTTTACGACCAATGAGATTTTTATCGGTGTAGAGGAAACCGGCGGTGAAGACAGTCCTTTTGTGGTTTCCGGGCTGAGTGACAGGGTGATCAGCAGTCAAAGCGAAATCGGTGCGGCAGGTGATAATGCGGGAGCCTATACGGCAGGTATTGCCATCGGTAATCTGATGAATGAGTATGGTGTCAATACGGTAATAGGGCCTTTGGCGGATGTGGCGATCTCAGATAGCGGTTATACATCGTCGCAAAGTTTCGGCAGTGATCCCGTACAGGTAAAGGACATGGTTAGAAATACTGTCCGTGGCATTGAGGATCAGAATGTCAATTGCTGTGTGAAATTCTTCCCGGGATACGGAGATGTGGCGAAGAGTCCGGAAAGTGCACGGCCGAGTTCTACGCGGACTAAAGAAGATATTGTAGAGAATGATTATCCGATTTATGAGGATGCCATTGACGGAGGCGCGGATTTTGTCATGGTGTCGCAGATCGCATATAAATCGATTACGAATGATGTGCCTGCGTGTCTGTCATCTGCGGTGGTGACGGATATGCTGCGTGGGGAGTTGGAATATGACGGTATTATCATGACCGACTACATGGATACCCATTCCCTGATCATGCATTATAAGCATGCGGATGCGGCGGTTATGGCAGTTGAGGCCGGGGCGGATATGCTGTTTTGCTCGGGGGATTTTAAAAAGGCGTATAACGGTATTCTGGATGCAATCGAAAGAGGAGAGATCACGGAAGAAAGGATTGATGAATCCTTATACCGCATTTACAGGGTGAAATATAGAAACCTGATCGATTATGAAGCAGTTGCGGCAACGCGTGTGCCGTCAGACGGAGAAGAATGAAAAAATAAATTTATATATTGACAAATTAAAACTGCTTTGATATATTAGTACTTGTCCGTGAGAACTGCGGACAAATGCACGAGTGGCTCAGTGGTGGAGTATCGCCTTGCCAAGGCGAGGGTCGCGGGTTCGAATCCCGTCTCGTGCTTAAGAAAAGCCCGGTATTCTATACCGGGCTTTTTCATTTCTCTGTTGAATAAATTTACTGATAAATGGAACAGCAGCCTTTTCCCATTTTTTTTGCCTGATACATGGCTGAATCGGCACGGTTGAACAGGTCTTCAAAGGTATCCTGTCGGGTTGTCCTGGTAGAGATCCCGATGCTGCATTTCAACGGCTCATCCAGTCCGATGACTTCATCGGAAAGCTTTTGTATCAGAGTGTCGGCACGGCTTTCTACCAGCCTGAGCGGTTCACCCTGTATGAAAATAACAAATTCGTCTCCTCCGAAGCGGGAAAGAATACTGTTGTCACCAAAGCAGGTTTCCATGATCAGAGCGGTTTCTTTTAATATTTCGTCACCGAAAGAGTGACCGTATATGTCGTTGATATTTTTAAAATTGTCTAAATCAATCATGAGCAGATGTGCTTCTGCGGTAGGATTGGATGCAAGCCAGCAGGTGATTTTCTCGGTGGCAGCCCCCTTATTATATAGGCCGGTCAGAAAATCGGTTTCAACTCTGTGGATGATTTCCTGACGTTCTGTGGCGGACTTGTGAATGTTGTTGATTTTGCCGAGAACGCTTATGACTTTACCGGTTGAATCGGCGATACTGGAATAGTATGTTTTGTGCCATTCGAATTCGCCTGTGGTAACTTTGCTCAGGTATTCCAGTTCACCGCGTGTGGGTGTCAGGGATGCCGTTTCCAGAACATCCATAAACTTTTTCAGGTGGTCAGGATGAACCAGAGGAGAGCATTTCATATATTCATGATAGGAATCAATCTCCCGACGGCTCTTGTTGTCCGGAAAATTGTAGTTGAAAATCATTTTGTCTTCTGCGGGCTTGTACTCGAAAAGTATTGCCGAGGTGGTTTCTACCAGTATCTGATAGCGTTCTTTCATAATTTTAATTTCTGCTTCCAGAGCCTGGATCTTCTGTTCGTAGTTGTCTTTATCCATATCTGTATGTCCCCTTCGTTGCAACAATATATGTATCTATTATAATTTTTTTCTGTTTACTCTGCAACTTTAAATCGAAAAAATATTGTTGTGCCATAAAAAGAAATGCTATAATGATTTTGATTTACAAAACATAAAACCGGGTAGGGAGGAAGCGGATGAAAGGGATTGTCAGAGTTTTTTTGGTAATTGCAATTTTGTTTTTTGGAACTACGGAAAATGCGGCGCCGGAAGAGACGCCCACGGAGCGCACACAGGCATCGGAAGTGCAGGAGTATGGATCCTGGAGAGAGGCTTATGCCGATTTTGTGAAGGAAACCGAGTATGGAGAAAGCAGTACGTATGCTTTGATCTATGTAAATAATGATAATATACCGGAGCTGGTCATGGATAGCGGCGTCGAGGCAGGGGGATGCGTGATCGTAACGTATGATCAGGGCGAAACAGATGTTTTGCAGACATCCAGATTGTATTTTGACTACATAGAAAAGGGAAATATGCTGTGCAATTCCGATGGGCATATGGGATATTATTATGACGTTGTTTATAAAATAAAAGACGGAAAATGGGAAAAGGTTGCAGAAGGCAATTATCACGATGCGGGAGACGAACCGGAGATGGATGCGGAAGGAGCATACATATATGAATATGAATGGAACGGACACCCGGTGTCGGAAAAAGAGTATTACAGAAACCTGAGTGATATCTATAATCTGGCAGATGCTGTGAATCCCGACATATATTATATAAAAGATGAGATGCTTTCCTATTTGGAAACGGGACATTGTACTTCGGCGGATCACAGCTATGAACTGATTACAGAGGATGTGACATGGAGTGAGGCAAGAGAAATATGCGAGGAAAAGGGCGGTTACCTTGCCACGATTACATCATGGGAAGAATGGGATCAGGTTACGGAACAGATCCGTCAGGAAGAAAAAACCGGCATACAGTTTTTTGTTGGAGCAAGTAAGTATGACGAGGGCAGAAGAATTTCAGGCGGATATTCCTGGCTGGAAAAGGATCAAACGATTCCTTGGCTGACATATTACAATGTCTTCTATGGATTCTGGCTGTCTGGGGAGCCCAGCTATAGTATGACGGATGAAAACGGTCTTGAGATAGAGGAGAGTTGTGTGAGTCTGTTTTACCGGTCCGGAGACGACAGATTTTATCTCAACGATGTTCCTGACAATATCTTGTCCGTTGTGCCGGAGTACAGCGGAAGGATCGGATACATATGTGAATATGACTGATCGCAGTTCAGACCTTATTTTGGATACATTTTTGTTTTCAGCAGGGATGTATTGTGCTAGAATAGACATATCGAACGGGGTTAATTTGGGATTGGAGTGAAGACTATGAAATTGACATTTATCGGAGCTGACCATGAGGTGACGGGAAGCTGCCATTGCCTGCAGGTGTGCGGGAAAACCATTTTAGTGGATTACGGAATGGAACAGGGGATCAATGTATTTGAAAATGCGGAACTCCCTGTGGAACCGGCCTTTGTGGATTATGTGCTTTTGACACATGCCCACGTGGATCATTCCGGTATGCTGCCTTTGTTGTATGCGAAAGGATTTCGGGGGCAGATTTTTATGACGGATGCTACAGCAGATCTGTGCAGCATAATGCTCCGTGACTGTGCCCATATCCAGATGCAGGAAGCGGAATGGAAAAACCGGAAGGCAAAAAGGAGTACGAGTGGGCAGCAGATAGAACCGGTTTATACAATGGAGGATGCGGATGGCACGATCAAGCTGATTGTTCCCTGTCATTATAATACGATCGTAAATGTATGCGACGGTGTGAAAATCCGTTTTACGGATATCGGTCATTTGCTCGGTTCCGCAAGCATAGAGGTCTGGATGAATGAAAACGGACTGGAAAAGAAGATTGTATTTTCCGGTGATATCGGTAATATCGACCAGCCGCTGATCAAGGATCCGGCGAAAACGGCGGAAGCGGATTATGTGGTGGTGGAATCCACTTACGGAGACCGGTTACATACAACAGAGCGTCCGGACTATGTACGGGAACTGACGGCTATTTTGCAGGAAACATTTGATAAGGGCGGGAATGTGGTTATTCCGTCTTTTGCAGTGGGAAGAACACAGGAAATGTTATATTTTCTGAGACAGATCAAAAATGAAAAGCTGGTCAAAGGCCATGAGAATTTCCCTGTCTATGTGGACAGTCCGCTGGCGGTAGAGGCAACGGGTATATTTCATAAAAATGAGTACAGCTGTTTTGACGAGGAAGCAATGGCACTGATCAAACAGGGTGTCAATATTATCAGTTTCCCGGGACTGCATTTATCCATTACCAGTGATGAATCCAAGGCGATTAATTTTGATGAAGAGCCGAAGGTCATTATTTCCGCATCGGGAATGTGTGAGGCGGGACGTATCAGACATCACTTAAAGCATAATCTGTGGAGACCCGAGTGTACGGTTTTGTTTGTGGGTTATCAGGCAGTAGGAACCCTGGGAAGATCTATTGTGGACGGCGCGCAGGAAGTGAAGCTGTTTGGTGAAACGATACAGATCAGGGCATCTGTCAGGCAACTGGCGGGACTTTCCGGTCATGCGGATAAAAACGGTCTGCTTGACTGGTTGTCCGGTTTCGAGAAAAAGCCGCAAAGGGTATTTGTTGTACATGGCGAGGACAGTGTATGCGAGTCCTTTAAAGAATGTTTGATCAACGAACATGGCCTCAATGCTTATGCACCTTACAGCGGCACCAGATTCAATCTGGCAAATAATGAGGTAGAATATGCGGCTGCACCGATCCGTCTGGAGAAGAAAAAGGCAAGAGCGGCATCCGATGTATTCCAGCGTCTGGTTGCGGCCGGACAGAGGCTGCTTGCGGTTATTCAGCATAACGAGGGCGGAGCCAACAAAGATCTTGCCAAATTTGCCGATCAGATCAATTCCCTGTGTGATAAGTGGGACAGATAAAAAACAACATCGGCAGGAAGAAGAAACAAAAATAAAGCAATTAAGGAATTTAAAATATGAGTTACGCAGATACAGTTTTTATCAATATGTGCAGAGATATTCTGGAGAACGGTACAAGTACCGAGGGGGAAAAGGTGAGACCTCATTGGGAAGACGGAACACCGGCTTATACGATCAAAAAATTCGGCGTGGTTAACCGTTATGATCTTTCCAAAGAATTCCCGCTTCTGACGCTGCGCCGGACTGCATTAAAAAGTGCAACGGATGAGATGCTTTGGATCTGGCAGCAGAAATCCAACAATATCCATGATCTTCACAGCCATATCTGGGATGAATGGGCAGATGAGGACGGTTCCATCGGAAAGGCATACGGATATCAGCTTGGAGTGAAGCATCAATACAAAGAAGGCATGATGGATCAGGTGGACAGGGTGATTTATGATCTGAAAAACAACCCCTTCAGCCGCCGGATCATGACGAATATTTATGTGCATCAGGATCTGCATGAAATGAATCTGTATCCTTGTGCCTATAGTATGACATTCAATGTGACCCAGAAAAAGGGAGAGGACAAATTGACGCTGAATGCCATATTGAATCAGCGTTCCCAGGATGTATTAGCTGCCAATAACTGGAATGTGGTCCAGTATGCGGTACTTGTTCACATGCTGGCTCAGGTATGCGATATGCAGGTGGGAGAACTGGTACATGTGATTGCGGATGCTCATATTTATGACAGACATGTACCGATCATAAAAGAACTGATTGCAAGAGAGCCGCAGCCGGCACCGAAGTTTTGGCTGAATCCGGATATCCATGACTTCTACGAGTTTACGAGAAATGATGTGAAAGTTGAGGATTATGTGACCGGACCACAGATTGAAAATATCCCGATTGCGATATAAGAGGAGATTTGAAAATGAATTTGATTGTAGCTGTTGATCAGAATTGGGCCATTGGAAATAAAAACAAGCTGTTGGTCAGTATTCCCAATGACATGAAGAATTTCAGAAAGATGACCACGGGCAATGTGATTGTCATGGGAAGAAAGACTTTGGAGAGCTTTCCGCAGGGACAACCGTTAGGTAACAGAGTGAATATTGTGCTGACGGGGAATCGGAATTATAAAGTAAACGGTGCGACGGTGGTACATTCTCTGGATGAACTGACGGAAGAATTGAAGCAATATGAGGATGAACAGATATATGTGATCGGCGGGGAGAGCATTTACCGACAGCTTCTGCCCTATTGCGACAAGGCAATCGTAACGAAGATTGATGAGGCATATGAGGCGGATACTTATTTCCCCAATCTGGACAAGATGGAGGAATGGCAGGTTGTGGAGGAATCTGAAGAGCAGACCTATTTTGATATTTGTTATACGTTTGTGACATATGAGAAAAAACAGGTATAACTACAGGTAATGGTTATCATGTCAGACATATCAAAATCTTGACAAGTAAGAATAAAAGAATGATAATAAAAAAAATTAAACCATAAAATGGTTATTTCCTTTAGGGGAAAGAGGACAGAAAGGAAGAAAAACATGGAAAAGAAAGACATTGACTGGTCTAACCTGGGATTCGGATACATCCAGACCGACAAAAGATTTGTATCCAATTTTAAAGACGGAGCATGGGATGAAGGTACATTGACTTCTGATGCGAATGTGGTGATCAGTGAATGTGCCGGCGTACTGCAGTATGCACAGACATGTTTTGAAGGATTAAAGGCATATACCACAGAGGATGGAAAAATCGTATGTTTCCGTCCCGATTTAAATGCTTCCCGCATGAAGGATTCCTGCGAGAGACTGGAAATGCCTGTATTCCCTGAAGATAGATTTGTACAGGCCGTTGTAGATGTGGTAAAAGCAAATGCCGCATATGTACCGCCTTACGGTTCGGGAGCAACGCTTTATATCAGACCTTATATGTTCGGCAGCAATCCGGTTATCGGCGTAAAACCGGCTGATGAATATCAGTTCCGTATTTTTGCAACGCCGGTTGGACCGTATTTCAAGGGCGGCGCAAAGCCGATTACAATCCGCGTTTGTGATTACGACCGTGCGGCACCGCACGGAACCGGACATATCAAAGCCGGACTCAACTATGCAATGAGCCTTTATGCAATCGTAGATGCACATAAACAGGGCTTTGATGAAAATATGTATCTGGATGCGGCTACCCGTACAAAAGTAGAAGAAACAGGCGGAGCAAACTTCCTCTTTGTAACAAAGGACGGTACAGTCGTAACACCCAAATCCAACAGTATTTTACCTTCGATCACCCGCCGTTCCCTGATGTATGTTGCAGAGCATATTTTAGGCCTTAAGGTAGAACAGAGAGAAGTATACTTCGACGAAGTGAAGGATATGGCAGAGTGCGGACTTTGCGGCACGGCTGCCGTTATCTCTCCTGTCGGAAAAATCAATGATCATGGTAAGGAAATCTGCTTTCCCAGCGGAATGGAGGAAATGGGACCTGTTACCAAGAAACTGTATGATGCCTTGACAGGAATTCAGATGGGACGCATGGAAGCGCCCGAAGGCTGGATCAAGGTAATTGAATAATATAAAATAAGTTGAACATTTATGACAAAAAAGCGAGCAACAGAAAGTCAGTTGCTCGCTTTTTTTGTCGTTCTATAAGTGTAGTGTTTTTATATTTTTGTTATAAAAAGGAATAATATAAGACTGCCGCGAGGCAAAATTGGACAAAAACCAACGAAATACAACGCAGAACAACGAAAAATAATGAACAAAACAAATTGAAATAAAAGCAAAATATGTACAATATAAGTATAGATATCATAGTAGAACATCTTTTGATTGTAAGTGAGAGGGGTACAAATGAAAAGAATACACATCGGAGAAAAAACTTTTTGGGCACTGTGTACAAGTCTTTTTTTCTTTACACACACAATTTCTGTTTGCGGAGCAGTATATGAATATGATCAGTTGGGAAGGGTGACACAGGTCGTTTATGAAGACGGCAGTTGTGTGACCTATGTTTATGATGCCAACGGAAATATTGTTGAGACAAGCGTTGTGGCGGCAGATGAGATACCGCCGGAGGATCAAATTGATAACCGGCAGAACGGTGTTATCCGGAGTGGAGGATATGAAGCACAGCCGGATGAAATGACAGGAGAAAAAACACGCATAGACGATGTAAATGAGGAAGGCGCAGCCGCAACCCGAACGGAACCGGGAAATGACATAAGGATATCTGCAGATACAGAAGAACAAAATCCAAATGAAAATATAGAGGAAGATGATACCAAAAACAGAAGAGTTGCAGCGGCGGCTGTCATTGCAACTTTCGGGATTGCCGGTATAGCGGTCTACAATAAGAAAAAGAGAGGTGGGGAGCAAAATGAAGAAAAGTAAATGCGGGAAAGAAATATCCAGAGTGATTGCAATATTACTGACCGTGACGATGCTCCCTTTTGCAGATTTTGCAGGTTGTTTTAGCACGGAGGTTTATGGTGCGGAGATAGAGACAGGCACAGAGATACAAGAGACAGACCAACTGTCTGAAAATGAGCCGGAAGGGATATCCAATGCCGTTAATACAGAAACGCTACAGGATGTCAATGTAGAGACAACGACAATTTCAGAAGGGACGACACTGGAAGAAGACTGGACTGTAGATGGAGAATTGGTTCTTACAGGGGCAGGATATCTGGATCTGAATGGGCATATCTTAGTTGTAAATGGGGATTTTATTCATAGTACCGGATCTGTCTGTTTCAATGGCGGACAATTAGTCATAAGCGGTGATTACAGAAGGCAGAAAAGAGTATTGCAGGAGGATCATACTTATGCATATGATACATGCGATGCATATCTGTCACTGAATGGAAGCAGTGATTATCTGCGGGTGGAAGGAGATATCTATGATGCTTCCGTAAGTTCCTGCTCTTTTGAATTTTCAAAAGGCTGCATTGAACTAAAAGGGGATTTTTATCAGCACGAAGCTGTCACCTGGGGATTAGGTGGATATTCAGACGGAACATTTGTTTTGAGCGGGAGCGACAGACAGACATTACACTTTGCACAAAATGCCCAGAACCAGATTGGCAATTTAAAAGTCGAAAATATTTCAGAAGAAGGTGTCCTGATAGAAGGAAACCATATGGTATACTATGGGCTGGAATCTGAACGTGAGAGCCATATAGAAGGAATCACATATTTGTCCGGATATGGCGGTATGCTGACCGACGGAGGTTATTATGCCGGAAGTGTAGAGATAGGTAATGACGGTGTCCTGTCCAAAGAATTTGAGTTTGGACAGGATGTATATACAATGGGATACTATTCTTCCTTTCAGGCAAAGGCTATAGTCGGTGGAGATTTGTATATCAGGAATGATTTGACGGTCACAGATGATCTTACGGTATCCGGCAATGTGTATGTGAGTGATACAGAAGAGAATACTTACCATCGTGCTGCATATTTATATGTCCGAAATGCCAATGTGCATATAGGGGGAGATTTTATAACAAACTCGCAGGGAAGCTATGCAGGACTTGAAGTACGTACAGAGGATTCTTATGTTCTGATAGAGGGAGATTATCATGTTTTGTCCTCAGGAGAAAATTATGCTTTTGTGAATTATGGCGTGGTTGAGGTAAAGGGAAATATCTGCCTCAATCAGAAAACATCCTTTACAGATGGAGCGACTCTTATTTTGAGCGGGGACAGCGGTCAGACGGTCCGGGTAAATCCGGAATGTGATTTTGATAATATTATTATAGAAAATCGAAGTGAAGAGGGGGTCAGCTTTGAAACAGGAATCCACTATGAAAAATTAACGACAAATGATTGTACTATATCATATTTGGGAGTACCGCTGATAAGCGGATATGAGCTGGCGGAAGATACCGTCATGGAAGGGGATATTGTGATCAGTGGGGATCCTATGAACCTGAACGGACACAGACTGACGGTAAAAGGAAAACTGCTGCAGAAAGATATTCCCATGAATATCAACAATGGAGAATTGATTGTTGAGGGAGATTATTATATCGGCGAAACATCGGATCTGTGGCAGGAGGGAATGGAAGGATATTCTCATGGATCACTAAATATGACCAATCAACAGGATCATGTATTGGTAGAAGGAGATTTTTATCTTTCAAAAGATTGTGATGACTACTATCATCGCTATCATCCACTCTGCGATAGCCTTTGGAAAGATGGCATTTTGGAGATAAAAGGGGATATGGTCGTAAAGGAAAATGAAAAGGGAACGGACGCATTTTGCGCCGGTACGGATCACACTCTGCTTTTAAGCGGGACGGGCAGACAACGCATCTCCTTTGCCGAGAGTGATGCTTATATTGGAAATCTTTCTATTACCAATTCATCAGAGGAAGGTGTGGAATTTATCGGGGAACCCTGTGTGAACGCAACGGTTGATGCGGACCAAGGGATAAATGTTGAGGGCTTTATAAAAATCAATAAGCTTGATCAGCTCAAGGACGGATATTATCCCGGTGATATCACGGACCGGTATTTTTTAAACATGGCAGAGAATCAGAAAATTGAAATCGGTGGAGATCTGTGCATCCGAAACGGTCTTGCCATGGAGGCAGACAATGCATACTTGAAAGTAAACGGCGATTTTTCCAATCAAAGTGCGAGCAGCCGGTTGAAACAGGGAACATTGGAATTGGAAGGAGATTTTACTGATACCACCTCGCTTATTTATGGGGAAGATCACAGAGTATTGTTTAGTGGTGATACCCTGCAGACCATTCAGACAACTGCGACACTGGGAACGGTGGAATTGCAGAATCCCGCAGGCGTATACTCGGAGCGCGCCTTTTTGTTTGCAAAGCTGATTACAAACGGTTACAGGCTCATCGTATCGGATGAGGAAGGTATGATAGGAGATACAATGACCGATGATGAAATCATCGACGGGAATTTGTATCTGGTAGCCGGAGAACTGGATCTGAACGGTCATACACTGGTAGTAAAAGGAGATCTTATTTTACAGGAAGGAACCATCCTGATCAATCATGGAAAACTGGTTGTGGAAGGAGATTACAGACAGCAGTTCAGGAGCAGGAACGAAGACGGCTTTAGCTATTCGGAGAGTGCAGGAATACTCTGTATGTCTCAGGAGGATGATATCCTACAGATAAAGGGCGATATTTATCTGATGCCGTCAAAGGTTGAAGATATCGGGATGGAAAACGGCACGGTCATACTGGACGGAGAGCACAAACAGACAATTACCGCATCTGAGGCCTTCGAGATGTCCGGGTTGTGTATTACGAATTCATCAGCAGAGGGAGTTATCATAGATGGGGATATTACGGTTATCGGTGTGCTTTCCAATGAGAATGGGCAGATCAAGGGAAATCATACAATATCCGTTACTGATTTGAATCATCTGGAAAACGGTTATTTTGGCGGCAATTTGAAACTGACGGAAAGCTGTACTTTGGAGCAGGATCTGGATATCAGGGGAACCCTGAGTGTTGATAACAGCACAAAGGATATCTGTCTCTATTGCAATGATCGAAAAATAAATGTATACAATCTGGAAATTACCGATAAGCTATATGTACAAAAGGCCAGAATCGAAACAGAGCAAGATCTGCATCAAAATTATGGCGGCAGATTGTATATGCAGGATTCAGAAGGATATGTCCTGGTCAGGGGAACGGTGCAAATGGCATACACCAATATGCCGGCGGTTTTGGAGCAGGGGACACTGGAGATAAAGGGTGACTACCAAGACCAAAGCGGTGGAAATTATGGCATCGACCACAGAGTGTTGTTGAGCGGCAGCGGCAAACAGACTGTCAACACCAATGCATATCTGGGAACATTGGAACTGCAAAATTACAGTGATGCCGGGGTATATTCCGCAACAACGATTTACAAAAAAAGATTGATAGATAACGGCTGCAGGTTGGTCATCGGAGACGGGACCGGAATCTATGGTTATACTTTGACAGAAGATCTTGTTGTGGACGGCGATTTGACGCTTTTGGATGATACGCTGGATTTAAACGGTTATACCATGACGGTCAAAGGGAATCTGATTCTTCAGGAAGGTGAACTGAAAGTAAACGGAGGAACACTGATCGTAGAAGGAGATTTAAAGACCTATGCCCGGAGTCGGAGCGCATACGGTGGCAATGCCTGCGGATGTCTTGTTATGGAAAAAACAGGTGATCTGGTTAAAATTGCCGGAGACTGGTACATAGATCATCAGGCGGCATGCAATTGTTCCATCCATGGAGGAATAATAGAATTGCAAGGGAATATGATCAGAAACGATTATTATTCCTATCGGTATGATATCGACTGTCCTTTGATCCTGAACGGAACAGAAAAACAGACAATCAATGTAAGCAACCTGTATGTCAAAAATCTTGTGATAAAAAATGACAGTGAATCCGGTGTCTATCTGGAAAGACCGGTAAATGTAACGGAAAGCATTGAGGATGAAGATAAAAAACTGACCGGAAATATTAGTATCAGCGATTTTTCCGTATTGGACCAAAACTGTTTTAAAGGAAATGTGACATTTACGGGTAACACAACACTGGAATCTGATGTGACCATCAATGGAATGCTGACGGTCAGCGGTACTATTCGTTGCGGAGACCACACTTTACGTGCCGACAATTTGGAGGTGTCCGGAAAACTCTATATAGAGCATGGATCTGTCTTAGTAAATGAGAATATGAATGTATTATCTTACGGAATCCTATATATGGAGGAGGCGGATTCCTATGTGTTGGTAAAGGGCAACTTTCAGAGTGGCAGTGCTTCCGGGTATAGGGTCGCTGATAATGTGTTTACTGACGGAGTCCTGGAAATCAAGGGGAACTACACGGATAAAGACGCTGTCATATATGGCAAAAACCATAAGATCATTATGAGCGGTACAGCATTGCAGAAGATTGATACCAATTCCAAGCTCGGCATATTGGAACTGCAAAATTACAGTCAGGAGGGAATCTGTTCTGACAGAGCTATCGATGCAGATCATATTATTATGAACGGTTGCGTACTAAAGATCGCCTATTCGGATGCAATCTATGGGAGAATGCTGACGGAGGACTACGTTGCAGCAGGCAGTCTGACCCTTTATGGCGGGACATTGGATTTGAACGGCAAGACGATGACTGTCAAAGGAGATCTGACGCTCAATGGCGGAAAACTGTTTGTCAATGGCGGAACACTGATTGTGGAAGGAAATCTCAATATGAGTTATCGTACATCCAATTTTTATGATCCGAGTTCCGGTTGCTATGTCTATCCATCTCAATACGGCTGTCTGAGGATGACGGATCCCGATGATAAGGTTGTGATTAACGGGGATTGGAATTTTATATCGGGATCTTCCTGTGATTGCAGAATAGAATCCGGTATGATTATATTGAAGGGAAATCTCAAAAAGACCTCCGGCAAATACAACAACTACAGCATTGGCTGTAATCTGATATTAAACGGAACGGATAAGCAAACCATATGTGTGGATGAGCTGACACAGATGAACAATCTGACATTGAACAATCAAAGTGAAGAGGGGATAGAATTTGAAAGCTCTGTATCTGTATTGGGAGAGGTATATCAACAGGCGGGAATTTCTTGTGGATCCGGCGGTGTTGTCGTACAGGACCTTGCACAGATCAAAAACGGAGTATACGACGGAAAAGTAATTTTGCAGGGGAACAGTACTCTTGATCAGGATGTTATCATAAACGGAATCTTGCAGATAGACGGGGAACTGAACTGCAAAAAAGGTATGCTGCAGGCAGACACTCTGATCGTAAACGGAAAACTGGTTATGACAGATGAAGATGCTTATGTGCTGGTAAAGGAAAATCTTAATTTTAACAGTACTGTTGATCATAACGGCTTTCTGACAAACGGCGTGCTGGAGATCATGGGAAACATCAGCATTGCAAAAAACTGTAAAGGCTTTGTGGCCACAGGGCAGCATCATACTATTTTCAGACGTAGAAATGTAGTGGATGAAACAACAGTGGTGCAGAGGATTACCTTTGGCAGTTATAGCGATATCCGATTTGCAAAGCTGGAACTGACACAGAATTTTCAAAGCGGATATGCCAATACATACAGCTTTTTGGAAACAAAAGCAGATGAGGTTATCTATGTACGGAAAGGAACATCGATTCCGGCGCCGGTAGAACGGATTACCACACAACAGCTTACCGAGGACTCTGTGACCCTCTTTTTTGAAGGCTCATGGGAGCAGGGCAGCCTGCGCGGATTTTGGATTTACCGCGATGGTGTAAGGGTAGCAGCCACATCTGCCACCACATGGCAGGATAAAAATCTGGAACCGGACAAAACCTATACATACAAGGTCTATCCCTATAACAAAGATTATCAGCCGGCGAGAACCGCAGCGGAGTATGCGATTACAACACTTGCGGATACACAGGCACCGGAGACACCGCAAAATCTGACGGTTGAGATGCGGACAGGCTCTGCGGTCACAATGAAATGGGATCAGGCATCCGATAATGTGGCGGTAGCCGGATATCGTCTCTATAGGGATGATGAACTGGTTTATGAAGGAAAAGAAACATACTATAAGGATTTGGGATTAGATGAAAATACACTGTACACTTATCAGGTGAAAGCTTTTGATACGTCGGAAAATGTGTCGGAGGCCGGAGAGAAAGTGGATGGTGCTGTTTACATGCCAAGAATTGACAGTATTACTCCGGCTGATTATGCGGATGTCGGAGGAGAAAGTGTAAAAATCATTGTCCAATGCAAAAATGAAGGACACAGTAAAAACAGTACACTCAGTATTTCCTACTATGATTCTGCCAATGAACGTTATGTCCTGTTGACAAATGTACCGATCGGGCAGCCTGACACCACCGGAAGTTATCAGCTTTCTTATGATTGGGCGGTCAGCAAGATTGCGCTGGAAGGGGACGTTGACCTGAAACTGATTCTGACGGATTCGGACGGAAATAAGACAGAAAAAATTGTTACCTATGTGATAGATAAGACTGCTCCTGCAATTCCCCAAAGTATTATGGCACAGGATGAAGGCGGTACGGTTACCGTCAGCTGGGAGATCAGCAAAAGTGCGGACTGCACAGGTTATCGGCTGTATCGTGTCAATACGGATACCGGTGAAGGATGTATGCTTGCCGATATTGCAGGAAGAAACAGTTCGTGGTACTCGGATCAGACAGTAGAGGATCATACGTCATACAACTATTATGTACGTGCTTATGATCAATTTGACAATTTAAGTCCCATGTCACCCGTTGCCGGTGTGGAAACCGGTGAAGATACACAGGCACCGAGAGTAACTTCCATTGAACCGTCATCGGGGCGTATCAGCGGAATTGCGGAACTGACCGTCACGGGAAAGGATAATCGGATGGTCACAACCTTCCACCTTTTTAGCCGCAGAAATTCCGATGAGGAATGGGAACCCTTGGCAACTTTGGAAGCACTGGATAACCGGGCGGTTTATGCATGGGATACCACAGATTATGAAGAAGGTAATTATTATATCAAGGCCGTAGCGGTGGATGCCAACGGAAATGAGAGCGCAGACCTCTTTATGCGAAGATATGAGGTGGATAATACCGGTATTGCCAAGATCCGTCTTCTGCCTGCCACTGCAGGAAGTACTACGATTCAATTGGAATGGGAAGATGTAACGGAGGCGGACTTCGGCTGGTTTATTGTAGAGGAAAATGTGGGAGATGCATGGGTACAAAAAGCCAAGATTACCGATAAGTTGGGATACCGTGCAGAAAATCTTGCGCCGGAATCAACACATACCTACCGGGTGACCGGATATGACAATCTGGGCAATGCGGGAATCCCTTCGGATCCGGTGACAGTAACAACGGTTGATGATACCACGGCACCGTCCATTGCAGCCATTGAACCGGTATCATCCTATTATCGGGACAGCATCCCGCTTTCCATGAAGGTCAGGGACAATGCCGGTGTGGCATATGGCGTATTTTCATACAGTGTCAGCGGCAACGGATTTGAAGAGATTGCTTCCGTATCGGGAAATGGTACGACAGAGGAACGGCTTTCCCATACATGGGATATTTCTGCCTTACCGGAAGGAGAAGTCACGGTCCGTTTTGAAGCCTATGACACTGCGGGAATCCACAATACGCTTTATGAGGAAAAACAGATTGAGAACACTTATATCATTGACCGCATGCCACCGGACAGGGTTACCGGTGTCGGAGTTACCGGAGATGAAGGATGCATCAGCCTGAAATGGGACAGTGTCAATGATCATGATGTGGCATTCTATATCATAGAAAGAGCCGGAGAGGATGAACCCTTTTTCCGACAGATCGGAACTACCAACAATACCCTGTACTATACAGACACCGACGTCAGGATGGGATGTACATATACATATCGTATTGCGGCGGTGGATATCGCCGGCAATCAGGGAGAGGTATCTGATGAAATCACGGCAACTGTCAGGAGAGACGAGGAAGCGCCTGTTGTGACCGGTATTTCTCCGTCGGATGAGATTATCGGAAGTCGTCCCACTTTAAAAGTGCTGGCAATGGACAATGCCGGACTTGCAAGTATTACCGTAGAATACCGCAATGCGGATGAAGTCGATATCTGGCATGAAATTGAGACCATAGAGGCATCCGGCAGAGAACGGTATCAGGAAGTCGCATGGGACACAGACGGCCTTTCGGAAGGGACCGTCTATGAAGTGCGTGCAAAAGCCAAAGATGCGGCCGGAAATGTCAGTGAATATGTGACAAGGAGCTACCGGTTGGATCTGACGGCACCGGCAGCTCCGGAACTGACGGTAAAAAGCGGCAGTTTCTGTATTGAAACGGAATACTCGGAAAATGATGAAGAAGACTTCCGATGCTACAAGATTTACCGCAAGGCATATGGCGAAAGGGAATATACCTGCATCCAGGCAACCATTCAAAATGACTTTACCGATGCCGTACCGGAAACCGATACCACATATTATTATAAAGTACGTGCCTATGATATCTATGGAAACTACAGCGAAAGTACCGTAGAACACAGCTATGCAAACCATGTGGATAAGATTGCGCCGGTGGCGGAGCTGCCTGAGACCATATTCGGATTTACCGGCATGGAAGTGGGATTCGATGGGATGCTTTGCTCGGACAACGTAAGAATCAACCGTTATGAATGGGATTTCGGAGATGGTACAAAGACAACAGGAGTCAGACCTGCCCACAGTTATGAAAAGGCAGGGACCTACAACGTGACCTTGACCGTAAGGGATGCGGCGGGAAATGAAGCTGTTGCGTCTGCGGCAGTTCAGATCATGGACAGGGAAAACAGCGGCATGACAACGGTAAAAGTACTTGCTGAGGATGGGACTGCTCTGAGTGGTGCTTATGTCTATATCAAAACAGGAAATGAAGAGCAGGATTATCTACAGCTTCGGACAGATGTGAATGGGGAAGCGAAAGTGGTTGAAAAATCAGGTGTTTATGAATTTGCTGCCTTTGCAACAGGATACCTGCCGGGTGAAAGTACCATGAGAATCAGCAATTATGAAGAACTGGAAGAAACAGTGACTTTAGCTAAGGGTGAAGTGGTTACGGGCGAACTGACGGTAGAACGAATGGAATTGGATGAATTGATTGAGAAGGGAGTGGATCTGTCAGCACCGGAAAACTATCATACTTTTAAGTTTAAGACAGAACTTTGGTTTGCAGCCAGTCCACTGCCTGTCGTTTATGATGTGATGGTTTCTGACGAACTTCTTGTGCGGGGAAACAGAACAACGGATTGTGGATTGGGAGCTTCAAAAATCAATAACGGTAACGGAACGCTCAATATAGAATTGCTGAAACCTGCGGATGATGATATAAAAGCTTTGGATGAACCGGGGTATTCTCCGGCAATTACCTATTTGCAGACAACCCAAAGCATCAGTTGGCTCAAAGATATGTACGATGTACAACTGGGTATCATTAATAATGCTGACAGTGGATTTACCATTACGAATGCCTCTGCGACGATCAATCTGCCTGAGGGAATGAGTCTTGCAACCACAAAATCAGGACAGACATATACAACGAAGTTTGACGATATCGAGGGTCAGGAGCGTGCATCCGCATCATGGGTCGTCAGAGGTGATGCAACGGGTACTTATGATCTTTCTGCATCCTTCCATGGGGTACTTCAGCCTTTTGAAGCAGATATTGATGCTCAGTTTGAGGCGCAGATGGAATGTGAAGTAAAAGCCGGAGAAGGAATTGTTATTTATGTATCGCCCGAAGATGCATATTATCCGGGAGAAGATTATTATATCCAGTTTCGGATTGTCAATGAATCCGATCGCAGCTTCTATAATCTGACAACTTCCCTTGGGGAATATCAGGTGTCGTCCGGAATAAGAGAGGTATATGTCAAGGATTATGAAACAGGCGAATTGATTCGTGATGAACGTACCGGTGGAAAGACCTATCGGTCAGCAACAGCAACACATAGTCCCACGCTTCCTGTTCTTTATGAGGGAGATGTGATTGACATAGGGGTATTTTCACCCGGCCAGGTCATTTATGGTACATATTGCGTTAAAATGGGAGAATATACCTCGGATACTACCTATTTTGAGTTGATTGACCATTTGGTGACGGTCCTGGAAGGGGAGAATACCGGTGTGGAAGTCCGGGTAACGCCAATATCCAGTCATATTTTTAAATATGTGCTCTATACCGATTACCGGAAACGGATGAGAGAAGCAATGGAATCCATGGAAAATGCACAGACCTATGGGGATCCCATTGATATGACCACAGGAGCATTTTTGCAGGAGCTTGACACTATTCATCTAAGCGGTGGCAGTGATCTGTCATTTAATCTGTATTATAATTCCATGCTTGCGGGCTACAAAGGAGAAGCGGGCTACGGATGGAGCCATGATTATGAGCAGTCTGTGACGGAAACGGGAAGCAGTCTGACACTACATATGAGTCCTTATTCGGAAACCGGTTTCCTTCATGAGATGGCAATGAACCATGAAGTATACGGTGTATTAAAAGAAAATACCATTATTCTGGATGACCATGTATACGAAGAGGGATACTACTATCCGTTATCCGACAACATGGAAGGATGGTATATGGAAAAAACGACAGACGGATATCATCTTTATACAAAAGAAGGAGCGGTCTATGATTTTGACCGGGAAGGATTTCTAACTCATATTAATACCCGGGAAGGAAAAGGTACAACCATTGTCCATGGGGAAAATATGATGACACTGACTGACGATATCACAAAGGATCGTATCATAATATCCTATGATGAAAACGGGTGCATTAGGACCGTCACCGACGGACAGGGCAGGGTCGTGACGCTGGAGCATATAGACGGAGAACTGACAGCAATCACCGGAGTGACAGGTGCGAAAAGCGTTTATTCCTATGACAGTATGCACCATATGACCAAAGCTGCCAATGCTAACGGCATTCAGTACGTGGAAAATGCCTATGATGAAGAGGGGCGTGTCATTGCCCAGAGAGAGGCCGGAAAACCGGGCAAATCCGTATTGAGCTATGGGGATACGGAAGATGGCGGTGTACAGATCGAGATTTGCAACCAGAATGGCGGGACAATGACTGTTGTAACCGATGAAAAAGGGCAAAAAATAAGAGAAACCGCATCAGACGGAGCTGTTACGGAATATTTATATGACAGCGACGGTAATCTTTTGGATGAGCGGGATGCTTACGGGAATACCGTCATGTATATGTATGATGATGACGGCAATGTGACGCAGGCATTTGATACGTCGGGCAATATGACGCAAATGGATTATGACGAAAACGGCAATGTGATTGCGGTCAGAACCCAAAACGGAGATGAAGCACGCTATACTTATGATGAAAATAACCGTCTGGTCAGAAATGTAAGTCTGTTGGGGGAGGTTACCCGTTATGCTTATGATGAAGATGGAAATGTCATAAGACAGGTTAAGGACGGATTGGGAATTGAAGCGTATACTTATGAAAACGGCAGAATGACAAGCCGTACCGATGCCAAAGGCAATACGGTAAGGTATACTTATGATGCCTATGGAAACATCCTGACCGAGACTGATAAGATGGGAAATGTGACAGCTTATACTTATGATCTTGCTGGTAAGGTCCTGACAGTCACAACGCCGGATGGAAACGTGACAAGCTATAGCTATGATGCCATCGGACAGAAAATAAAAGAGACCATAACGGCAAAAGACGGACAGACCCGTTATGTCATCTATACTTATGATGCGGCAGGAAATGTAACAAGTGAAACCGACCATGCGGGAAGAAAGACGGAATACCGCTATGACAGTCTTTCCAATCTGACAGAAACCATATATCCGGACGGAAGTAAGGAAACCAATACCTATGATGCGGTAGGTAATATGACCGGTCACACGGATGCAAACGGCATCCATACGGATTATACCTATGATCTGTCCCGTAATGTAACAGCTATAACCACAGCCGGCAGAACAATCAGTTATGAATATTATCCAAACGGAAAGGTCTACCGCATCACAGATTCGGACGGGGAAGCCAAGACTTACTATTACGATAACGGGTGGAACTGTATCAAGATAACAGATGGAGCAGGAAACAGTGTGCACTATACCTATGACGCAGCAGGTAACCGGACATCAGAAACGGATCCGCTGGGCAATCGGACACAGTACATCTATGACAACCACGGCAGATGCATCCGGACCATTGATCCCAACGGAAATCAAACCTCTTATGCCTATGATGCAAACGGGAATACGATCAGGGTGACGGACGCACTGGGAAATGTAACGGAAATGAAATATGATGCCTGTGATC
>JBJEJA010000025.1:0-2273 GCA_051877575.1 Lachnospiraceae bacterium | reverse complement strand
GCATATGCCATATCCTCATTGATCTTCTCCTGGCACTCCATTTCCAGTTCTTCCAGTACCATCTTATTCTCCAATATCAGTTTCTGGTAATTTACCATCAATGCCTTTATGTCTTCATAATGCCTGTCCATAGTTACTTCCAGATAGTTCTGTGCATGGGTTGCCATCTGGAACGTAATCTCTTTCATTGATTTAATTGCATAATCTCTGTCTGTCATAAATCTTTTATTCTCCTTATCAACAATCACACTAACTGGTAGGTCTTGCAGACCAGTTCGCCTTCCCCATGATTTTGATGGAAAGCAATCTAAATTACTCATTGCAGGATCCATATCCCAAATGGTGTTTGTGGGGAACACCGGCTGATCAGAATACAGATCCTTATGTAAAACCAACGGGATATAAAGGGAAAGTGACTATCTCCGCCAGTTAATATTCTTCTTTTTTATTATGAAATCTTCCTTTCCATGAACCATTTATCTACTTCAAAAAACAAATGGCTTTCCTTACCCTGTACCATACAGGTATACATCGTACCAACACCGCCTGCTTTCCTGCTGGCACATCGCTCAATCTTAAGTATCTTGTCAATCTTGTACTTTCTGCCGTCCTCCCAAACAAATAAAATTGGAATCAGGCGGCCTTCTTTACTGAACTCTGCTACCACATCAACATATACTTTATTCATACCGCACCTCCGTCAAAGGATTTCGATTGCTCTTGGAGATGCCGGAACTCTCCGGATATATCCGCTTTTCTCTAACTGTTTGATTCTGGAAAACACCGTTGATGTTGAAGCAACTCCCAATAATTCTCCCAGTTCCCTGACAGTTGGCGGAAACCCATGCTCCTCGGTAAACCTTACAATGCACTGATAGCTTTCTTCCTGTTTTCTGGTTAATGTCTGTTTCAAATCTATCCCTCCCATTATCCATGAAAATAACTGTGAGGATGGACCGTATGTGTACCGGCGTCCAAGTGGGATAAGACTTTATCCTGGTACATTGCTGCCCGCTGTATGCTGAAATATCCAAACCGTCGTCTGATTTCATCTACAGCCCGATCCAACCTTTCTAATTTATCCCGTTTCTCCTGATTATCAAATAGATCAAGTTGAACCGGAATATCCTCCATTACCAGATCAGATCCCCTCACGCCAAGGCTCCGTATCGGATGCTCCCATCTGTAATGTTTCTTAAATAATTCAAATGCTGCTTTTACAATTTCATCCGTAATATTTGTAGGCTGGCTGATACGCTTCTGCCTTGTGATGCTGTTCAACCCATTATCCCGGATTGATATTTCCACCACATTACATTTGAAACCATGTTTCCGTAATCTGGCAGATACACTTTCCGATAATGCCATCAGAATGATCCAAACATCCAGATCGGTTTCCAGGTCTCTGGGCGTCGTTGTACTATTCCCAATGGACTTGACCGGTGCTTCATACCCCTCCGTACAAACCGGATCTGAATCATATCCATTCGCAAATGCCCATAACACCAGACCAATTTTCCCCAAATGGCTGTCCAACAGTTTTTCATCTGTCTGTGCCAACTGTCCAATAGTATGGATCCCCAGCTTCTGCAATTTCTTGTTCGTCTGCCTGCCAACATACAAAAGATCTGACACTGGCAGCCCCCAGACGATTTCTTTGTAATTGTCCCGATGAAACTGTGTAATAGCATCCGGCTTTTTATAATCAGAACCAAGTTTTGCGAATATCTTATTCCATGAAATTCCAATGCTCACAGTCACTCCGAGTTCATATTTCACTCTTTCACTGATTTCCTTTGCGATTTTCATTCCATCACCCTTGATACTGCTACTGTCTGTTACATCCAGCCAAGCTTCATCAATTCCATAAGGCTCAATCTTATCGGTATACTCTGCATAGATCTCTTTCGCCATTCCAGAAAATCTGAGATAAAGATCCATCCTTGGAGGGACAAAAATAATATCCGGGCATACCTGTTTTGCCTGCCAGAGTGCCATTCCTGTTTTTACCCCGCATTTTTTCGCAATATAATTTGCTGTCAAAACGATTCCGTGCCTTGCTTCCGGATCGCCACCTACAGCAAGCGGCTTCCCATCAAATTCTGGATGATGAAGCATTTCAACACTGGCGTAAAAACAATTCATATCACTATGTAAGATTGTTCTGTCACCCATCCTGTTCTCACCTCCGTCCGGCTTTCTTATCATTCCTTGCACGGTTAGTATAAGCCGACATTATGGAGATAGTCAACTGACATTTTGGTTGTATTATC
>JBJEJA010000024.1:0-2338 GCA_051877575.1 Lachnospiraceae bacterium | reverse complement strand
CTGAGTCTGACCGCATTGTGTTTATATCCGATTAAAAGTGTCAGGGCATTGGAAGGAAAAGAAGCATGAATGGTAGAATTTGTAAAGACTTCAGGCTTCTATGCCGATCCGCATAAAGACTTTGTTGATAAATTCTGCCAGTTCTTCAGGGGATTCGCGTTTTTCCTTATTCAGCCATTTGACGATGACGCTGTAACCGCCCCACACAAGAAATTCGTAGGTGTATTCTCCGTATTTCGCAAAGGATTTATCCTCTACAATGTTTGAAAGCTGTTCCTTGATCGCCGGTAAGTTTAACAATTTCTGCGGGAAAAGGGGATCTATATTGTTGTTGAGCAACAGGCGGTACAGTTCGATATTTTCGTCGATTTGCTTTAACAGTTTCGGCAACAGTCTTTCGGAAGGATTGTTATCATTCATTCCTTCCGAAAGCGTATCCAGCACATGGGTTTCGATTGCTGCCAGCAAGTCGTACTGACTGCCGTAATATTTATAAAATGTAGTGCGGTTAATTTGTGCGGTATCACATATTTCACGGACGGATATTTTGTTGATACTCTTTTCTTTCAGCAGTGAGATCAGTGCATTTTGCAGCAACTGCTTGCTCAATCTGATTCTTTGGTCTTCTTTCATTCTGTAATCTCCTAAACAAATTCATCAATAATGGACAATTATTCAACATTATGAAACAATGTGTTGATAAACACACCAAACGATAATCAACAGTTGGTTGTAAAAACACGATATGCAAATTATACTTTGTGGGTACATAGATGTCAAATACGTTGTGAAGGAGAAATCTCATAAAAAAGATTTCTGATTTTCTGGTAAATCAGCGCCGCGTCATTTTATGAGTCATGCTGTCGATTACCGTTATATCATTGTTTCTCATAAGAGAAGTCAATGTCAATGATGACATGACAGAATATCTGCCCGAAGATTCCGAGGAAACCAGGGAATTTCTCGATAGATTAAAAGTGAATGCAGCAGAAAACTGGACGGGAAATTTTATTGCACTCACCTTCCGTTCCCTTGTTATTCCGCTGCTCCTTGTTGCGATTGTACAATGCGGCGTATGCACTAACATGTCATTTATCGGATTTAGTGGGGATGTATTATCTTGCGCTGGTGATTGTCCGGTGTATTCTCATGGGCGCGGCCATCGCCTACAAAATTTTATTTACCGGTTATAATAAAAAAGAATGAAAGAAAACGGACAGTTGCGAAGCGATTACAAGATCCTATGACGGTGCCCTGCATACGATTTTTACCTCAGCATCTATCAGGATTCTTGTCACCGGAATTCTCGGTTTCCTCTTTGCGGATCTCACGATTGGGAAAATCTGTCTGACGATTGCAAAAGGTGCGTTTTGTGCGACTGTGTTGATTGTCTTTATTCTGCCTGGGATTCTTGTGTCGGCAAACTGGTTGATTTCCGGGAACAATCGTTCATAAATAGCGAGATTGGAGGATAACGGTATGGAATATTTTTGGTATATAATTGCGGCATTGGGAGCCGGGATCGGAACCGGATTGGCGGGACTTTCGGCTGCAACGGTCATGGTGCCGATTTTGATTGTTCTGTGTCCTTCCTTTGCAGGGGAGACGGGAGCGTATCATGCGACTGCAATTGCGCTGGCATCGGATATCCTGGGCTCTGCATTTACAACATCCATTTATATCAGGCATAAAAATATTGATTTAAAGCGGGGATGGATTATGCTTGTCTGCATTCTGGGGATGTGTATTGCGGGAAGTTTTGCGGCTTTTAAAGTCGGAAATGTTGTTCTGGGCAGTTTTTCCCTTATTTTATGTGTCGGGATCGGAATCCGTTTTTTGTTGAAACCGGATACACAGCGGGAGAATACCGTGCAAAAAGGAACACGGCTGGATATAAAAGGGGTCTTGATTTCACTGTTTTTCGGACTGACCATTGGGTTTGGCACCGGATTTGTGGGTTCGGGCGGTGGTATGATGATGCTCGTAGTATTCACTGCATTTCTGGGAATGAGCCGGAAGTCTGCTGTTGGAACCAGTACTTTTATTATGACTTTTACTGCCCTGATTGCTTTTGTCAGTCATGTGCTGATCGAACCGTCTATTATTGGGGAAAGATGGGATGTGCTTCTTATTTGTATCATTACGGCTACCGTCGGTTCTGTTGTGTCGGCGCAGTTTGCCAATAAAGTCAATAACAGGATTGTGGGGATAACAACCGGTGTGATTTTGACAGGATTGGGGATTGTGCTGCTGGCATTTCACTTTTTCTGTTAGCCTGTTTTCCTTGTTTTTTCTTCCGTCAAGTGTCATAATATCTTGTAGACATGAAGCATGTAAA
>JBJEJA010000023.1:0-44563 GCA_051877575.1 Lachnospiraceae bacterium | reverse complement strand
TGGAGGAGAATAGTGTGAAAATTGTAAAACGAATTATGAAAGTCGTAATCTGTATTCCGCTCGTGCTTATCATATTAGTAATAGCTTTTGAAATAATAGGAATGATTGTTAATCATATTGCGACCGGAATGCAGACAAGAGAGTTGAAGAACATGATAAAAACGGAATTAACCTCCGCAGAGATCATTGATACATACTCAGAAACGGGGAATACATCCGGAACGGGAAATCATGTAGATATGTTGTCGGAAATTTTGTTTAGTACAGATGACAGTCTGGATGAAATTGAGAGTAAACTACAGGATAATCTGGAATTTGATGAATGGTCATGTTGGATAGAAGAGGTGGATATTCCCGGGCAAACAGGGCAATGTTATCTTCTGTATGTAAATGAGAGTGCGCCGTTTGCGGATAACATAGAAGGACATTAGGATTTTTTTTGGAAATGATGCAAAAATGATGCTTTGCTATGGGATAATCATATAAGCTTCCACATATAAGGGAGCAAAATAAGATTGCTTAGAAAGGAATATCCCAATGAAATCAAAGGATCAAAAAAATAAAAAATCGTTTGGGCATAAGAGTAAAGGAAATTTATTTTGGGTTTTGCCGATTATCCTGTTGTTGAGTGGCTGTCAAAAAGAAAAGGTGGCACAGGAAGATACAGTGCAGGGAATAACTTTTGCAACCCATAAAAATGAAATGATTAACAGAAATGAGTTGAAAGAGTCTTATGATACATTAGTTACAGTTATTGCCGAACAAACGCCACAATGGGATATTCCTTATGCAAATGCCTATTATGCATTTTTAAAGGAGTATATAAAAGGCAATTCTTCTGTGGGATGCGGATGCGCGAAATTTTATCTGGCTTTTATCGATGAAGATGATATTCCGGAATTGCTTCTTGTGGAAAATTATTGCCATGCTGCAGGTGTGAAAGTATATACTTATTCTAATGATGAGGTAGTAGAGATAGGAGAATTTGGTTCCGCAGGTAACATGCTATATGTAGAAAAAGAAGGGTTGATTCTCAGTTGTTTTATAGGACAGGGAGAAAGTATAGCAAGTTATTACAAGATGGAGAATAAAGAAGCAGTGTTATTGTGTCAGCTGCATTCGTATCCGGATCCAGTTGATTGGCTGACAGACCTTTATGAAATTGATGGGGTTTCCGTTTCAAAGAAAGAGTTTAAAGCAAAGTGGAGAGAACTGCGTGGAGAATATGAATTTTCTTTAGTCGGATATGATGACGGAATTTCTTTGAATGAAGCCAATTTAGAAACGTCGTTGCAGAAACTGATATCCGGGCAGACTGATTTTTCAGAGGATACGGGAGATGTATTGAATATCTATTGTTGGAACGAGGAGTTCCGGACTTTGATGGAAAATTATTATCCGGATTATACAGGAGTGAGTGATGAAGAAGGGCTGATCGGGGATGTAAAAGTAAATTGGATTATGATACCGACTTTTGATGATGAGTATGAGGATGCGTTGGATGCGGCATTATCAAAAGGAGAAAAAGATGCGGATGACAGAGTGGATATATTTTTAGTAGAGCCCCAATATAACGCCATGAAGTACATAGATGCAGATGATATCTGCATTTCCATGGAGGAACTGGGTTTAACGGATTATATGGGTGATCAGTATCAATATAATCTGGATGCGGCGACAGATAGCAATGGAGAAGTAAAAGCTACAACATGGCTGGCAGCTCCGGAAGTATATGTTTATAGAAGATCTGTGGCAAGAGAAGTATTCGGAACGGACGATCCTGAAGAGGTACAGAAATATCTTTCTGATTGGGAAACTTTTAATCAGTCTGCAGAAAGGTTGGAAGCTGCAGGTTGGAAGATTTTATCTTCTTATGAGGAGAATTATCGTTTGTTTGCACAGAATGCAGACACTCCGTGGGTAATAGATGGCAAAATTAATATAGATTCCGGTATTTACGAATGGGTGGAGCAGACAAAATTGCTGGAGGAAAAGGGATGTAATGAAGGCGCTCTTATGTGGTCCGAGGAGTGGATGGAAGGAATGACTCAGTCGGGTGACGTATTCGGATATTTTGCACCTCCCTGGCTGATAGAATATGTGATGCCTTTAGCGGCAGAAGATTTATGGGGTGACTGGGCAATATGCGAAGGGCCGGCAACCGGATTCTGGGGAGGAACTTTGATCTGTGCGGCAGAGGAAACAGATAATCGGGAATTGGTAAAAGATATTATGTATCAATTAACCTGTAATCCGGACATTATGAAAGAAATGGTAGAAAATGAGCCGCAAACCTTTGTGAATAATCAAAGTGTTATGGAAGAATTAGCGGCTTCCGGAGAGATAACATCCGAGTTCTTGAATGATCAGAATGCCCTCGAAGTATATTGTGCGAATGCGAAGAAAGCTACTTTAGAAAACTGTACGATTTATGATTATGAACTTGATAGTATGTTTCAGGATGCTTTCAGGGATTATTATCTGGGATATTGCACAAAAGACGAAGCTGTGAAACGATTCTATATGATGGCTGAAGCGTATTTTACAGAGTTGTCGCATTGAACGGACCGTGAGAGATGATGACTGTGTGAAGGATTCAGAGAGGGGCGGAGCATAATAATCAGAATTTAAATGTAATATATTAAAGCAAATAAAATATATATTTAGAATAATAGCACTTGACATGTAAATGTCAGGTGCTATAATTAATTTAAACATATGAATAATTGTTCATATGAAAATGAATTGTGAAGATAAGGAAGGAAAGTGAAAGATGAAAAAAACATATAAAATTGAAGTTGATTGTGCAAACTGTGCCAATAAAATGGAAGAAGCTGCGAAAAAAACCGCCGGTGTGAAGGATGCAACGGTAAATTTCATGACTTTAAAGATGATCGTGGAATTTGAAGAGGGTCAGGAGCCGAAGACCGTTATGCAGAATGTGCTGAAAAATTGTAAAAAAGTAGAGGATGACTGCGAGATTTATTTTTAATCGCAGATTATTCAGATCAGAAAGCAGGTGGCTTCTTTGAGCAAGAAACAGAAAAAAGTACTGATTCGGATAGTGATTTCCGCATTACTGATTGTCGTATTAAAATTACTCCCGATCGATAACGGATATGTAAAATTTGTATTGTTTCTCATACCGTATCTGGTAATCGGATATGACATATTGAAAAAAGCCGTAAAAGGGATTTTAAACAAACAGGTATTTGATGAGAATTTCCTGATGGCTGTTGCTACAGTGGGTGCCATTGCTCTTGGCGAGTATGAAGAGGGTGTGGCCGTTATGCTTTTTTACCAGATCGGCGAGCTGTTCCAAAGCTATGCCGTGGGGAAAAGCCGGAAAAATATCAGTGAATTGATGGATATCAGACCGGATTATGCCAATATTGAGCAAGATGGAAAACTTCAGAAGGTCGACCCGGATGAAGTGGCCGTCGGGACGGTCATTGTCGTACAGCCCGGAGAAAAAATTCCCATTGATGGCGTGATTGTAGAGGGAAGCACCACTTTAAACACCAGTGCCCTGACAGGAGAAAGCCTGCCCAGAGAGGCATCTGAGGGAGATGAGGTCATCAGCGGCTGCATCAACATGAGGGGTCTTTTAAAAATCAAGACGACAAAGGAATTCGGAGAATCGACGGTATCCAAGATATTGGATCTGGTGGAAAATTCCAGCTCCAAAAAATCAAGATCCGAAAACTTCATTACGAAGTTTGCCCGTTACTATACACCGATTGTCTGCTATAGTGCGGTAGCACTGGCGCTGCTGCCTCCGATTGTGAGACTTCTGATGGGACTTTCACCGGAATGGGGAGAATGGGTTTACAGAGCCCTGACATTTTTAGTTATCAGCTGTCCCTGTGCGCTGGTGATCAGTATTCCGCTCAGTTTCTTTGCCGGTATCGGCGGAGCCGGCAATGCGGGCGTATTGGTAAAAGGATCCAATTATCTGGAAACGCTTTCCCAGACAAAGTGTGTGGTATTTGATAAGACAGGAACCATGACACAGGGAGTATTTGAAGTTGTGGGAGTTCATCATAATACCATGGAGGAAGAAAAGCTCCTGGAATATGCGGCGTTAGCAGAGAGTTACTCTTCCCATCCGATCAGTAAAAGTCTGCAAAAGGCTTACGGAAGACCGGTTGACCGGAACAGAGTCAGTGATGTGGAAGAAATCAGCGGCAATGGTGTAACGGCAAAAGTGGACGGTATTGCGGTGGCTGCCGGAAATGCGAAGTTGATGAAAAAGCTCGGTGTGGAATATGCGGACTGCCACAGTGTAGGAACGGTAGTGCATATGGCGGTGGACGGCGCATATGCGGGACACATCCTGATAGCGGATGTGTTGAAACCTCATGCCAAAGAAGCTATTCAGGAATTGAAAAAGGCAGGTATAACAAGAACGGTAATGTTGACCGGTGATGCCAAAAATGTGGCTGAGCAGGTAGCAAAGGAGCTGGGAATCGGAGAGGTTTACAGTGAGCTTTTGCCGGCCGATAAGGTAAGTAAGGTAGAAGAACTGCTGGAAAGAAAAGGAAGCAAGGAGAAACTCGCCTTTGTAGGGGACGGCATCAATGATGCTCCGGTTTTGTCCAGAGCGGATATCGGAATTGCCATGGGTGCGCTGGGTTCCGATGCTGCAATTGAGGCGGCAGACATTGTGCTGATGGATGATGATCCGATGAAGATTGCAAAAGCAATCAAGATTTCCCGCAAATGTATCGGTATTGTATATCAGAATATTGTGTTTGCCATCGGCATTAAAATCATTTGCCTGATATTGGGGGCGTTAGGGATTGCTAACATGTGGCTTGCGATTTTCGCAGATGTAGGTGTCATGGTAATCGCCGTACTGAATGCAATCAGAGCCTTGTTTGTCAAAAAACTGTAAAGATGCTACAATGGAACTATTCAGAATCGAGAGCAGGTGATATTTTGATAGATGAAGAATTGGATTGTTGTGATACGGAAGAAGTACATCAGGAGCTTTTAAAGATTGTAAACGAAACTATGCCTGATGAGATTGAGTTGTACAATCTTGCAGAATTGTTTAAGGTATTCGGAGATTCTACCCGTATCAGAATTTTATTTGTTTTATTTGAAGCAGAGGTTTGCGTGTGCGATCTGGCTCAGGCATTGAACATGACGCAGTCGGCAATTTCCCACCAGTTGAAAATTTTGAAGCAGAATAAGCTGGTCAAAAGCCGCAGGGAAGGAAAATCAGTTTTCTATTCTCTGGCTGACGGACATGTGCGGACAATCATTGCCCAGGGCAGGGAGCATATAGAAGAGTAAGTGACGATATTGACCGGAAGAAATAGAAGAAACAGAAAAAAAGACAAAATGAAAAGAAGAAGGATATGGGCTCTCTATATATGCTTTGTTCTGGCGCTTTTTGGCGGGGCTGCCGGAACTGTAGCGTATCAGCAGGGCTCTCTTCATGTCCGGGATTGGGGGATTGAAAAAGATTGTGAACAGGCCCCAATCTCTTTAGCGGAAATCCCGCCTTTTGACGGAACACCGTATGTGGAGATCAATGGAAATATTCCCTATTTCGATGAAACGGATTATACGACGGAATCCTTTGAAAGATATAGCGAATTAGACGCACTCGGAAGATGTCAGACCGCATTTGCCAATGTGGGGATTGATCTGATGCCGCAAGAGGAGCGGGGACCTATCGGTCAGGTGAAACCCTCCGGGTGGCATACGGTAAAATATGATTGCGTGGACGGGAAATACCTGTACAATCGTTGCCATTTGATCGGCTATCAGCTTACCGGAGAGAATGCCAACGAAAAGAACCTGATCACAGGGACAAGATTTTTAAATGTGGAAGGAATGCTTCCCTTTGAAAATATGGTGGATGATTTTGTGGAAGCAACCAACTATCACGTGCTCTATCGGGTAACACCTGTTTACGAAGGAAATAATCTGGTTGCAAGCGGGGTACTAATGGAAGGATGGTCTGTGGAAGACGGGGGCAGAGGGATTTGTTTTAACGTATTTGTATACAATTGCCAGCCCGGAGTAGAGATTGATTATGCCACAGGTGACAGCCGGCTGAAGGTATCGAAAATGTAAATATACGGAGTCATGTAAATTTATGATGATTTGCAAAGGACTTTGGAATAGATAAAATGAAGGAAATGTGTGCATGATGAACAACATGGATCAGACAAAATTTATGCAGAAAACGATTATTGTATGGCTGGGAGCGATGATATGCTGTGCTCTCTGGGGCAGTGCATATCCGTGTATTAAGATAGGCTATCAGATGTTTGCCATTTCCGATGCGGATACTTCCTCCCAGATTCTGTTTGCGGGGATCCGCTTTACAATGGCGGGATTATTGGCAATCCTGTTCGGAAGCATAGGGAGCAGGAAGTTTTTAAAACCACATAAAAAAGCATGGGAAAAAATTTTCATCCTGAGTATGCTGCAGACGGTGGGGCAATATATTTTCTTTTATATCGGGCTTGCACATACTACGGGTGTGAAGGCTTCCATTCTTGACGGGACAAATGTGTTTATTGCGATTTTGGTTGCCAGCCTGCTGATGCATCAGGAAAAATTGAATCTGAAGAAAGTTTCAGGCTGTGTCATCGGTTTTGCAGGAATGGTGCTCGTCAATCTGAATGGCAGCGGTATGGATTTTCACATGACCTTTTTGGGAGAAGGTTTCATTATTATTTCTGCAGTCGTTTATGCTTTTTCCTCTGTTATGGTAAAAGAATTTTCCAAGAAGGAAAATCCGGTCATGCTCAGCGGATATCAGTTTGTCATGGGCGGGTTTATTCTGGTTATCATAGGCTTACTATTTGGAGGCCGGCTTACGGTCATAAGTGCAAAAGGGATTCTGTTACTGGTATATATGGCATTTATCTCTGCAGTGGCTTATTCATTATGGGGGTTGCTGCTAAAATATAATCCCGTTTCCAAAGTAGCGGTATTCGGATTTATGAATCCAATATTTGGGGCAGTTTTGTCGGCACTGTTTTTGGGAGAAGGAGAAGCGGTTAGTTGGGTGAGCATGCTTTCTCTGTTGCTGGTCTGTGTGGGTATTTATATTGTGAATCATGAAAAGGAGGCTGCAAAATGAAGATTCTGATTGTAAGGCACGGGGATCCCGATTATACCATTGATTCTTTGACTGAGAAGGGTTGGAAAGAAGCAGAATATTTATCAGAAAGAATAGCAAAGCTGGATGTGAAGGAGTTTTACGTTTCTCCTTTGGGCAGAGCGAAAGATACGGCATCCTTTACTTTGGAAAAATTGAACCGCACGGCGACAGAGTGTGAGTGGCTCAGGGAGTTTGCTCCGCGCATTATGCGTCCGGACAAAACAGGAGAAAGCATTGTTTGGGACTGGCTGCCGCAGGATTGGACCAAACAGGGAATTTTTTATCAATATGATAAGTGGTTTGATCAGGATATCTTAAAGCAGGGAAAGGTGAAAGAAGAATATGATTGGGTGGTCAGCAATTTTGATGCGCTGCTGGAGGAGCATGGATATGTGAGAAACGGGCATTTGTATGAGGTTAGGAAGGCAAACAATGATACAATTGTATTTTTCTGTCATTTTGGGGTCGGATGTGTCCTGATCGGGCATCTGCTTGGTATATCACCTATGGTTTTATGGCACGGGCTTTGTGCGGCACCGACTTCCGTAGCGACGATTGTGACCGAGGAGCGGAGAAAAGGCATTGCAGGTTTTCGTATGAGTGCTTACGGAGATATCTCCCATTTGTATGTACACGATGAGGAGCCGGCCTTTGCTGCCAGATTTTGTGAATGCTATGATAATGAGGATGAAAGAAGGGATTAGCCATGAGTAACAGAAAGGAAATAAAGACATTTCAATTAAAAAACGGAGTACAGTTACCGGTCATCGGATACGGTACGTATCTTGCTACAGACGGAAATGGGAAAGAGGGAATCTTAAAGGCGGTGGAGACGGGATACCGCTATCTGGACACAGCTTCTTTTTACGGAAATGAATGCGAGATCGGAGCTGCCATAAAAGAAAGCGGGATTGCCAGAGAAGATATCTTTCTTGCCAGTAAAGTGTGGAAAGATGAAATGGGATATGAGGAAACAAAAGCGGCTTTTCAGAGAAGCTTGGAACGGCTGCAAACAGATTATCTGGATCTGTATCTGATCCACTGGCCCAAGAAATCACCGGATGATGGCGATTGGAAAAATTGTCTGAAGGAGACATGGCATGCTTTGGAGGACCTTTACCGGGAAGGCGCGGTTCGGGCAATCGGAGTCAGCAACTGCTTACCGCATCATTTGGAAGTGATCACGGAGGACGCGGCGGTTGTGCCTATGGTAAATCAGCTGGAGCTGCATGTGGGTTATTTACAACAGGCGGCAGTTGATTATTGCAGAGAGCATGGGATTTTGGTTCAGGCATGGAGCCCGCTGGGCAGGAAGAGAATTTTGGAAGATGTGACAGTTTTGTCTATGGCAAAAAAGTACGGGGTTACACCGGCACAGTTTTTACTGGGATTTCTGTATCAGGAAGGATTTTCGGTTATTCCCAAAGCATCGACCAAAGAGCGCATGCTGGAAAATCAGCAGATTTTTGATTTTACTCTGACGAAAGAGGATCGGTATTTCTTAGAATGTCTGCCTCAGACCGGCTGGTCGGGGGAGCATCCGGATTTTTAAGGAGGATAAGATGAATCAGAGCAGTTATGTAGAGGTTATAAAAGATCTGACAGACAGGGCGATCTGGGAAGTGCAGAATGTCATTGATTGTGTTCCGGATGATATGTGGGACAGACTTTATTGCAACATGCCTCTTTGGAAACATATTTATCATATGCTGCACTCATTGGATACATGGTATATCAATCCGAGAGATCCGCATTATCGGCAGCCGTCGGTTCATGAAGACGGGCTGGATAATCTGGATTTTGTTTCTGCGAAAGCACTTTCGAGAAACGAGATCAATGCCTACTTTGCGGATATAAAAGTCAAGATCGGCGGTTATCTGGAAGGATTAAAGGATGAAGCGCTTTTGGAATATCCGATAAATTGTCCTTATACCAGGTTCACGCTGATATTGGGACAGTTTCGGCATTTACACAGCCACATGGGTATGATCATGGGATTTATCATAGAGGCAACGGGAAACTGGCCGAGAGTTTTGGGATTGGAGCATCCCATACCGGAAGGCGGCTATGATAAATTTTGTTGATATGAATTTGCAAATACTTTATCAATCACAAAAGGAACGAAAATAATCGCACTCTTCGGCATTACATAAAAGTCCGTTCTGACTTTTCAGATTGATATGGAATACATGACCGTCTTCAGGACAGCCTTCGCCGAATTCCTTGTATCGAAAAGAGATTCCAAGGTCTTCCAGCTTTGTTTTCATGGCTGCGGTATGTACCTTTAAGTCATCATTGACACTTAGCATCAGATAAGCAGGAGGAAATTCGGAGGTCATATAAGAGAGCACATTCCAAAAACTGTCAGCCAGTGGGGAATCCACCTGTTTGGGGAGATACCATTGGCTGATTTTTTGTCCTTTGATCTCGTTCATATCATAGATGCCGCAGTTTAAACCAACTGCCGCGGGAATAGGGAGGGTGGGCATCAGGCTGCGGATATCGTTTGCCGATTGTGACAACAGAGATCCGTAATCTTTGTTGGTGGAGAGTATGCAATATTGGGAAACCAGTTGTGCACCGGCGGAATCCCCTACCATAAATAAATGTTCCGTATCCATGCCGTATTCGGCTGCATTTTGCCGGATAAAGTCCATCAGCAGGCAGACATCGGCAATGGCAGCGGGATATTTGGATTCCGGAGCAAGGCGGTAATTGGGATTGACAACGACAAAGCCTTTGGAAGCAAGATGCATGCAATAAAAACGATACAATTCCTTGTCTCCGTAAAACCAACCGCCTCCATGGATGCTGACGATAACGGGAAGTGTCTCATCGCTGACGATAGGACGGTAGATATCCGTCAGATGAAAGATCCGGTCACGATCGGATTCGGATGCGGTATAAGAAATATCACGATAAATGGTCAGATTATCCGGTTCCGTATTGTCTTTGTCCCGTTTCCTGTCATTTTTTGCCCATATTTTACGCATAAGATTTGCTGCCAGACTCATATATTTCCTCCTGTAATCATGTCACAGATCTGTTACTGCGAGGTTTGTTATAGCTTTAGTATAAATTTTGGAAAAAATCTGTCAAGAACGGGATTTATGTGCCCACAAATGAGCTTTTGTATGAACGGGTAAAGGAAATCGAAAAAGAATATTAGATTGTACGGAGATTATAGGGTCAGATCGCTGAAAAAGTCGGATTTTGTCAAATGAGTCTGCTGATATTGCAGCAGCATAACCGCGGCTTCGCAGGCACCGATCCGATTGACATCGGCGAGAAGGGAATCCATATTGGCTTCCGTCACACAACCCAGATCCAACAGGATTTTGAGATAAGCGCAGTCGGAAGCAAATTCCTTTGTACAAAAGCATTCCCAGACTCCGGTGGAGAAATGGGAGCGCAGATAGGATTCATAGAGTTTAGAAACATCGTTATTCAGAGCGTTTGGAAAACGCAGGCGTTTCATGGAGAGTGCCGCTTTTTCCAGACGTTTTTGTTTGATATATCCGGGATGCTGGGTGGCCATGACATCTTCGTCTTCAAACCAGCCCAGATAAACCGGTTCAAAGCCTTCGTCATCGGGACGCTCCAAAAAGCGACATAGGGCTGCATCAAATTCTGCATACCAGAAATCCTTTCCGGCATCGGAGGGACGGAACAGAAACGGGTTTTTCAGAATCATGAGAGCGGCAGCAAGATATGAAGAAAGCTCGGGACTTTTTTCAAACTGCCCCTGTATGCGGATTTCCGTCAGTACCGGACAATCCAAAAAGACCTGTCTGCCCAGCGTGATCTCACGGGGCGGCAAGGTCAGGTATTCTAATCCTGTCATATGCGAGAATGCCCAGTCACCGACTTCCGCGATTTGGGAAGGCAGGACTAACTGCCGGATTTGGCGGTTGCCCAGAAAAGCTTTGGGGGCAATCCGTGTAACAGGACAATCTTCAATGTTATCGGGAATCTCCAGATAATGATCGGTTCCTTCATAAGAAAGAATGGAGATCCGGCCGGAGTGTATTTCGTAAAAAAGGTTTCCCTGTGGAGTTGAAAGAGACTGACTCATAAGCTGCTTTTCCTCAAAATAAATATTTTGTTTAAAAGTATAGAAGGGAAAAGATCATTTGTAAATAATAATCGGCTATTGAATTGGAAAAAGAATTTTACTAAAATAATAAAGGCCGTTTGTTTTGCGGTACAATGAAAGCAAATGATGCAACATACAATAAGGTGGAAGATAACATGTTAGGAACGATCGTAAATACAGGGACTATATTGATCGGCAGTATAGCGGGCAGTATTATTAAAAAAGGCATCAAGGATGAATATAAGGATGCTATGTTTGATGCCATGGGGCTGGCGGCAACGGGGCTGGGCATCAATGCGGTTGTGCAAAATATGCCCAAAAGCAATTATCCGGTGCTGTTTATCGTAGCACTGGCATTGGGGAGCCTCATAGGAACCATGTTGAATATAGACGGAAGGTTCCAGAAACTGACACAGCGTTTTTCGGGAAAGGGCAGACTGGGAGAGGGATTGTCCACGGGAATTTTATTATTCTGTATTGGGACTTTATCTATTTTAGGACCCATTAACAGTGCATTATACGGAGATAATACGTATCTTTTTACCAATGCTACTCTGGATCTGGTGACTTCCTGCGTGCTGGCATCGGCTTACGGGATTGGGATTGCGGCCTGCGCCGGTGTTTTATTCCTGTGGCAGGGAGCAATTTATCTGTTGGCATGTCTGGTGGGAGATTTTATGAGTCCGGATATGATGACCGAGATTTCCGTTGTGGGGGGATTTCTGATTGCAAGTTCGGGAATCTCCATTTTAAAAATAAAGGAAATTAAAACGTTAAATATGCTGCCTTGTTTACTGGTGCCGGTCGTATTCTTTGCGGTTTTGGAGATTTTTTTCTAAAATTCCTTAAATAAATCTAAACTTCATTGACAAGAAATCGGCAGAAGGTAAATAATGCTAATTGTGCTTATATAAGGAAATAAGAAGGAGCGGATTATGGGAAAATTGTTTAAAAATATGGTGCCATATTGGAAGAGCGTAATCGCCGTTTTCTGTCTGCTTGTGGTGCAGGCCTGTTGCGATCTGGCATTGCCCCAGTATACATCCAATATCATCGATGTGGGAATTATCAACGGCGGAGAAGAACATATTTTGCCGGAAAAGATAACCGAAGAGTCCTATCAGATGATCATGATGATGATGACCGAAAAGGAGAAAGAGACATGGGAAAACAGTTTTGAAAAAGACGGTTCTCTCTACGTGGCAAAGGAATTCTCCGAAGAAGAGCTGGATGTGCTGGATCAGGAGCTGATGATTCCGGCAGTGTTGGCTTACCAAATGGAGAGCAATGAAGAAATTGATATAGATCAGGTCATGCAGGCTGTCCAATCGGGGCAGATTGCGGGAGAGCAGTTGAATGCCTTACTGGAGCAGGCAAGGGCTTCCGTGGAATCTATGGTAGAGACCACAGGTGAAAGCATGGTAATGTCTCAGGCACTGAAGTTTACAACAGCATGTAATGAAGCGGCAGGAGTGGATGTGGATAAAATTCAGATTTCCTATCTGGTCGTTTCCGGTGTCAAAATGCTTTTGATTGCCCTGCTGATGGGTGCCGCCTCGGTATTTGTCGGTTTTTTTGCATCCCGGGTTGGCGCAGGCATAGGAAGGGATCTGAGACAGAAAGTATTTCACAGGGTTGTCGGTTTTTCCAATGCGGAAATTGATCAATTCTCGACTGCTTCTCTGATCACCAGAAGTACCAACGATATTCAGCAGGTTCAGATGGTATCTACAATGCTGCTTCGTATGGTTTTATATGCGCCGATCATCGGTGTGGGTGGGATTATCAAAGTTATTCACACAAATGTGAGCATGGGGTGGACCATTGCATTGTCGGTGATCGTGATTATTGGCTTTGTTATGTTGCTTGTTTCCATTACCATGCCGAAATTTAAGATTATGCAGACTTTGGTAGATAAGGTTAATCTGGTTTCCAGAGAAATTCTGACAGGTTTATCCGTAATCCGTGCTTTCGGAAGGGAAAAGAAAGAGGAAGAGCGGTTTGATGATGCAAACAAAGATCTGATGAAAACCCAGCTGTTTACCAACCGCATGATGTCGGTCATGATGCCCGGAATGATGATCATTATGAACGGAACCGCGATTTTGATCACATGGGTAGCTGCACAGAAGATTGATATGGGAACGCTTCAGATCGGTGAAATGACAGCTTTTATCACTTACTCGATGCAGATTGTTATGTCATTCCTGATGTTGACAATGATGTCCATTATGTTGCCCCGTGCGGGAGTTGCTGCAAACCGTATCGATGAGGTATTAAAGACGGAATCTACCATTGAAGATAAAGAAGATGCAGAACAGTTTCATGTGGAAAAAGGTGTCGTAAAGTACGATCATGTTTATTTCTCTTATCCCAACGCCAAGGAAGATGTGCTGACGGATATTGATTTTGAGGCAAAACCCGGAGAGGTTACGGCCATAATCGGAAGTACCGGCTGCGGCAAGTCTACATTGGTAAATCTGCTGCCCAGATTTTATGATGTCAGAAAAGGATCCATTACCATCGACGGAAAAGATATCCGTGATATGAAAATGAAAGATCTGCGTGACAGTATCGGATTTGTACCGCAGAAGGGAGTCCTTTTTTCCGGTACTATCGCATCCAATCTGCGATTTGGTAAGCATGATGCAACTGATGAAGAAATAAAAGAGGCGGCAGAAATTGCACAGGCCATGGAATTTATCGAGGAAAAGAAGGATAAGTTTGACAGTGCCATCTCACAGGGTGGAACCAACGTATCCGGCGGGCAGAAACAGAGGCTTGCCATTGCAAGAGCCATTGTAAAGAAACCGAAGATCCTTGTGTTTGATGACAGCTTTTCCGCATTGGATATGAAGACGGATGCGGTGCTCAGAAAGGCACTGATGGAAAAGGTGAAAGACAGTACGGTCATGATCGTTGCACAACGTATCAGCACCATTATCCATGCCGACAGGATTTTGGTATTGGATGAGGGCAGGATCGTAGGAATGGGTACCCACGAAGAACTGCTGAAAAGCTGTGAAGTATATGAACAGATTGCCAGATCCCAGCTTTCCGCGAAAGAATTGGGATTGGAAGAAAAGGAGGCGTAAAATATGAGTGAAGAACAAAGTATAAAAAGACCTCCGAGAAGGCATGGTCCCATGGGCGGAGGACATGGTATGGCGCCGGGAGAAAAGCCCAAGGATCTCAAAGGTTCTATCGGAAAATTATTTGTATATATGGGCAGCTATAAAATTGCGGTATTCTGTGTTATGATTTTTGCCGTTGTGGCTACGGTCTTTAATGTTGTGGGACCGAAGGTCATGGGTAAAGCAACCACGGCTCTTTCCGAAGGGCTGATGAATAAAATCGCACAGACCGGCGGAATTGATTTTGACCGCATCGGGAAAATTTTGTTGCTTACGCTCGGACTGTATGTGATCAGCTCTTTGTTTAATTTCCTGCAGGGATTTATTATGAGCGGTATTACCCAGAAGGTCTGCTATCGCATGAGGAAAGAAATTTCCGAAAAAATCAACCGTATGCCGATGAAATATTTTGAAAGCAGAACTTATGGAGAAGTGCTTTCCCGCATCACAAACGATGTGGATACTCTGGGAACGGGATTGAATCAGAGTATTACCCAGATCATTACATCCGTTGCGACAATGATCGGTGTTTTGGTGATGATGCTTTCCATTTCACCGTTGATGACGTTGATCGCATTGATCATTCTGCCGATTTCCGTTGCATTGATCGGGCTGGTTATGAAAAAATCCCAGAAGTTCTTCCGCTCACAACAGGAGTATCTGGGACATATCAACGGTCAGGTGGAAGAAAATTACTCCGGGCATCTTGTCATCAAAGCTTACAATAAAGAAGAAGATGTCATCGATGAGTTTAATAAAACAAATAAAGTGCTTTATGATTCTGCATGGAAATCCCAGTTCCTTTCGGGAATGATGCATCCCATTATGATGTTTGTGGGCAATCTGGGATATGCAGGCGTGGCGTTGACCGGCGGTTTGTTAGCCATCAAAGGCATTATTACCATTGGCGACATTCAGGCATTTATCCAGTATGTTAAGAACTTTACCCAGCCCATCCAGCAGATTGCACAGGTAGCAAATCAGGTACAGTCCATGGCTGCAGCTGCGGAAAGAGTATTTGAGTTTCTGGATGAAGAAGAGGAAGACCAGCTTGTGGAAAATCCGGTAAGTACGGAAAATCTGGTAGGGGCTGTTACTTTTGACCATGTAAAATTCGGTTATAAAGAAGATCAGATTATTATCCATGACTTCAGTGCGGATATTCAACCGGGAGAGAAGATCGCCATTGTGGGACCTACGGGTGCAGGCAAGACAACCATGGTAAAACTGCTGATGCGGTTTTATGATGTGAACGATGGGGCAATCAGGATAGATGGTCATAATATCAAGGACTTTAACCGCCGGGAGCTGAGAGATGCTTTTGGCATGGTATTACAGGACACATGGCTGTTCAAAGGCAGCATTATGGAAAATATCCGTTACGGCAGACTGGATGCGACGGACGAGGAAGTCATTGCGGCAGCGAAAGCAGCCCATGCAGATCATTTTATCCGGACACTGCCCGGCGGCTATGATATGGAGTTAAACGAAGATGCCAGCAATGTATCCCAGGGACAGAAGCAGCTGCTGACCATTGCCCGTGCCATTCTGGCAGATAACAGGATCATGATCCTGGACGAAGCCACATCTTCCGTCGATACCAGAACGGAGATCAGGATACAGAAAGCCATGGACAATCTGATGAAGGGGCGTACCAGCTTTATCATCGCCCATAGACTGTCCACCATCAGAGATGCAGACCTGATTCTGGTTATGAAGGACGGCGATATCATCGAGCAGGGCAAACATGAAGAGTTGCTTGCAAAAGACGGTTTCTATGCGAAACTGTATAATTCCCAGTTCGAGCAGGCATCATAGAATTTATTCATAATTCGGGGAATGGCCTCCTGTGATATATGATAAATATACAGGAAGCCATTCCCCGAATACTTTATAGCTCTTGCTTTTTTATATGGGTGTGCTATGATGGAAGAAACGTTGGGGCAACTTTAAGTTGACAGTCAAAAGGAGATTTACATATGAGTTTTTCGGAAAAAATATTGAGCTTAAGAACAAGGAGCGGTTTATCTCAGGAAGCATTGGCGGATAAGCTGACAGTAAGCCGTCAGGCGGTATCCAAGTGGGAATCCGGGGTGACTTTGCCGGAGACGGACAAGCTGATTGCGATCAGCAATATGTTTGGAGTAAGCCTGGACTACCTGTTAAAAGATAACCCGGCACAAAAGGGACATCATCAATCTTCTGAAAATCTGGACAGAGTGATTCTGAGATTTTTAGGTTCGGCACAGGACATTGACGAAATATCCAAGACGCTGATCGATATCATCCAGGATGGAGTAATCGACGAAGAGGAAAGAGTAAAACTGGATGCCATTATGGTAACGCTGGATGAAATTACCAGAAACATTCAGGATATTAAAATGAAAATGGCGGAAACAAAGGAGTAACGGCAGTGAATCAGATTATTTCAAAATTGATTATTTACGGGGATTTGCCCAAAGATTGCATTTTAATGGAATTGGCGGATATTTGCGGTAAGGTGAAGTCTGGGGATTTCAATAAAGATGAACTGGTAACAAAAGTCTATCAGCAGGTAAAGAGGATTTTGATCGTTGCGACGGATTACGGTTTTGATCGGAATCTGTGGCAGAATTATCTGACTTATCTCCTGATTACCGATGAAAATCCTTTCAGTATTACCTGCGAGAAAGTGGGAGCAAACGACGGAAGTGTCAATCATTTTGCAAAAAATGATTTCAAAGCGTTTATGGAGCTCTTCCATTACGATTTTACATATCTGGAAGAGGCGCTGGACGTGGATTGTTTTTCTACCTTATCGGATTACCGAGCCATCGGCAAGCCGGAGCTGATGTACAATAAAAATGTCAGCGAGAAGGTACAGGCGCTGAGTCAGAGATTAGCAGATGCTAACACAAAAGACGAATTTTTTGCCTGTGTGACGGATTTTTATAAAGATTACGGTGTGGGGATGTTCGGATTGAACAAAGCGTTCCGAATCGGCAGCGTGGATGAGCTTGGACACATTACTTTCCAGGCCATCAACAATATGGATAAGGTCATGCTGGATGATCTGATCGGTTATGAGATACAGAAAAAGAAACTGATTGCCAATACCAAAGCTTTTGTAGAGGGAAGAAAGGCAAATAATGTGCTGCTTTTCGGCGACAGCGGAACGGGAAAATCCACCAGTATCAAGGCAATTGTCAATGAGTTTTATGATCAGGGGTTGAGGATGATCGAGATCTATAAGCATCAGTTTAAGGATCTGTCCAATGTCATCGCTCAGATTAAAAACCGCAATTATAAATTTATTATTTATATGGACGATCTGTCATTTGAAGAATTTGAAGTAGAGTATAAATTTTTGAAGGCCGTAATTGAAGGCGGTGTGGAAACTAAACCGGAAAATATCCTGATCTATGCGACTTCCAACAGACGGCATCTGATCAAAGAAACATGGAATGATCGTAATGACATGGAATTCCAGGATGGCATGCATCGTTCCGATACCATGGAAGAAAAGTTATCTCTGGTTAATCGTTTCGGTGTTACCATCAGCTACTCCAAGCCTACACCGAAGGAATATTATGAAATTGCCATCGGTCTCGCAAGAAGGGCGGGCATCACCATGCCGGATGAGGAGATCAAGGCAGAAGCCAATAAGTGGGAGCTGAGCCATGGCGGCATTTCCGGCAGGACGGCGCAGCAGTTTGTCAATTATTTACTGGGATAGGAGAATGATTTCTTGAAGGTACAGATTTTTGTATGCACCCATAAACCTTTTGATCCTCCCAAGGATCCCATCTATGTGCCCCTGCATGTGGGGAAAAAGGGAAAGTCGGATCTGGGCTATATGGGAGATGATACCGGAGATGAGATATCGGATAAGAACTGTTACTACAGTGAGCTGACGGGGTTATACTGGGCGGCAAGAAATTGTCCCGATGCGGATATCAAAGGGAGCTGTCATTACCGCAGATATCTGATCAACGAACAGGGAAAGGCATATACCGCAGCAGAGATAGAAACTATCCTGAAAGAATATGATATTATGACGACCAAAACCCTTTCTCTCAGGTCTGCATATTATGACGGATTTGGAGAAAATCACAATATCAAAGACCTGATTCTTGCGGGAGAGGTTCTCAAAGAAAAATTTCCGGCATATTATCCGGTTTTTGAGCGGCTGGTCCATGAGAATAAAACATATTTCGGCAATATGATCATTTGCCGGAACGAGTTGTTTGATGCCTATGTAAACTGGCTTTTTGAGATCTTCTTTCAAATGGAGCCGCAGATGGATTTTACCGGTTATGACGATTATCACAAACGGGTTTTCGGCTTTATCTCGGAGTTTTTGCTGAAGGTTTATATAATCGTAAATGGGTTAAAGGTGCACGAATCCATGGTGGGTATGGTCGGAGAGAAAAAAGAGACCATGGAAGTCAAAAACCGGCTGGCGGAAATGATTATGGAAAAGAAGCTGACGGAAGCAAAGGCATACTTTATGGAGTTTATAGAAAAAAGACCGGATATTCTCATGGAAGCAAGCGATGTAAACGGCGAATTGAAACTTGCCATGCAGATCATTACAAGCTGTGAGCATGAGTATGAGGCTTACGGCGAAAGCGTGCTGGACAGAATGGGAAATTATCGGGAGCTTATGAGATATTTCGGCAGAGTCAATCAGATTACGACAGCAAAAAAACTGGGATCGATCACTTTGGCAGAGGAGAACTGGTTGAGGGAAAACAGGGTTTCGGGAGTTGTTATGCAGATTGCGGACATGCTGATGGGATGAAGATTTGAAAATATAGAGAGTACTTTTCCAAAAGCATTGAATGTCAAAGTCAAGATGTGTTAAAATAGGCACATAGATTATGTAAAAAACAGCTTTGGTAGTTGAGGTAAGGTGAGGGTATACAAATGGATAAAGATGAATTAGAAAGATTACTGGCCTCAGTAGAGTTAACAGAGGAAGAACAGAATATCTCCGTAGCGGATGAACTGGCAGATATATTGGAAGAGAAAGAGGAGCCGGCCGGTCCGGATGAACTGGCAGAAGCCGTCGGTGAGACAGAGTCGGCTGCAGGTGAGACAGAACCTGTGGACGGGCTCAATGATGAGGAAGATGCGGAAATCCCGGAGGAATACATAGAACCGGTAGCAGAGACAGAACCGGTAGCAGAGACAGAACCGGAAGCAGAAACAGCATCAGAAGAGTTTGTGCCGGAATCGGAGGGAGAGGCTGCAGAGGAGCCGGAGAAATATCAGTTTAAAGAAAGAAAACGTTTTCTGACCTTTTCCCGTAAACTGGTAGGGCTTTGCCTGCTTCCCATGATCTTAATTTGTGTTATGATTACTATTTTCAGTACCCGTTCGCTGAGAACAGGAATTGAAAACGAGATAGAAAAGTCATTGCAGATTGTAGCGGCAACTCTGGACGAAACATATACCAACCTGTATGAAGGCGATTACAAAAAGAGTATGACCGGAAAAGTAACCAAGGGAGAAACCACGATTTCCGGGGACAGTAAGCTGATAGACGGATTGAAAGAGCAGACCGGATTTGAAGCAAGCCTGTTTTTCGGCAATATGCGTCTGATTACGACCATCTCCAAAGAAAAGGGCGGAGTTGCCAACGGAACATCTCTTGATAAAGAGATTTATGCCCGCATTGCAGAAGGAGAGAACGTTTTCCTGAAGGATTTTGAAATCCAGGGTAAGAGCTATTATGCATATTATCAGCCACTGATCAACTCGGACGGATCTATTGTAGGCGCTATTGAGGTTGCCATGGAGACTTCCTCCATTCAGGGAACCATCAACGGACAGATTGCAAAAATTGTTATTTTCTCCATTATCTTTGTAGTCATTGCATCCGTGATCATTATGATGTTGTCCCGCGGAATGGTTGCCACAATGAAAAAGACAAGAGAATTTCTTGCGCGGATTGTTGCCGGTGAATTGGGTGCGGTTCCTGATGAGAAACAATTAAAACAAAATGACGAACTGGGAGATATTTACGGAATTTCCGTTCAGCTCCAGACAGAGCTTCGCAGGATTGTAAATAATATCAAAAATTCCGCAGACGATCTTGTTTATTCCGCAAATCAGTTGACGGATATGGCACAGAATACAAAGGAAACCGTAGAAGGTGTATTGTGTTCCGTTGAAGAAATTTCACAGGGTGCCGCAACGCAGGCTGACGGAACGGCAACGGCAAATGACAATGTGATGAAGATCGGAGAGCAGATCAATTATATTACCGATGAAGTGGATTCTTTGACAAAACATGCGGGACAGATGTCTTCGGCAGAGAAAGAATCCGAGCAGATTATCGGAGAATTGAATTCCTCAAATGAAGATACAAAAATATCCGTGACCAAGGTTGCTGACCAGATTGCAATCATGAACCAGTCCGTACAGAGTATCCATACGGCTGTTTCCATGATCCAGTCGATTGCGGATGAAACGGATCTGTTGTCCTTAAATGCCAGTATAGAAGCGGCAAGGGCAGGAGAGGCCGGAAGAGGATTTGCGGTCGTAGCGGAGCAGATTTGTAAGCTGGCCGAGCAGTCCAACAATTCCGCAGAAGAAATCGAGAAAATTATTGCAGAGGTTATGTCCGAATCCGATAAGATGGTCGAAATCATGGAAGAGGTAAGAGCCAATATGGATCACCAGCAGGATAAGCTGGAAGAGACAAAGACAAAATACAATGCTGTTGCAGAGGGTGTGGAAAACTCTCTGGACAATATCGGCAGTATCAAGGAGAAGATGGATGTATTAAGCGAATCGGGAACGGCAATCAAAGGAGTTGTTCAGGATCTGTCCACAATATCCGAACAGAATGCAGCTTCCGCACAGACGACCATGCAGGCGGCTCAGGATATGAGTGCTACAATGAATGATCTGGAAATGTCTTCCGAGAAACTGCTTCATTTGGCCGATCGCTTAAATGATGTATTGGCAATCTTTAAAATGTAAGTGTTACTGTTGCATAATATTAAAATTTAAAAATATACCGCATTTTTCTTGACAAGTCATAGGATGTCTTGTAAAATAGGCAAAGATGCGGCAAGCCCAGATAGCTCAGTCGGTAGAGCAGAGGACTGAAAATCCTCGTGTCACTGGTTCGATTCCGGTTCTGGGCACTGTGCGGGTGTAGTTCAATGGTAGAACACCAGCCTTCCAAGCTGGATACGTGGGTTCGATTCCCATCACCCGCTTTTATATGGAATATGCACGAGTGGCTCAGTGGTGGAGTATCGCCTTGCCAAGGCGAGGGTCGCGGGTTCGAATCCCGTCTCGTGCTTAAGAAAAAGCCTGGTAAATACCAGGCTTTTTCTTTATGTTTCATATAATACCGATTTTTAAATGATCTTTTCTATTTCCACATTATCAACCGCTTTTAAATCCAGGAATTTGTCTCCGATTTTAATGGTCGGTTTAGATAAAGCAACCGGATTGATAAAAATAATGTTTCCTTCCAATCCGTTGGTCAGGCGGACACGCTGATTGAGGAAGGTATTTACTACATTTTCCAGGAAAGGAAGCAAAAATGCGGGATCGTATTTTTGCAAGCCGTCATTTTCAAAATGTGTAATTACATGGAACGGGCATAATGCTTCGCGGTAGGTCCGTCGGCTTGTCATTGCTTCATATACGTCTGCGATGGCAACCAATTTGGCAAAGCGACTGATCTTTTCGGCAGTAAAGCCATAGGGATAGCCGGAGCCGTCACAACGCTCATGATGCATCAAAGCGGCATTTTTCACTTCGTCGGGAAGATTATACCGGGAGAGCATTTTGTATGACTCCAAAGGATGTGTCTTGACAATATTGTATTCCGCCGGTGTCAGCTTGCCGGGCTTTTTGATGATCTCTGCCGGGATTTGTATTTTTCCTACATCATGAAAAAGACCGCATGCGGTAGCCAGTTCCCTTTCGGCAGGACTGAAATGCAACCAGCCGGCAAAAATATTGCAGATGAGAGCTACATTTAATGAATGTGCATATGTGCAGTCATCATAATCCTGCATATTGAGGATCATATCCATGATACCGGTGTGGGAATCTCTGTGATTGATCAGCCCCATTGTGTCAGATAAAAGCCCCTGAGCATCAAATTCTGCATTTTTTTCCACCAGAGCGTTCAGCGAGAATGCTAATTTATCCACATTTTCTTTAAACTCCTCTTTGAAAGCCTGAAAATCGGGAGAAGCCTTTAATTTTTCGGCATAGGATGTTTCGGACAGATCAGCCTCTGTGACATTGGTAGTCAATACTTCATCTTCTATTTTAATGGAAAAAATATCAAAAGAAAAAAGTCTGGCAATCAGATTTTCTGTTAATGCAATTCCCTTTGGAACAATTAATTGTCCGTCCACGGAAAAAACATCTTCAGCGGTAATCATACCGTTCTTAAGATCAGATAGTAATATTTTTTGCATAGAAACGCCCCCATTTCTACCTTCTTTTATACAAATTATAAAGGGGAAAAGGGGGCGTGTCAATGAATACTTCGACCTAATTCAGTGTAGTTTCCCGGATTGTTTTACGCAGACTGAGAATGGAAGAGGGGGAGACGGATAATTCGTCGATACCCATTTCCAGAAAGGTTTTGGTTAAGGTCAGATCGGCAGCCAGCTCGCCGCAAATGCCGACCCAGCAGCCTTCTTTGTGTCCGTTCTCGATCACTTGTCGGATCATCTGCAAAATAGCCGGATGATGGGAATCATAAAAAGGATCCAGACGGGGATTCTGTCTGTCGATGGCCAGAGTATATTGGGTCAGGTCATTGGTTCCGATGCTGAAGAAATCGACTTCTTTTGCCAGCTCGCCGCTGATCATGACGGCTGCGGGCGTTTCAATCATAACGCCGATCTCCACATCCTGATAAGTAATTTCCTGTTTTTTCAGATCAGTTTTTACTTCTTCCAGGATTTTTTTGATCTGGCGGACTTCATCTACGGAAATGATCATCGGAAACATAATGGATATATTACCGAAGGCGCTGGCGCGCAGTATGGCGCGCAGCTGAGTCTTGAATATCTCCGGCCGGGTCAGACAGATACGGATAGCCCGAAATCCCATAGCGGGGTTATCTTCTTTATCCAAATGGAAGTAATCCACCTGTTTGTCGGCACCGATATCCAGTGTGCGGATGATAACTTTCCGCCCTGCCATGTTTTCCGCAACGGCACGATAGGCTTTGAACTGCTCTTCTTCTGTGGGATAATCCCGGGTCTCCAAATACAGGAATTCGCTTCGGAAAAGACCAATCCCGCCGGCATCGTTGGAAAGTGCATAAGCAACGTCCGATACATTTCCGATATTTGCGTATACCTGGATTTTGTGTCCGTCGGAAGTGATATTTTCTTTTCCTTTTAAATCCTGCAAAAGTCTGCGTTTTTCTTCGTCTTCTTTTTGCCTGGAGCGCATGAACTGTAAAACTTCTTCCGTAGGGTCAATGATCAATGTCCCGCTATAGCCGTCCACAATGGCGATTTTTCCGTTCCAGTCATCTGAAATATCTACATTGATCAGAGCGGGAATATTCATAGTACGTGCAAGGATGGCAGTATGGGAATTGGATGAACCCAGTCGGGTAACAAAGGCTAACAGTTTTTCTTTATCCATTTGTACGGTTTCGCTGGGAGCAAGATCTTCTGCCATAATAATGACAGGCTCGTCCATATTTATTTCTGCGTTGCCGCTGCCTGACAGAATTCGTATTAAACGCTCTGAAATATCTTTTACATCCGCGGCACGTGCCTTCATATATTCGTCATCCATGGAAGCAAACAATTCGGAAAAATTGTCGCTGGTGGTAGCAACTGCAAACTCTGCGTTGACTTCCTGCGTGCGGATGATATTTTTAATGCTGTCCGAATAGTCGTCATCCTGCAGCATCATGTTATGGACTTCAAAAATAGCCGCACCGGATTCGCCTACTTCCTTCAATGCTTTTTTGTGAAGGTCATCTAATTGCCTTTCGGCTTCCGCACTGGCATCCAGATAGCGTTTTACCTCCGCTTCGGTATCGGTAACTTTCGTCCGCTTTACCGGATTTTCCTTTTTTGAAAATTTTAAAATCCGCCCGATAGCAATTCCCTGTACAATTGATTTACCAGTGATCCGGATCATAGATATTCCTCCTTAGACGGTTTCCGTTAAAAATTTTTCCATAGCCGGTGCCGCAACGTCTTCATCAGAGCCTTCTACCGTAATGGTAACGGTCTCACCGGATCTTACACCGAGGGACATGAGGGACATCAGTTTTTTTAAGTCGGCGCTGCGATCTCCCTTTTTCATCATAAATGTGGAGTCAAATTCTTTGGCTTTATTTACGATAAGACCTGCCGGTCTTGCATGAATACCGACGGAATCCTTAATTGTATAATCAAAAGTTTTCATAATGATACCTCCGTTTTATTCCAAATTGTGATAGGTTGTGGTAATAGGGGATAATGCCCACAGTTTTTGCAGGCAGTTATCACATTGAATCATTAAATCGTTGGATTTTTCTTTTGGATAGTATCTGGAAGAAAATACGATTTCTCCCTCATTCAGGTATATTTCTACAGCAGAAGAATCGATAAACATCTGCAAGCTGCTGATTTTATCCGTTTGGATTTTTCTGCAGGTTCTGCCGTATCCGGCTTGTCCGGTAAAGAACAAGCGGCAGATACCGTTGGTTTTATCCCACTCAAAGTGCAGATCATCGGCAACAGTAACGGAAAAGGAAGAGGATATCCGATCCAGCAGCAGTTCGCACAGGCTAATGTTCTGATAGACCGTCTCGCCGGCAGACTGCTCCTTAGGTAAAATCTCGTGTCTGCGGAGATTTTCCAATTCTTTTACGGGAGTCTGGAGAACCCGGGTCTTATCGGATGACAGGGTCAGTTCTCTGGGAAAAGTCAGGGTATGCTGCCAGCCGTCTTCCACGGTGGGATTAGTATATGCCGCATCCGGAATTCCCATCCATCCGATCAGTATCTGTCTCCCTTTTTCATCTTCAAAAATCTGGGGAGCATAAAAGTCAAAGCCCATATCCCATTCATAAAAATCTTTTAATTCATAATTTCCTTTAAAATCCCCGTTAATGAGGAAATAGCCGGATTGGTAAATGTTCTGATAGCGGAATTCTTCACTTTCCACACCCTGTGGGGAGATGGAAAGGATTTGTTTTCCGTCTATGGAAAACAGTGTCGGGCATTCCCACATATAGCCGAAAGGTTCCCCGGTGGTAAGGGCATGGCTGTAATGCCAGCGGATGCTGTCTTTTGAAGTAAAGATCAGTACGTGGCCTTTGTATTCCTTGGACCAGGCACCCTGTATCATATAGTAGGTGTCCTGCTCCTTCCATACCTTGGGGTCTCTGACCTGGCAGGTAATAAAGGAAGGGTAGTCGGCATTGGTCAGTAAACATTTTTTGGGACTCATGGCGATGCCGTCGTTCGTTTCCACATAAATTGTATTGGCCTGTCTGCCCTCCAGAATGCCATCGGTTCCTTCTTCGTATACATTTCCGGTATAGTACAGCTTGATCATGCCCTCATCAACCAGCGCGCAGCCGGAAAAAACGCCGTCACGGTCCATGGGAAGATCCGGAGAGAGCGGAGCGCCGGTATATGCATAATGCATAAAATCACGGGTCTGAAAGTGTCCCCAGAATTTTTCTCCGCCATTTGCATCAAAGGGTGAATATTGGAAAAAAATATGATACATACCGTCTTTCTGACACAATCCGTTCGGATCGTTGAGCCAGCCTACGGGGGGCATCAGATGAAGCCCCAGCGCATAACGGGACTGCTGTATGGATAAAATGTCTTTTTCTGCTTCTATAATTTTTGCCTGATAGTCCTTTTGGGAAAATAGCTCTTTCATAGTATATCCTCCGCTTCTCATTTTACTCATATAATTTACGGATAGAATCCTGTGTTTCTGATTTTTTATGAAATGACGGAAATAGAGATGAATGTCTGATATGTCTGTTTCCTATGCCAATGAAAGCAGTTGTTTTTTGTTCATTTTTTTATTAAAATAGGAAAACGATACTATACTTATTATATGAAACAGATGATAAATTTACAAGACAGAAGTATAATGGAGTTTATAGGGAGGAAAGAAACTATGGACATGATTTGTATGGGAGAAATGCTGATAGATTTTACGCCGGGGCAGGAACCACGCAGCTATACGGCAAATCCGGGCGGAGCGCCGGCCAATGTAGCGATTGCGGCAGCCAGAAACGGATTGGATACAGCATTTTTGGGAATATTGGGAAATGATGATTTTGGTAAATTGTTGCAGCACACATTGGAAAATGATGGGGTAAAAATGCTTTGCCCGGAGCTGACGGATGAGGCGGTGACTACTTTGGCGTTTGTAAGTCTGTATGAAGGCGGAGAACGTTCCTTTACCTTTGCCAGAAAACCGGGTGCCGATATCCTTTTATCGGAAGATGATGTGAAAGAGGCGGACATTGATGCCTGCCGGATGCTTCATACGGGAAGTGTTTCACTGTCGGATGCACCCAGTAAAGATGCAGTATACAAGGCGATGAAGATGGCATCGGAAAAAGGGAAACTGGTCAGCTTTGATGTCAATTACAGAGATATGATCTGGCATGATGAGGAACGATGCAGACGTGAGGTGGAGAAGATCCTGCCTTTTGTGGATTTGTTAAAAGTATCCGATGAGGAATTGTCCTTCGTGGGAGGAGAAGAAAATATTCTCCGGTTTATGGAGCAGCATGGGATCCGTGTATTGGTCGAGACTCTGGGAGCGAAGGGAGCAAAATATTTCTTTGACGGAAAGAGCGGTGTCGTAGAAGGTAAAAAGGTTCATGCCGTGGATGCTACCGGAGCGGGAGACGCTTTCTGGGGCGGCTTTTTATCAAGCGTTCTGATGAACGGAGCTGAAAAAGCCGGGGATATTACGGAGGAAATGGTACAAAAAGCATTGACATACGGTAATGCGGCGGGCGCTCTCTGCGTACAGAAAATGGGAGGGATTCCGGCGTTGCCGTCCAAAGCGGATATTATGAAAGAAAGCGGATATGCGGAGGCAGTAAAATGAAATTTCTGCTGACAGCCGTAAACGCCAAGTTCATACATACCAATCCTGCCTTATACAGCCTGAGGGCTTATGCATCCGCATACGGAGAAGGCTTGGGAGAGCATATCCGCCTTGCGGAATATACAATCAACCAGCGCCCGAATGAGATATTGAGCGGGATCTATAAGCAGAATCCGGACGTTGTGGCTTTTTCCTGTTATATCTGGAATATCACGGAGATTTTGTCCATGGTAAGAGAGCTGCACAAAATCCTGCCCCGGGTTCCTATCTGGCTGGGGGGACCGGAGGTTTCTTTCCGGGCTGCCGAGGTGCTTGAAAGTTATCCTGAGCTAACCGGAATTATAGTGGGTGAGGGAGAACAGACTTTTCTGGAGTTGCTGCGGTATTATGCGGCGGAGGACAAGCCGCCGTGTGAATCATTGCGGGACATCAGGGGCATCGTATTCCGTATGGGAGAGCAGATCATTGCTACCGGGGAAAGGGAACTGACGGATTTGAGCAGACTGCCTTTTCTTTATGAAGATCTGTCACAGTTTGAGCACAGGATCATCTATTATGAATCCTCCAGAGGATGTCCTTTCCGGTGCAGCTATTGTCTTTCCTCCATTGACAAAAAAGTGCGCCTGCGTGATATGGAAATTGTGAAGAAGGAATTGCAGTTTTTTCTGGATCGGAAGGTTCCCCAGGTCAAATTCATTGACAGAACCTTTAACTGTAATCATGAGCATGCCATGGAGATCTGGCGGTATATCCAAGAACATGACAACGGGATTACCAATTTCCATTTTGAGATTGCGGCAGATCTGTTGAATGAAGAAGAGATGGCTTTATTAAATACTCTGAGACCCGGTGCGGTGCAGATGGAAATCGGGGTACAGACCACCAATCCGGAGACCATCCGGGAGATCCGGAGAAAAATGGATGTGGACAAGCTGAAGGGAATCGTAGAGCGGCTTCATCGGGGAAAGAATATCCATATCCATCTGGATTTGATTGCGGGGCTTCCCTATGAGGATTATGAGAGCTTCGGACGTTCTTTTGATGAAGTTTATGCCATGAAGCCGGAGCAGTTACAGTTGGGATTTTTGAAAGTACTAAGCGGTTCTTATATGGCAGAAAAATGCGAGGACTACGGGCTGTTGTTTACGGAGCAACCGCCCTATGAAGTGCTTCAGACGAAATGGCTTTCCTACGGCGATGTATGCAGATTGAAACAGATCGAGGAAATGGTGGAACTTTACTACAACAGCAATCAGTTTACCCGTACACTGCCTTATCTGGAACGGTTTTTTGAAAGTCCTTTTACCATGTATGAAAAGCTTGGAGCATTTTATGAAAGAAAGGGTTATTTTGTCAGCACCCCTTCCCGCATTTACCGTTATCAGGTATTATTGGACTTTGCGATGGAAGAAACCGTGGCAGAAGAGGAACTTTTCAAAGAGCTTTTGACTATGGATGTTTATCTGCGGGAAAATGCCAAGAGCCGTCCGGATTTTGCCGGGGATCTCATGACATATAAGCAGGAAATGAACGGATTTTACCGTGTGCAGAAAAACCGGAAACTTCATTTGGAGCCGTTTTTCTATGATATATATACAGAGTCGCCGTCCTATAAGAAAATGGCGGAAAAGCAATTTGTGATTTTTGACTACGAGAACAGAAACGCGCTGACTTATGAAGCGGCAACATCCTTATGGGATGAACAGTCTGACAGAGCAGGAGAATAGTTATGACCAAGAGAACGAAAGAGATACTGGACAAGCTGGATGAGGTTTATACAACAGAATACAAATGTTATCTGAATCACGAGACACCGTGGCAGCTGCTGATTGCTACCATGCTCAGTGCCCAGTGCACCGATGCCAGAGTCAATATCGTGACAAAGGATTTGTTTCGGAAATATAAGAGTCCGGAGGATTTTGCCAATGCGGATTTGAAAGAGCTGGAGCAGGACATCCGTTCCACAGGTTTTTATCACAACAAGGCGAAAAACATCATTGCCTGTTGTAAGGATCTGGTAGAAAAATATGACGGACAGGTGCCGGAGAGTCTGGAAGATTTGACTTCGCTTGCGGGAGTGGGCAGGAAAACGGCAAATGTCATCCGGGGCAATATTTTCAATGAGCCCAGTGTGGTCGTGGATACACATGTGAAGAGAATTTCCAAAAAGCTTGGTTTTACAAAAGAAGAGGATCCGGAAAAAATCGAATATGATCTGATGAAGGCACTGCCGAAGGATCATTGGATCTTATACAATATCCAGATTATTACTTTTGGAAGAGAGATTTGTTTTGCCAGAAATCCCAAGTGTGAGGAATGTTTTCTGACAAAATACTGCAGTTATTACAAAGAGAGGCAGAAGAAAAAATAAATGGATAGCTTTTGCGATAATTTTACGGTTGTGGATATCGAAACCACGGGACTTGATCCCAAAAAAGATAAAATAACGGAAATCGCTGCCATCCGGGTAAGATCGGGAAAGATAGAAGATACGTTTCATACGCTTGTCAATCCGGGGCGCAGGTTGGATGAGAGGATCAGAGAACTGACGGGCCTGACGGATGAAGCGCTGGCAGAAGCCCCTTATATCGGGGATATCATAGGAGCGTTTCTGACATTTGAAAATACGGGATGCCTGTTGGGGCATAGTATTTTATTTGATTACTCTTTTCTGAAACGGGCGGCGGTCAATGCGGGGAAAACCTTTGATAAAAAGGGAATTGATACGCTGGGCATTTCCAGAAAGTACCTGCAGGAACTGGACAGCAGAGCGCTTCCTTATTTGTGTCAGCATTTTCATATCCGGCACAAAGCCCACAGGGCACTGTCTGATGTGGAAGCCACGTTGGATTTGTATGAGCTTTTGAAGGAAAAATACGGACGGGAAGCGGATGCCGAAAAGGTATTTGTGCCGAAGGAGCTGATCTATCAGGTCAAAAAAGAAAGTCCCGTTACGAAAAAACAAATAGAGCAGCTGCAAAGATTTTTGTCCTATTATCACCTGGAGAGTGAATATGATATAGAGAGTATGACACGGAATGAAGCCAGCAGATATCTGGATCAGTTAGTCAGTGCTCACGGACGTATTCCTCCAAGGAACGAATAATGTTTTTTCTGCTGGAGGACCGAAGAGAAGATGCGGAATCCAAAAGGGCTTTGATCTTATGGGTTTCTCCGTGCTTCTGATAAATGTCTGCAAGCAGTTTGTAATTGCCGCTGATATCCGTACCGCTTTCGACCGCTTTTTCCAGTAAAATGCGGGCATTGCTTTCATAGCCGTTTTCATAGTAGGTACATGCCAGTTTATAAAGGGTCCGGGCATAAAGGGTATAATTTTCATCATATTCCGAAAGAAGCGGCAGGTTGGCGGTTCCGTACTGCAGTTTCAGATCGGTATTGGTATAACCGGTAAAATTTACTATTTTTCTGTCGGAAAGAGCCTTAAGCGTTTGAAGACAATCCTTTACCGCGTCATTGTCCGCAAGGAGACTTTGAGGAATGAAGTCAAAGGGGATTTCCACATATGCAAGGTCATCAAGCGGTTTCTTTCTTGTCAGATTGGCTTCCTGTTCCCTGCTCCAAAAATCGTTTAGGGCATTTTCCGCCAATTTTTCGTGTTTTTTCAACTCGTAGGTGAGCCATATGATGAAGATGATAAAACTTGCCAAAAATACGAACATCGTTTATAATATCCTTTCGTAAGAAGAGGTGATTTTATGTTTAATAAGAGGAGTAAACAAATCATTTCCCGGATTATCATTGTCCTTTTGATTCTGGCAATGGTCATTCCGATGGCGATATCGATTATTCCTATGTAATGAGTATATCATAAGGAGCGTATTATGAAAAAGTTTATTAGCATTTTATTTGCAGTTTCCGTTCTTGTTTTGCTGCCCTGCATGACATCCGAACAGGCGTACGCAAAGAGTGCGGATAATACAATTGAAAACGGAGTTTATATTGACAGCGTGGATGTTTCCGGGTTGACGGAAGAAGAAGCATTCCAGAAGGTACAAGAATATATCAACGAAATCGGCCAGGCAGAAATTACGTTAAATGCCATGAATGATAATTCTCATACAGTCTGTGCAGAGGATATCGGTCTGACCTGGACCAATGCTGATGTAGTAACACAGGCGCTTGCAATCGGAAAAAGCGGAAATGTTGTAGAGCGGTATAAGGTTTTAAAAGATCTGGAGCATGAAAATGTGGTACTGCCTCTGACTTTTGCCGTGGATAAGCAGGCAATTGAAAATATTATCAGAGAAGAATGTGAAGAATTCAATGTTCAGGCAGTCGATGCCACCTTGAAGAGAGTGGACGGCGAGTTTGTTATCGAAGAGGGACAGACCGGTGTTGTGATTGATGAGGAAGCATCGGCAGAGATGGTCGTCACCTTTATGACAGAGGAATGGGATTATCAGGATGCGGTAATCGACCTGGTCGTAGAAATCGATGAACCGAGAGGAACAGTGGAGGAGCTGTCCCAGGTAACGGATCTGCTGGGGTCTTTTACCACGAGTTATTCTACTTCCGGTGCAAACCGTTCCGGAAATGTGGCGAACGGATGCAGGCTGATCGACGGGACGACATTATATCCGGGAGACGAGTTTTCGGTATATGAAGCAGTCAGCCCTTTTACGGAAGCGAACGGATATTACATGGCAGGGTCTTACTCGGGAGGACTTGTGGTGGATTCATTGGGAGGAGGAATCTGTCAGGTATCTACCACTCTTTATAATGCAGTTTTGCGGGCAGAACTGGAAGTCACGGAAAGATCGAATCATTCTATGATCGTAACATATGTGGATCCGTCCGCCGATGCGGCAATTTCGGGTACACAGAAGGACTTTAAGTTTGTAAATAACTTAGACCACCCTGTTTATATCGAGGGCTATACAAAGGACAAAAAAATTACTTTTAATATTTACGGGGTAGAGACAAGACCCGAAGGAAGAGTTGTTTCTTTTGAAAGCGAAGTATTGAGTACAACACCGGCAGAGGGTGAAAAAGTTGTCGGAGACAGTAGCAAGCCGGTAGGTTATATCAGTGTACAGAGTGCTCACACAGGATATGTGGCACAGCTTTGGAAAGTGGTAACGGTTGATGGTGTGGAGGAAAGCAGAGAGGTTATCAATAAGAGTACCTATAAGGCTGTTCCCCGTACGGCAGCCGTAGGAACCGCTACTGCGGATCCGAATATATCCAATGCAATTCAGGCGGCGATAGCGACGCAGAGTATTGCTTACGTGCAGGCTGTATTATCCGGGACATCGACGCCGGAGCAGATCCAGCAGCAGCAGGCAATCCAGCAACAGCAATTGATCCAACAGCAGCAACAGCAGCAGGCATTGGAAGCACAACAGGCGCAGGAAGCATTGCAGCAACAGCAACAGCAGATTGCACAGGATGCCGCGGCACAGTAAGATTTGAATAAACAGAATTTTGTCTTAGGAAGTCAGTTCGGAGAAGAGCGGGCTTCCTAAAGTTGTATGTAAGAATAAATAAAGAATACTCAAGAAAAACTGTTTTAGCCATAAAATGTAACTGAGGATAGAAGACATATGAAAATAGGAAAAGTGCCTGAGAATGTGTTGAAACGTTCTATCTTAAAACAAATAAAGACAAAGAGACCGGAAGTGCTGGTAGGTGCCGGAGTCGGCGAGGATTGTGCTGCCATTTTGCTGGAGCCGGATGAAGTCATGGTATTGTCTACCGATCCGATTACGGGGACTACACAGGATATCGGGAAATGGGCGGTTATGATATCTGCCAATGATATCGCATCCAGCGGAGCGGAAGTGGTCGGAATGTTAGTTTGTGCTATGCTTCCGCCGGATATTACAGAGCCGGAGATCAGGGAAGTCATGCAGCAGATAGAAGCCTCCTGCGAAGAACTGAAGATACAGGTAGTGGGAGGACATACCGAAATAACCGATGCGGTAACCCGGCCGATTCTGACGATTACAGGTATCGGAAAGGTAAAGAAAGACCGTTTGCTTGCCACAAAGGGAGCAAAGCCCGGGCAGGACGTGGTCGTTACCAAATGGGTGGGACTGGAAGGGACCTCCATTTTGGCGAAAGAAAGAGAAAAGGAACTGGCGGAAAAATTCCCCAGACATCTTATAGATGAAGCGAAAGCTTATGAGCAGATGTTGTCGGTGATACCGGAGGCGGCAATCGCCATGAAGTCCAACGTGAGTGCTATGCATGATATCACGGAGGGCGGCGTATTCGGAGCCCTTTGGGAGCTGGCAGAAAGTGCAGGCGTTGGACTGACAATCGATTTAAAAAAATTGCCGATCAAGCAGGCAACTGTGGAAATATGCAATTATTTTGACATTAATCCCTATGAGCTGATGTCTTCGGGAAGCATGCTGATTGCGGCGGATAACGGTTATGATCTGGTCAGGGAATTGGAAAAGGAACATATTCATGCAGCCGTTGTAGGGAAAATAACGGACAGCAATGACAGGATTGTAACAAACGGGGAGGAAACCAGATTTTTGGAGCCTCCCAAAACAGATGAATTGTATAGAGCCTTAGCAATATAGGCAGAATGGAGTCAGAAATGAGAGAACAGATATTAAGTATTATTGAAAAAAACAGCAGAATTGATATTCAGGAGTTGGCAATCATTATGGGTGTGCCTGAAATTGAGATTGCCAATGAATTGAAAGCCATGGAAGAGGAAGGGATCATTTGCGGTTATCATACGCTGATCGACTGGGAAAAAACCAGCATTGAAAAAGTATCCGCATTGATTGAGGTAAGGGTAACACCCCAGAGAGGGCAGGGATTTGATACGATTGCAGAGCGTATTTATAAGTATCCCGAAGTAAATTCCGTTTATCTGATTTCCGGCGGCTTTGATCTGTTGGTAACATTGGAAGGAAAGTCTTTAAAAGAAATTTCTTCTTTTGTATCCGATAAATTATCCACATTGGATTCGGTTTTGAGTACGGCAACACATTTTATTTTGAAGAAGTATAAGGACCACGGAACTATTTTAACGAAAAAATATGCAGATGAAAGAATGAAGGTGACACCATGAGAGATCCATTATCCAAACAGATCAGAGAGATCAAACCTTCGGGAATCCGGAAATTTTTTGATATCGTAAGCGAGATGAAGGATGCGATTTCCCTTGGTGTAGGTGAGCCGGATTTTGATACACCCTGGCATATCCGTGACGAAGGTATTTATTCTCTGGAAAAAGGAAGGACTTTTTATACTTCCAATGCAGGTTTGAAAGAATTAAAAGTAGAAATCTGCAATTATCTGAAACGCAGTCAGAATTTAGATTATGATTATAATAAACAGGTCATTGTAACGGTTGGAGGTTCTGAAGCAATCGATATCGGTCTTCGCGCCATGCTGGATCCCGGGGATGAAGTGTTGATTCCGCAACCCAGTTATGTTTCTTATGAACCCTGTACAATTTTGGCGGGCGGAGTTCCTGTCATTATCAATTTGAAGAATGAAAACGAATTTCGCCTGACGGCAGCAGAATTGGAAGATGCCATTACGGAAAAGACCAAGGTGCTGATCCTGCCGTTTCCCAACAATCCTACGGGTGCCATTATGGAGAAAAAGGATTTGGAAGCAATTGCCGAGGTGATTATCCGTCATGATTTATATGTGATTTCCGATGAAATTTATGCAGAGCTTACATACAAAGAGAAGCATGTTTCCATCGCAACGCTTCCGGGAATGCAGGAAAGAACCATTTTGATCAACGGATTTTCCAAGGCTTATGCCATGACCGGATGGAGGCTGGGATATGCCTGCGGACCTACGGAAATTATTGAGCAGATGATCAAGATTCATCAGTTTGCCATCATGTGTGCGCCTACGACCAGCCAGTATGCTGCAGTGGAGGCTTTGAAAAACGGTGATGAGGATGTTGCACAGATGAGGGAAGCCTATAACCAGAGAAGGCGTTATCTGATGCATGCTTTTAAGGAAATGGGATTGGAATGCTTTGAGCCTTATGGTGCATTCTATGTATTTCCGTGCATAAAGGAATTCGGAATGACCAGTGAAGAATTCGCCACCAGATTCCTGGAGGAAGAAAAGGTTGCCGTTGTGCCGGGAACCGCATTCGGTGACTGCGGAGAAGGCTTCTTAAGGATTTCCTACGCCTACTCTCTGGAAGATTTGAAAGTTGCCATCGGGCGGCTGGCGGATTTTGTAGAAAAATTACGGAAAGAGCAGGGGAAAGCGTAAAATGCACATTGTATTACACCAGCCGGAAATCCCGGCAAATACAGGCAATATCGGCAGAACCTGCGTGGCAACGGGAACCAGCCTGCACCTGATTGAGCCCCTGGGATTCAGCCTCAGTGAAAAGGCGTTAAAAAGAGCAGGCATGGACTACTGGAAAGATCTGGATGTCCATACTTATATGAATTTTGAGGAATTTCAGAAAGAGCATCCCGGTGTAAAAATCTGGATGGCGACAACAAAAGCAAAACATGTTTATTCGGATGTGAAGTTCGGACCGGATGATTATATTATGTTTGGAAAAGAAAGTGCCGGAATACCGGAGGAAATACTGGTGGAACATGAAGAAACCTGTATCCGTATCCCCATGGAGCCGGCGATCCGATCCTTGAATTTGTCCAATTCCGTGGCGATCGTGTTGTATGAAGCGCTGCGGCAGCAGAATTTTGAATCCATGCAGTTGGAAGGAGAGCTTCACAGGCTTCACTGGAAAAATTAGTGTGGAGGCAGAAATAGCCGCAAGATCGGATAAAACCAGCTCCGTCCGTTATTAAAAGTCTTGATTTAATCCTCATCCACATCCGATTCTGCCAGAGTGAAGATAAATTCGGAACCCACACCTTCCGTGCTGATGACGTTGATGTTCTCTCCGTGGGAGTGAATGATTTCTTTTGTGATGGAAAGGCCCAGACCGGTGCCTTTCTTATCTTTGCCACGGGAGAGGTCTGTTTTGTAGAAACGGTCAAAAATCAGTTTCAGGCTGTCTTTCGGAATACCGATACCGGTGTCCTTGACGGAAACAAACAGTTTATTATGCTTTTCGCGGGTTTCGATCGTAATGGTCGAGTTATTGTGAGAAAATTTGATAGCATTATCTAACAGATTATACAGAACCTGTTGGATTCGTGTCATATCGGCATGTACCATCATCACATCTCCGGTCAGGATAAGGGAGATCTGGATTGCTTTCTCTTTGCAGGTGCCTTCGAAAGTGGCAACCGTATTGCGGATGACCTGATTAATATCAAAATCCGACATTTCCAAAACCATACCGGTGGTATTCAGATTATTCAGTGTCAACAGAGAATTGGTCAGTTTGGTCAGCCTGTCCGTTTCGTTTAACACAATGTTTAAATATTTTTCGTGCATCTCGGGAGGAATGGTACCGTCGATCATGGCTTCCAGATAGCCGCGGATGGAGGTCAGCGGAGAACGGAAATCATGAGAGACATTCGCCACGAATTTTTTCTGGTTATCTTCCGAGCGTGCGATTTCACTTGCCATGTAATTGAGCGTTGCGGCAAGGTAACCCATTTCATCGTTGCTGTCAATTGAAAATTCGTAGTGCATATTACCTGCGGCATATTGCTCTGTGGCATGAATGATTTTTTTCAGGGGGATGTAAAAAATCTCCGTGAAGAACAAAAGGATAATCAGCGACAGAAAAATGAGGACGACCAATGTAATGTAAGTAATACTCAGGTAACCGTCGCTTCTCTGACGCAGTTCACGCATAGGCTGGTGGATGACCACATAACCTTTGATTTTATAGTTGGAGGTGATCGGTGTATATACACTCAGCATCTCTTCGTCAAATTCTCCGAAAAAGTCACTTCTGATGTAATAGGAATCTGCCGTAATTGCAGGGTCGAAATTTTCAATCACTTTCGGATTGGAAACATCGGGCATCTCCAGCGAATTTACGACTACCGTACCGGAAGGGTTAACAATCCATATGGAGGTGGAAGAGGATAAATATGTGGCCAGGGCATTTAATTGTCCGTAAGCATTTTCAATGGTAATCTGGTTGTTATACAGATCGCTTGCATAGGTTTTGGCAATGAGGGAGGCTTCCTCATAGAGCATTTCTGCGGTTTCCCGGGTCTCATGCTCCAGTGTCAGAGACGAGGAAAAGGTTGCCACGGCAACAAATCCGAAACAGCCGAATATGATATATGCAAGAAGAAATTTCAGATATATTGTTTTTTTCATGAATGTACCTCAAATTTATAGCCGATTCCCCAGACAGTGGACAGTCTCCAGGATTCGTGGTCGCGGATTTTCTCGCGGAGACGTTTGATATGAACATCCACGGTGCGGGTGTCTCCGATATATTCGTATCCCCAGATCTGATCCAGAAGCTGCTCTCTGGTAAATACCTGATTGGGTGAGGAAGCAAGAAAATATAAAAGTTCCAGTTCCTTCGGAGGCATTTCAATGGTTTTTCCTTTATAAATAACGGAATAGTTGGTCAGATTGATTGTCAGGTCCGGATACTCGGCTATTTTTATTTTGGGAGAAGCGGATGTGCTTTCCTGGGTAGCGGCAGGGGCAGGTTTATAGCGCCGCAACACAGCTTTTACCCGGGCAACCAGTTCCTTGCTGTCAAATGGTTTTTCCATATAATCGTCCGCACCCAGCTCCAAACCCAATACTTTGTCGAAGATTTCTCCCTTGGCGGATAGCATGATAATGGGAACCTGGGATGATGCACGTACCTCGCGGCAGACCTGATAGCCGTCAATGCCCGGCAGCATCAGATCCAGCAAGATCAGGTTCGGTTCAAAGGTCTTTACTGCTTCCAGTGCAGATTCGCCGTCATAAACAATGGATGTTTCAAAACATTCTTTTGTCAGATAAAGAGAAATCAATTCTGCGATATTTTCATCATCATCTACAATTAAAATTTTTTGCTTATTAACCATAAATACCTCCTGTTTGAATCCTATTTAAATTCTGCTATTGTAACACCTGCATCGCCTTCTCCGAATTCGCCGAGACGGAAAGAGGCAATGTAGGATTGGCGTCGTAAATGGTCTGAAACCGCTTTCCGCAGAGCACCGGTCCCTTTGCCGTGCACAATGCGGACGCTGGGCAAATGCGCGATATAGGCATCATCCAGATATTTATCCAAAACCGCAATGGCTTCATCGCAGGTCATTCCCAGCAAATTGATCTCGGGGGAAATGGAAGCGGATTTTGCCACTTTGATCTTGGATGAATGGGACCGCACCAGCTTAGGAACTTTGATTTCTTCCTCCATGGCGGGAGCCAGATCTTTGATATTGACTTTCGATTTTATAATACCGCACTGGACAAAAAGGTTTCCTTTATTATCCGGTTTGGAAGCGATAATCCCGTCCACACCCATAGAAAGAACACGGACTTTTTCTCCCGGTTTGACGGAATCGGCGGAAAGTCCCGGGCCTTTCGGAGTTTTAGGTTTTAAAGTCAGCTTTTCGTTTTTCTCCGCAATTTTTGCACCTACTTTTTGCCGTTGTTTTTCCATTTCCTGCATAGGAGTAGCTGTGCCGTATTTGTGGAAATTACGGATTGTTTCATCTGCAACGTCTTTTGCTTCCTGCAGGATATCACGGGCCTCTTCTGTTGCTTCTCTGATAATGCGGTCTCTGGCAGCATCTACTTTTTCCTGCTTTTGTAATAGCTGTTCTTTTAAGACTTTGATCTCTTCTTTATAAGAAGCAATTTCCAACTGTTCTTTTTCAATAGTCAGACGGCTTTTCTCCAGGTCGGAAATAATATCCTCAAAGCTGTTATCCTCTTTGGATAACTGGGTCTTTGCCTCTTCAATGATTGATGAAGGGAGACCCAGCTTTCCGGAAATGGCAAAAGCATTACTTTTTCCGGGGATACCGATTAAAAGCCGGTAGGTGGGGGAAAGTGTTTCCACATCAAATTCACAGCTTGCGTTTTCCACCCCGTCCGAGGATAGCGCATAGAGCTTCAATTCGCTGTAATGAGTGGTGGCCATTGTATATACCCCTCTTTTATGAAGCGTGGATAATATGGAAATGGCCAGGGCTGCACCTTCCGTGGGATCGGTTCCGGCACAAAGTTCATCAAAGAGGCAGAGACTATGACAGTCAGCCTCTTTTAACATAAATACGATGTTTTTCATATGCGATGAAAAGGTGGACAGAGACTGTTCGATACTCTGTTCATCTCCGATATCCGCAAATACATTTTTAAATACCCTTAACTCGCTGCGGTCGAGGGCCGGAATATGAAGTCCTGCCTGCCCCATCAGGGTAAAAAGTCCCACCGTTTTCAGAGAGACGGTTTTTCCGCCGGTGTTGGGACCGGTAATAATGAGCTGGTGAAAATCCTCTCCGAGACGAATATCAATAGGGACTACAGTTTTCGGATTCAGCAAAGGATGTCTGCCCCGGCGGATTCGAATGCCGCCGTCTTCCGAAAAAATCGGTTCCGTGGCATTTTGTTCCAATGCCAGACGCCCTTTTGCAAAAATAAAGTCTAATCTTGTCATTAACCGACCGTTGTTTGCGATGGTTTCGGCATAAGGCATAAAAGAGGCAGAAAGAGTAGCCAGAATTGCTTCAATTTCTTCCTTTTCCATGGAGGCAAGTTCCTTTAACCGGTTGTTCAATTCCACAATAGAGGCAGGTTCAATAAACAAAGTGGAACCGGTAGAGGACTGATCGTGAACCATACCGGGCACCTGATTCTTGTATTCAGCCTTAACAGGAAGGCAATAGCGGTTATCCCTCATGGTAACCACCGCATCCATCAGATAGCTTCTGAGAGATCCGTTTACCATGGAAATAAGCTGGGAATGAATCTGTTCTCCCGTTCCGTTTATTTTACGGCGGATATCTTTTAAGGCGGGAGAAGCGTCATCCGCAAACTCGTCCGGACCCGGAATACAGCGACGAACCTCAGTGCTTAAATTGGTCAGGGGTTCCAGTTCATCAAAAAATTCCGTCAGACTGTCATGTCCGTCAGAAGGAGATTCGCCGTCAGGATTGCTGGTACGGCCGTATTGTTTGACCCTTGCTACATTTTCCAGCATCCCCGCCAGTAAAAGCAGCTCCTCGGCATTCAGGTTCCCGCCGATGGAAAGGTGCTTTGTAATATAGCTGACATCCCTGTTGCTGCCGAAAGAAGTGGAACCGTTCCTTAAGAGACGGCTCAGGGCATCTCCGGTCTGTTTCTGATAAAGACGGATCTGTTCAGGATCGGTTTTGGGAGTAATTTTCAGACATAGATTCCGCCCCGGCTCGGAGTCGGCATGGGAGGCCAGCTGCTCTGTTATCTTATCAAATTCTAATATTTTAAATGCTTTCTTATTCATGAGAAAAGTATAGCATACATCTGAAAAAAATACTACGAACCTTTACAAGAAATGCCGCATCCGATATACTGAAACTGTATGATCCGGTAGTAAAGAAACACCGATAAAAAGTGAAACAGATAATAGAAGGGGAAGCACATGATGGAAGAAAAAGAACCTTATTCCTTTGTGAACGAAACCATAAAAGAAAGACCTATTAATAAAAAGAAGCTTTTTCGCAAGACAATGATTACCGTGTGCAGTGCAGTTATATTCGGAGGGATTGCCTGTCTTACTTTTCTATTGTTGGAGCCGGTCATCAGTAACTGGCTGTCTCCGGAAGAGATCACCAAGGTAGAGTTTCCTGAGGAAGAAGAGGAAACGGCACCGGAAGAGCTTTTGACAGAGGAACTTCTGACGGAAGAACATGCGTTGGAAGAGAGTACGGTGGAGGAGCAGATCAGTGAACAGGTAAAGCAGGAAATTAGCAATGAGCAACTTGTGATGCAGACCTATCAGTCCATATATGATCAACTATACCAGATTGCGACAGAAGCATCTAAGTCTGTTGTAACCGTGACCGGTGTGTCAAAGGAAACGGACTGGTTTCAGAATCAGGTGGAAAATGTAAATGAGACCTCCGGCGTGATCGTAGCGCAGAATGATACCCAGTGGTATATATTAGCGGATTTAAACGGCTTGCCCGATGCGGAGACTTATACCGTAACGCTGCCCAATCAGAAAAGACTGGAAGCGGAATTGAGGCAAAGCGATTCCAATACCGGACTGGCAATTTTTACGATTCCCGACAGTTCTGTTTCAGAGGAGGACAGGAACAGCATTTCGGTTGCAAAACTGGGAAATTCCAACTCGCCTTCCATTGTGGGACGACCGGTCATTGCAGTGGGAAGTCCTCTTGGTCAGAGCGGTTCTATCTGTTACGGGATAGTGACATCCAATCAGAAAAGCATTACCTATGCCGATTACAGTTATGATGTGCTTACTACCGATATGACCGGTAGTGAAAAAAATGCCAGCGGAATTATTATTAATACCTCGGGTCAGATACTGGGCATTATTACGAAGGAGTCTGCGGCCAGTGCCAGCGGAGCGTTGCTGGCGTGTTTCGGGATTTCCGATATTAAGGATCTGATCGAACAGCTTTCCAACGGAGACAGACGTCTTTATCTCGGAGTACACGGAGCGGAAGTGTCAGATGAAATTCATACGGAACTGGGAATCCCCTACGGAATATATGTGACGGAAGTGGATGCCGGATCTCCGGCAATGAACGGCGGTGTATCTAACGGAGATGTCATTATCCAGTTGGGTAACACAGAAATCCGCGGGCGCTCCGACTACGAAAAAGCCATGCAGACCATGCGGGCAGAATTGACGGTATCCTTTAGAGTAAAACGTTTTAACGGAGAAAGATATATAGAGATTGAGGGAGAAATAAAACCGGAGGAATTGAGAAAATGAAATACTTAAAAGATTACAAAGACGGAGACCGGGTATATGATATTTATCTTTGCAAATTTAAACAATCGGCCGTGACGAAAAACGGGAAGCCGTACGAGACGGTTATTCTGCAGGATAAGACGGGGACGATGGATGCCAAGATCTGGGATCCCAACAACATGGGAATCGGTGATTTTGATGCATTGGATTTTATAGAAGTTTACGGAGATATCGTATCTTTTCAGGGAGCATGTCAGGTCAATGTAAAAAGAATCCGCCGCTGTGAAGAAGGGGAATACAATCCTGCGGAATATCTGCCCATTTCCAAAAAGGACATCGGAAAGATGTATCAGGAATTGAAGGCGCTGATCGCATCTTTGGAAAATCCTTATTGTAAAAAACTGCTGGAAAAGATTTTCGTGGAAGATCAAGATTTTGCAAAGAGATTTTGTAATTCTTCGGCGGCAAAAACCGTTCATCACGGATTTGTAGGAGGTTTGTTGGAGCATACCCTAAGCGTCACAAAGCTGTGTGACTATTATTGTACACAATATCCGATCTTAAAGAGAGATCTGCTGCTGACAGCCGCAATCTGCCACGATATCGGAAAAACAAAGGAGCTCTCTCCTTTTCCCGAGAACGATTACACCGATATGGGAAATCTTTTGGGACATATTGTGATCGGCAGTGAGATGGTATCGGATGCGGCAAAGGAAATTCCGGGCTTTCCCGTTACACTTTTGGGAGAATTGAAGCACTGCATTCTGGCGCATCACGGTGAATTGGAATACGGATCACCCAAGAAGCCTGCATTAGTTGAGGCAGAGGCTTTAAATTTTGCGGATAATACGGATGCCAAGATGGAAACCTTTACAGAACTGTTAGAAAGCACTAACGAAACGGGTTGGCTTGGCTATAACCGTATGCTCGAAAGCAATGTGCGTGCCACGAAAATGAATTGATTTGGGATGAATTATGAGCGAAAAAAGTGTTTATCAGAAAAATGACAGAATCACCGTAACCATAGAAGATGCCGGTATGGACGGAGAAGGTATCGGCAAAGTAAACGGTTATACGCTGTTTATTAAGGATGCCGTGATCGGAGACACCGTAGAAGCAAAAATTATGAAGGCTAAGAAAAACTATGCCTATGCCAGATTAGAGAAGGTCATTGTGCCTTCTCCTTTTCGCGTACAGCCTCTTTGTGAGTATGCCAAGGTCTGCGGCGGCTGCCAGATGCAGGCGATGTCTTATGAAGAACAGCTTCGTTTTAAAGAAAGAAAAGTCTTTCATGATCTGGTGCGTATCGGCGGATTTTCGGAAAAAGAAATCGAAAACGTCATGGAGCCCATTGTGGGAATGAATGATCCCTTTCATTATCGGAATAAGGCGCAATATCCGGTGGGGACAAATAAAGAAGGAAAGCTGATCGCAGGCTTTTATGCCGGAAGGACCCATTCCATCATTGCCAATACAGATTGTAAGCTGGGGGTAACCGCTAACCGCAAAATCCTGGAGGCGGTGCTGGCATTTATGGAGGAAAATCACATTCCTGCTTATGATGAAGGCCTGCATAAGGGACTGGTGCGTCATGTACTGATCCGATGCGGATTTGCCACAGGTGAAGTGATGGTTTGTCTGGTCATCAACGGAAAAACTTTTCCGAAGGCTAAAGAATTTACGGATCATCTGTTGGCGTTGGATTTGAGTGAAAACGGAGAAACCCCACGCATTACCAGCATTTGTATCAGCTCCAATATAAAGGACACCAATGTCATTATGGGAGACAGTTTTGATGTCCTGTATGGAAAAGGTTATATCACCGATTATATCGGTGATATCGCATTCCGGATTTCGCCGCTGTCTTTTTATCAGGTTAATCCCGTACAGACAACAAAATTGTATGGCCTTGCGTTAGAATATGCTAACTTATCCGGCAGGGAAACGGTTTGGGATCTGTACTGCGGTATCGGAACCATCTCCCTATTTCTGGCAAAAAAGGCGGGGAAGGTCTACGGAGTGGAGATTATTCCCCAGGCTATTGATAATGCAAGAGAAAATGCAGCCATCAATCATATTGAAAATGCGGAATTCTTTGTGGGAAAGGCAGAGGAAGTTCTGCCGGAAAAATATGAAAAGGAGCAGATCAAAGCGGATGTTATCGTTGTGGATCCGCCCAGAAAAGGCTGTGATGAAAAGTGCCTGAACACCATGGTCAAAATGCGACCGGAGCGGATCGTTTATGTGAGCTGTGATCCGGCTACTCTGGCAAGAGATCTGAAATATCTGTGCGGGAACGGATATGAACTGAAGCGGGTGCGTGCCGTGGATCAGTTCGCCCAGACGGTACATGT
>JBJEJA010000022.1:17788-45514 GCA_051877575.1 Lachnospiraceae bacterium | reverse complement strand
TTTACCGCACGCTTCCATCCGGCAAGCAGTTCTTCCCGTTTTTTTCCGTCAATCCGGGGCACAAAAGTCTTATCCACCAGATAATTTGCACGAAGCTCTTCCCGGCTTTTCCAAAAGCCTGCCGCAAGCCCCGCCAGATAAGCCGCTCCCAGTGCGGTTGTCTCACTGATCATGGGGCGTTCTACCGGCACACCCAGAATATCGCTCTGGAACTGCATCAGCAGATTGTTTGCAACCGCTCCGCCGTCTACCTTGAGCTTTTGCAATTCAATCCCGCTGTCCAATGCCATGGCATCGATGATATCTGCCGACTGATAAGCCAGGGAATCCAGAGTCGCTCTGACAAAATGAGCCCTGGTCGTACCTCTGGTCAGCCCGAACACCGCACCTCTGGCATCGGGTTTCCAATAGGGAGCACCCAGCCCGACAAAAGCCGGCACAACATAGACTCCTTCGCTGTCCTCCACCTGCATGGCAAGCTCTTCGCTCTGTGGGGCACTCTCAATCATTTTAAGTCCGTCCCTGAGCCACTGGATGGCGCTTCCTGCCACGAAAACACTGCCTTCCAGGGCATATTCCACCTTTCCGTCAATGCCCCATGCGATGGTGGTCAACATTCCATGCTCTGACCTTGCCGGTTTATCTCCGGTATTCATCAGCATAAAGCATCCTGTCCCATAGGTATTTTTTGCCATGCCCGGCTCAAAACAGGTCTGTCCGAACAATGCCGCCTGCTGGTCGCCCGCAATGCCCATGATCGGAATGCCCGTTTCAAAAAACTTTCCTTCGGTCACGCCGAAGTCTCCGCTGGAGGGACGCACTTCGGGCATCATGGAGCGGGGGATTCCAAACAGATCCAACAATTCCCGGTCCCAATCCAGATTATAAATATTATAAAGCAGCGTCCTGGATGCATTGCTGTAATCCGTTGCATGCACTTTTCCGCCTGTCAGCTTGTAGACAAGCCAGCTGTCCACGGTTCCAAATAGCAAATCCCCCTTTTCCGCTTTCTCCCTTGCACCTTCTACATGGTCTAAAATCCATTTGATCTTGGTAGCGGAAAAATACGGATCAATCAAAAGCCCCGTCTTTTCCCGTATCATCTGTTCCCTGCCATCTTCGGAAAGCTGCTTACAGATATCCGCCGTCTGCCTGGACTGCCAGACAATGGCATGATAAACGGGTTCTCCCGTTATCCTGTCCCAGACGATTGCCGTTTCCCTTTGGTTGGTGATACCGATTGCCGCAATTTCCTCTGCCGATACCTTTCCCCGCACCAGCACTTCCATATACACATTCATAACGCTCAGCCAGATCTCATTGGCATCCTGCTCCACCCAGCCGGGCTTGGGAAAATACTGCGGAAATTCCTTCTGTGCGCTTGCGATGATCTCTCCTCTTTTATTAAACAGGATAGCACGGCTGCTGGTAGTTCCCTGATCGATTGCAAGAATGTATTTTTTCATTACGTAGTCCCCCTCGTTCTCACCGTATTGCTGCTTTCTCTTATCTTTCCTCGCGGAAGTACGCCTCGCCCAAAGATGCCGGCGGCTGCTGCTCCCGTTTTTTACGCAGACTGGTAAATACCAGTACGATCAGGGTTACCAGATAAGGAAGCATCTTGAACAGCTCCTGGGAGCTGCGGTTTAAACCTGCAATATAGAAATACATCCAGTAGAGGATGCCGAATAAATATGCACCCCAGATGGCATTTTTCGGCTTCCACGTGGTAAAGATAACCAGTGCCACCGCAAGCCAGCCCAGCTTCTCGATACTGCCGTCGTTTGCCCATGTTCCCTTGGTATAGTCCATCACATAGAACAAACCGCCCAGCCCGGAGATACCCGCACCGATGGTCACTGCCAGATATTTGTAAAGGGTTACGTTGATACCCGCCGCATCTGCCGTGGCAGGGCTCTCACCAATTGCCCGCAGATTCAGTCCTTTTCTGCTCTTCGACAGGAAATACTGCATGGCAACAGCCAGAATAATGATCAAATAAACCATAAAGCCATAGGAAAAGAAAATCTTTCCCACATAGCCAAGACCGGAAAGTACCGGAACGCTTGCACGGTAAACGGAGCTGGTGGCAGGTACGGAAATCTGTCCCACGCCGCCTGCCAGTTTATTTAACGTACCGCCAAAGAAATTGGCAATACCGGAGCCGAAAATCGTCAGTGTCAGACCGGTTACATTCTGATTTGCCTTCAAGGTAATGGTCAGGAAACCGAATAACAGCCCGCCCAGTGCCGATGCCAGAAACGCACAGACAAAGGAAACAAGAAAGCAGATAAATTTGTTGGGATTATCGGTGGAGCTTTCATAGAAAAAAGCACCCGCAAGGGAACTGATCCCGCCCAAATACATAATCCCCGGAACACCCAGATTCAAACTGCCGGATTTCTCGGTGCAGATCTCGCCCACACAGCCAAACATAATAACCGTACCGAAGACGACTGCTGCCTGAAATAATGATATTAACTGATCCATCCTACGCTTCCTCCTTCTTTGTCTTTTTATTTACAATAACCTTATAGTTACAGAAAAACTCGCTTCCTAAAATAAAGAACAATATAATTCCCGAAACCACATCCGAAGCAAATTCATTCAGACTGAACTGAGAAGCAATCTCTGCCGCACCGCGGTCTAAGAAAGTCAAAAGCAGGGCAATGGCAATCATCGTATAAGCATTAAATTTTGCCAGCCATGCAACAATGATCGCAGTAAAGCCTCTTCCGCCGACGGTATTGACGGAAATCGTATGGTCGATGCCCGCCACTCCGACAAAACCTGCCATACCGCAGATGGCGCCGGAAATGAGCATCGTACGGATGATGACTTTTTTTACACTGATACCTGCGTATTTTGCCGTCTCCTGAGACTCGCCCACAACGCTGATCTCATATCCCTGCTTGCTCTTTTTCATATAAAGGTAAACACCGACGGTAACCGCCATGGCAATGATCACATTCAACATATAGTTTTGTCCGAAGATTGCCGGAAACCAGCCTGCCATGGTATTCTGATTGATAATGCCGACCGAATTGGATCCGAACGGGTTTTCCCACAATGCCACACAGAAGGAGGTCAGCTGGATCGCCACATAGTTCATCATCAGCGTAAACAAGGTCTCATTGGTATTCCATTTCGCTTTAAAGATTGCCGGGATCAGTCCCCAGACAGCGCCCGCCAGACAGCTTGCCACAAACATCACAACGAGCAGCAGGGCAGTCGGCATACTGTCTCCGAAATAAATCATGATACCGGCAGTGGCAATTCCGCCCATCAACACCTGCCCCTCGGCACCGATATTCCAGAATTTCATTTTAAAGGCCGGTGCAAGGGCAACCGATACCATCAGAAGGAACATGGTATCACGGATGGTAATCCAGCTCCTTCGCATGGTTGCGGAAAGGGTCGTTCCCCCAAAGGCTCCCTGAAACATGGCCTTGTAGACCGCAATGGGATTCAAGCCGGTAATAAAGTAAATAAACAATGCGCTGGCGAAAAGTGCCAGTATAATGGCAACCAAACGAACCAGAACTTTTCTTTTCAATGAAACGGAGGTTCTCTTGGCAATCCTCATAAAAGGCTCATGGCCTGCCGTGTTAGTCTTACTCATGATCGTTTCCTCCTGTCTTTAATTGGGTCATCAACAGTCCCACTTCTTCTTTGGTCGCTTTTCTGCCGTCCAGAATACCGTTTACCCTGCCGCCGCAAAGCACCAGGATACGGTCGCTGAGCTCCAGCAGCACATCCAGATCTTCTCCAACATAAATGACCGCTACACCTTTTTTCTTCTGTTCATTCAGCAGATGATAAATGGTATAGGAAGTATTGATATCCAATCCGCGGACTGCATAGGCAGTCATGAGAACCGTGGGATTTGCCCCGATTTCCCTTCCGACCAGAACCTTTTGTACGTTGCCTCCCGAAAGGGTCTTTACGGGAGTATTGATATCCGGAGTGACAACCTCCAGTTCCTCCTTTACCTGTATTGCCATTTCCCTCGGTTCTTTTTTATTCAGGAAAAATTGATTTCCCTTGTTATAATCCTTTAACATCATATTTTCGGTCATGCCCATGGAGCCGACCAGGCCCATGCCCAGTCTGTCCTCGGGTACGAAAGAAAGGGAAATTCCCTGCTCCTTGATCAAGCGGGGATTTTCACCTACCAGCTCATGGATGTTTGCCGTATCCGGTTCGTAGTAAAGAATGCTGCCGCCTTCTTCCACATACTGCAGACCGGCGATGGCTTCCAGAAGTTCTTTCTGTCCGCAGCCGGAAATTCCCGCAATACCGAGGATTTCACCGCTGTACGCTTCAAAACTCACGTCATCCAGTGCTTTCACGCCGTCTTTGTTAAAGCATGTCACATTTTTCACTTCCAGCCTCTTAACCGGATTGACCGGTTCCGGCCTCTCGATGTTCAGTTCAACTTTTTTACCTACCATCATTTCCGTCAGGGAATTTTCTGTGGCATCCTTTGTCTCAACCGTACCTACATATTCTCCCTTTCGCAGAACGGAAACCCTGTCGGAAACCGCCAGCACTTCATGGAGCTTGTGGGTAATGATCACGATCGCCTTTCCGTTATCCCTCATATTGCGGATGATCTTAAAGAGTTTATCCGTCTCCTGAGGCGTCAGAACTGCCGTAGGCTCGTCCAATATGAGAATGTCTGCTCCGCGGTACAGCACCTTGATGATCTCCAGGGTCTGTTTCTGGGAAACGGACATATTGTATACCTTCTGCTCCGGATCAAGCTCAAATCCGTACTTATCGCAGATTTCTTTTATTTTTCCCGCAACTGCCTTGCGGTCCAGTTTTCCTTTTTCATCCAGGCCCAGAACCACATTTTCTGTTGCGGTAAACAAATCCACCAGTTTGAAATGTTGATGAATCATGCCGATTCCGTACTCAAATGCTGCCTTGGGAGAACTGATCGTGGCAGGTTCTCCGTTTATAAAGATTTCTCCGCTGTCCGGATAATAAATGCCGGAAAGCATATTCATAAGGGTTGTCTTACCGCTTCCGTTTTCTCCCAAAAGAGAAAGGATCTCACCCTTGCGGATGTCAAGACTGACATCATGATTGGCAAGAACTTCTCCGAAGGATTTGGTAATGTGTTTCATTTCAACGGCGTTTTGAGGCTCCATTGATGTTCTCCTTTCCGCTACTGTAAATATGCTGTAGATTCATCATATTTCATTCTGAAAAATCACTATTTTTTATTATATTATATTTTGACGATTTTTGCATCACTTTTAGTCCGCATCGTACTGTTTTCCTTTCCTGTCAATCACCGGGAAAAAGAAAAAGGAAGCCGACGGGACTTCCTTTTTTCATTCAGGTTATCATTTCAAACCTTTTATCCAATTAGTTCAACTCTGTAATACCGTCAATACGGATATCAAAAGAAGGCGCTGATCTGAATTCGGACTCATGGAAATATCCGTCCCAGATTGCATTCTGGTCTTCTTCATCGTCTGTATCAAAATCGCCTGTTAAATCAATCTTGTACTCTGACAGGTTCTGTCCGCCAACTGTGAATTTGGACGTATCAAATACATGCAAGGAACCATCTTTCAATGCTGCTTCTACTTCTGCAACTTTTTCTGCCGTTCCTGCCGCACATGCGCTGCCAAGCTCTGTGATCTTAACCGCATCCTCGTCATAGCCCTGAGACCAGTTCTGAGGGATCTTGTCACCCTTAGCTGCCAGTTCGATCGCATATTTGTAATATACTTTCCAGTTGTTGGTAGCGCTGGTAAGTGCTACATCGGGCGCTACGGAAAGCATGTCCACATTGTAACCTACACTGTAAGCAACCGTACCTGCTTCATGCGCTGCCTGAACTGCTGCAGGAGCACCTGTAGAGTCTGCATGCTGACCGATAACCAGACATCCGTCAGCCATCAAAGCCTTAGCTGCTTCACCTTCGGCTGTGATATCAAACCAAGAATTGGTATAGGATACTTCCATTACCACATTTTCATATACACTCTGAACCCCCAGGAAGAAAGCTGTATAACCGGATACAACCTCTGCATAAGGGTAAGCTCCTACATAACCGATTTTGACATTTCCGTCGGCATCCTTGCTTGTTTCGGGAATTTCGCCGTTGGCATCCATTTCCGCAATCTTCATACCTGCAACCACACCGGAAACATAACGGCTTTCGTATACGTTTGTGAATGCGTTGCATAAATTGGATAATCCGCTGACTGTTGCCGTATCACCCGTCATAGCTACGAATGTTACGTCCGGAACTTCTGCCGCTGCCTGCTGCATATAAGTCTGATGACCGTAGCTGTTGGAGAAGATGACATTACATCCTGCATCTACCAGATCCATTGCTGCATCATAGCAGGAAGCATCTTCGGAAATATTGTATTTCCAAATAACCTGATCTTCCGGTACACCAAGCTCTTCGCAAGCCTTTTTAATACCATCAATATGAGCGAAAGTATAACCTTCGTTCTCGTCGCCCAGCATAATTGCACCAACTTTGAAATCTGCGGGAATTGCGGTAGTCTCCTCTGCTGCTTCCCCGGTTTCTTCTGTTGCTGTCTCGCCTTCGGCCGGTTCTCCCGTTGCAGCGTCGCTTCCGCATGCTACTAAGGAAAATACCATAGCGCCTGTCAACAATAAGCTAACAAGTTTCTTCATAATTTTATCCTCCCTGGAATTTTTGTGATTAAGCATCATATTCCTTCTCGGAATACAAAAAGAGGCTGTATTCTGCCTCTTTGCTCAACTGTTACGCATTAAGTATAACACGGGAAATTTGTGTGTCAATGTAAATTTTTGCCGAAATTATCATCTGTTTTTCATTTTTATTTTATTTTCATACATCATTTTATCGGCTTTTTCCATTCCGTCCTCATCCGAAAGATTGCCGTATCCGATTGCAAAACTGAGCGGAATGATGCGCTCTTTATTTAACCTTACACGGTTCGCTTCCAGTGTTTCCAGAAAGGCATGGATATCCTCTCCTCTCCACAGAATTGCAAATTCATCACCGCCCTGCCGGAATACGGTTCCTTCCTTCCCTGCGGTATCCTTTAACAGCCTTGCAACGGTCTGGAGCAATTCATCCCCCGCGGAATGTCCCATGGAATCATTGGTCTCTTTCAGGTTATTCAAGTCCGCGATCAGATAATATACATCCATGCCGTTTTCCCTGATTTCCGATAATTCTTTTTCAAAGGAATTACGGTTACGGACTCCTGTTAGGAAATCATAAATTGCCATTTTATTAATGGCATTCATACAGATTTTAACGATTTTGGACATCAGTTCATCGCTGTCCGCACATTCATTTAAGACAATTTCCTGATAGGATAAAGAAAGCACGCTGCTGCAATTGGCGGATGCATATTCCGTGACCGCCTTTTCCGTTTTTGCGGCTGCCTGTTCGGAAGTTGCCAGCAGCACAAAACCGTTGTCCCCCACACGATAAGCCTGACGCTTTAATTCCTTTTTGCAAAAGCGCTGTATCTGTTCCATTGCCGTGATACATTGTCTCCAATCTATGCTGTCATGCACATCCTCTGCCTCGCTTATGGTCATGACAATGACGAGCACATTCTTTTTTAAGTTAAAATATTCATTATTAACAATCTCCATGGCATACTGGTTAAACATGCCCGTCTGTTTATCCAGATATTTCTCACTGTTTTCGTTGCTCATCATTAATCCGACCGCTGTCAGGATCACATATACGATGGTAAACAACGCTTCCGGCATCGTCATATTGACAACCGATACCACAAAGAAAATAGGAACAGAGGCCATAATTGCCACACGTTTTTCCCTGCTCAACAAATTCCAATATCGAACGCAATAATATAAAATCAAGAAATTGTATAAAATAATGCTGGCATAAAGCGCATATACCTTTGCCCCCATGGAATAATTGGTATATGTTCCCTCTACATATCCGATGGGAAGCAAAAATATCAAAACAGTTGTTATGATAAATGGAGCACTTTGTATTCCACGTATTTTTGCGGAAATCTTAAGCTGGTTCTCCAAAAGACTTCTTAAATACAGAAAATTCAAAAAGAGGGTCGCATTGATGGAAACCAAATAAATAACATGAGCTATTTCATTTATCAAAGCAGGCACGCTGTCCATATGATTGACCGTATATAACGTAATCAGGTCAAACGCGGTTAAGATGACTGCGCTCACATAATAATACGAGAAAATCCTCGTAGACTTAATCGGTAAATGCTTATTTGCATAATAGAAGACTCCCATATATCCAATCAGTAACAGACAAACAAAAGATGTTTTCATAATCATGAGTATTCTCTCCCTCTACAAATATCTCTGTTCACAAATATTTCTAAGCACCGGATTTTCGCCTTTTCTTTAAAATAATACGCACCGCTGCCATAGCCGCAATATTTACACCGTAAATGCACCAATCGAATATGCTGCCGCCAAAAATGCAGAACAAGGCACCCAGCACCAGATTGAATATGGTTACAACTGTTGGCAGCCACCATAGTTTTTTATCCGCCACCAGTAAAAACGCCAGACTGATTACGCATAATATCACAATATACCAGCGATAAGGATCACTCTTTTGTGCGGAATCCTCCGTTTCCGTTCCGTCATATGCCTCGACGGCAGCCGTCTGATCACAGGCAATGGCATAGGTGGCAGAGAAGCCGTTTGCCCAGATATAGACATAACCGTCTTCCACATAGAAGCCCTCCCGCGAGGGCGCACTTCTCTCGTCCGCTCCGAGTTCGGCAAGTGTTACGATCGTCTCTTTTCCGTTTTCATCAATGTAGCTCCGCAAAACAATATAACCGTTTCTTCCGATCATCTCTTCTTTTAACGGTACGGCAAAGAGTATTATTTCCTTGGTATCGTCCAGACACAGTACGGAATCGCTGCCATCCGCATGATACAGATACAATTCCACATCAAGGTCGAAGATTTCCGCAATTTCCTTTCCCTGGGCCAAAATCTTGTTTGTCAGACTGTTGACCGATCTGAGATTGCGGGGTGTATATGCCGTCAGTTTCACCTTGGCACTGCCGCCCTCCGAAAGTATGCGGGCAATATTTACCCCAAGATCCGCATTGAGGATATTGGTCAGCATATCCGAAGCGATATTGGGTGCTCCCTCCGTAATCTCCACCTCACTCTGTCTCTGACCGGGTATCCATATGACATTTTGGGATGATTTTCCGTCCTTCACAATCAAAATGCGGTTCTCAATATAGGTACCATCCGTAACAATCAGATTATATACCCCATCCGGGATGCCGTTCAGCGGCAGTTGGTCTCCTGCACGGAGACCGGTGATCGTCTTGATGGTTTTACTTCCGGATCTGATAATAGCCGTCAGCATGCATTCCTCTTTTTCCGAAGCGGAATCCTCCGTTTCTTCCCGACTGCCATTTCCTTTCTTTCCACTTAATTTCGTCAAACTGTCGGAACCATTCAGGTTTCCGCCCTGACTGCCCCGGGAACTCAGCATTTGATTGATGTATATCAGTTTTTTATTCAGTTCATCACGGATTTTCAGGAGATTCTGCCGCTCCGCCTCAGTCAGATTACTGCCGTATTCATTTAACAAGCGGTCAATTTCATCCAAGAGATCACGGATTTTCTGCTTCTTTGCATCGTATGACAGATTTTGCTGTTCCATGCTGTTATTTTGATCCTGAATGTCATTCATTTTTTCTTCAACTTCCTGAATAACCTTCAGCTTCTCTTTTAATGCATTCCACTCTTTCTTCTCTTCATCGGTCAGATTGTTCTCATATTCTCCCAACCGCTCTTCCAGTTCATCCAGCAAGCGCTCTATTTCTTCTTTATCCTCCGATGTCACCCGATCCTTGGGTGGGATATTGATATCTCTCAGAATATCCCCGGCATCTTCCAGTGCATCCTCGACCGCATCCAGCTTATCCAGATCGTTTTGCAGTTTCTCCTTCTGCTCCTGCAGTCTTTCCACATCTTCCGACGGGAATAATGACGGATATTGCAGCAGTTCTTCAATATCCTGCAGCAAATCTTCAATCTCTTCCCGATCCTCGGAAGTTACCGAATCCGTAGGCGGAATCCGGTCATATCTCTCATCTGCATCGTCCTTTTTATCCTTTGCTTCTTTCAAAGCCGCATATTTTTCTTCAATTTCCTCTTTCTTTTCTTCCAAAGCTATCCGTTCCGCATCGGTCAGATGATCATCTTCTTCATTGAGGAGCTTATCGATATCGGAAAGAATGTCTTCCAGCAAATCCCTGTCTTCACCCGTGATATCATCCGCATCCGGTACACCCGCACTCTTTTCAAAAACATCCCGGATTGTCTGATCGATCTCATTGATCTTATCATATCTTTCCTGAAGATCATTTCGTTTTTCCTGCAATTCCTGCCTCTGCCGGTCGGTCAGATGGTCGCTGTCGTTGTTCAGGATGTCATCCATCTCATCAAGCAGATCCTCTACGTTCTCCTTATCCGTGGTCTTTACCTCATCCAAAGGCGGAATCCGGTCATATTCATCTTCTGTCCGGTCAATATCATCCTGTATCTGATCAAGCACATTCTGCATATCACGCAGATTGGAAAGCTGATCTTGCAACTCCTGTTTTTCTGTCTCCGTCAGATGGGAATCTTCGTCCTCTAACAGTCTGCGAATATCATCAATCAGCTCTTGTATATCATCCTGATCGTCAGCCGTAACAGCATCGGGATCAAAACCGACAAACCTGTCATCTATATCTTCCAGCTGTTCCTCCAGCTGCTCAATCTCTTGCAGATCATTTTCCAACTGTTCTTTCCAATCCTCTAATTGATCCTTTTGGTCGTCCGTCAGATTATTCGGATGATCTCTCAACAGATCATTGATTTTATCCAGGGTATCTTCGATCAGATCCCTGTCATCCGTTGACACATCATCCGGATCCGGAATATGCCCGATTTCCTCATCAATTTCGTCATAATCTTCTCCGACTTCGTCCAGATGATTCAGTTTCTCCTGCAGTTCACTGCGTTTATCCAACAGATCATTGCGCTGCTCATCTGTCAGATAATCGGGATCCCGATCCAAAAGATCGTCAATATCATCCAGTAAATCCTCCAGATCCGACCGGTCATCTTCCGTCACTGCATCCTGCGGCGGATTCTGTGCCGGATCTCCCAGCCTGTCATTGATATCTTCGAGATTTTCCTCCGTCTCTTCAATTTCATCCAACGTACGCTGCAGCTCATTCTTCTTATTAGTCAAATCTGTCCGCTCTTCCTCCGTAAGATTCGGATCATTCAGCAGATCATCGATTTCTTCGATCATATTCTCGATTTCATCTTTATCGCTGCTGTCCGTTCCTGAAGGATCGATTGCAAAATCCTTACGGACATAATAGTAGTCCACAACCGTACTGCCGTCTGCCGCAATGGAAACGGTAACAGCTGTCGGCGCGATATAGCCTGCATAATCTCTTACCGGCGGTGTCACAAGCGCTCCGGCCATTCCGACACCCGTGTCATCTGTTTCTGTCACAGAATAGTTATTGCTGTCTTTGACATCTGCATCGCCGTCTACCTTTTGTTTCCAGTGACGGACTGTATATCCCACATTACTCTTAGGCGCCCAGTTTGCCGTAAAACTCAGGTTTGCAAGGCCGCTTGACGGATCAATGGTAACAGTAGTTATTAAATCATTGCTGTTCTCCGCAGTCCATCCGGCAAAATCATATCCATCTCTTGTGGGATTGATCAGTGTAAATGCCGTTGTCTCTATGGTATAGGAAGACGGATTGGTTCCCATCAGGGTTCCGCCCGCCAGGTTGTAGTTAATGGTATAGGTATTGATCACTGCATTTGCCGTATAGGTCATATCCTGAGCAGGCATCGTAAATGAATGGCTCAGATCTCCCACCTGAGATCCGTCCGATGCCGTCCAGCCGGCGAAAGTATATCCGTCACGCACAGCGGCAGAAAGCATTACCGGCTGACCATAGCGGACACTGCCTGAAACATTTGCACCGGCAGATGCAATCCCGTTTCCGCAGTTGACCGTAAGCGTATAGGAATTCCTGCTGTAATTATAATTTACTTCATTGATTCCGTTGGAAGAAACCGTGATTGTCTGTGCTCCCGGGGAAGTAAATCCGGTATAACTACGCACTCCCGGTGTAATATCTGTCCCGGCGATCACAGAGTAATTCTGACTTTCTGCCAGCACATAGTTTCCATCCAGACTTTCCTGCAAATGATTGACCGTATATGTTGCGTAAGTCGACGGATCATCGGGATCATCCGGATCTACGGGACCTTCCGATAAAGGTGTCCAGTTTGCCCTGAAGTCAAGATCTCCGGTGGTACCCTGAACAATCGTTACATTTTCTCCGCTAATACTTCCGCTCCATCCCGCAAAGCTGTAGCCGCCTCTTGTGGGGTTATAAAGTGTAAAAGTATCCGTTTCTGCCGTATAAGTATCCGGATTACCGGACATGCTGCCGCCATCCAGATCATAGGTAATACTGTACGTAACAGGCGATGCGGACACATAATAAGTCAGATTATTGGCCGGCATCTCAAAGGAATAGCCCGGATCTGCAGACACAAGCGTCCCATCCGCCCTCTGATAACCGATAAACGTATAGCCGCTCTTTGCTACGGCACTCAGGTTCACCATAGCCCCATAGGGATAAGAATCCGCCCCTATAACGGTGTCTATGCCGTTTTCCTTTACCAGCGTCAGCTGATAATGATTTCTGGTGTAATAATAGTTAATCTCCTGCTCCTGTGTGGGCTCTAAAGTCATGCTCTGTGCCGACGGAGCCGTGAAACCTTCATATACTCTTACCTCAGGTGTTACGACATCGCCTCTATCGCCGGAAAGCTGTACCGTCTCTACACAGGTGTAGTTTGATTCATCGGTTACATCGGCATCTCCTCCGATGTTCTGTTGCCAGTAGTTTACCTTATATGTCGTTGCTGTTTTTTCCGTCCAATGGGCTGTAAAAGTACGATCGCCCTTGCTTCCTGCCGGAATGGTCATAACGGGATACAGGGTCTGATTACCATCCTGTGTCCATCCCGCAAAATCATAACCGTATTTTACGGGTGTGGGCAAAGTAATCGCTCCGTCTTCTATCGTATAGGAAGTCGGTGCGCTTTCTTCAAAAGCACCTCCATCCAGCTCATATCGCAGTTCATAGATCGAATTCTGCCATGTTGCATAAAACGTTACATCTTCTGTCACGGTGTAGGATGCCCCTGCCGCAGACACGATACCATCTGCGCTGCCCTCTGCCCATCCTGCAAATTCTTTTCCCTCAGGTGCCGCAAACCTGCATTGTGCAAGGGAAATACTGCTGCCGTCTCTGACAGAATCCGTTCCCATAGTGCCGCTTCCGCCGTTTGCATCATAGGTAACCGTATATAAGGTAGGATTAACCGTAATAATAACGGTTGTTGTTTTACCAAAGACATCAGATGCTACCACGGTCTGCGGAGTATCCGCGCGGACAGCCACCGTATAATTCCCTTCTTCATCCGGACTGACGAAAGCGCCATCAATCTTAACAGACTGCAGATTGGCATCCGTTACCGTGAAGGTCTGTTCTCCATAATATACGCCGTCACGGATTCCTTCGATGACCGGAGGCAATGTATCCACTTCAAATACTTCGGAGGACAGATATGTCACATTGGCAGGTTCCTCTCTATCCTCAAGTTTCGCATACAATACATAACGTTTGTTATCTGTTATAGTGAAATCTGTCGTATAAATATTCCACTCATCATCCGCCATACGCGTAAGCTCTGCCTGAGACAGTTCCTGTTCCGACAGATAATAACGAATTGCACCGACTCCCGTTTCTTCATCTACTGCGTAAATTGTGACGTTCTTTGCTTCACCATACAAAATCGGATTGTTAAATGTTAAATCCTCATTTAATATATTCCATTGATTGTCACCGATTTTAATATATCCGGTCGGTGCCGTAGTATCCACGCCAATCATGAACCGTACTTCAACCGATGTCTCTGTTCCGTGATCGGTCGCAACGGTAATCTGCTCCGTATGCTCGCCTTCCAAAAGACCGGTTCTCGGCTGAACGGTAAATTCAGCGCTTTCACCCGGCGCAAGTGTCGTTGCACTCAATATTCCCAATATGTATTCCGTTTCGGCTCCCCTGTCGCTGACCGGTGCCTGTAAAGTAACACTTTGATTGCCCACATTGGTAACCGTTACGGTCTGCTGCTCAGGTACATTGGTATAATCTTCAATTCTGGTTCCGAAATCCAGTTCCGAAGGAGACGCATCAACCGTGTAGATCAAGGAAGTCCAATTTGCCACGAAGGTGATATCTCCGGTCATGCCCGCCGGAATCACCAGATCCGTCACAGGTTCTTCCTGACCTTCATAGGTCCAGCCCGTAAACAGGAAACCTTCCCTTGTGGGATTTTGTAGCACAATAGAATCCTCTACCGTATAGGTCGTAGGATTTCCTGCCGCATTGACTGCATCTGCCGTTGTTTCCTCATCATCTCTGTCATTCATATCATAAGAAATGCTATAGGAAACACACTCCCACTGTGCTGTGGGATTTAATGTATTCTGTATGATCACGGTCTCACCCGGCCGGTAAACCGCCGCACCGATCTTCCATCCTGTAAAGTTCTTACCCGGATTTGTCATTTCACCGGGTTCTGCCAGGGTTATCGTTCTGCCTTTTTTATAAGAAACGGCATCCACCGGCACATCTGTCACGGAAGCCTCGCCGCCCTCGTAATTTACCGTATAATAATCCAGATATGCGGTATCTCCCAGGCGAAGCATTCCCTCACTCTCTCCGTCAGCGATCAATTCTCTTGTCTCTACGGGATCGACCGCCGTAGTTACATTCACGCTCTGATAGCTTCCCGTTCCCGCATATTGTACAGCATTTCCGCTGAGAGTTACTGTCTCTATCAATCCGTCGGCCGGCGTCCCGTCCAGTCTGGATACAATGTTTGTCGTATACAGACCGCACCGAAGATCCGTAGAACTGCCTTCAAATGCCGCATCCGTAATATCCGTTTCCATGCCATTGACATAAACCGTATAGGGAACTGTATTCTCCTGTCTCATCAGAGACCAGATACCTTCTCCGGACTTTTGCAGGGAAAGGGCAGCCGCATTTCCCGCCCCAGCTGCTTCACCGCTGCGAAGGACTATATTTTCAACCGTAGTATTTCCTAAAACGGTTACCTGTACCGTATAATATTTAATAACACTCGTTTCTCCATAAGATACTGACATACCGGTATTTTTGCCGGACACCAGAACAGGATATTCTACACGCTGTGCCTCTTCATCCCTCAGGCGCATTACCGTATAAACGCCCGTTCCGTCTTTCTGAAGAGCCGGAGCATCATTGCCGGATAAGGTTACCATCCCCGGTTCATCGGAAAGCGTATCGTTCAGCTTTGTATGGACATTCAGTGTTTCATAAGAAAGCTCTGTTATATTTTCACTTTCTTCATCAGCCGCTATAACGGTACGGCCCGTATCTCCATTCTTTGCATAGACTTCAAATTCCGGCGCTTCCTCTTCCGCTTCTGCCGGAATGGTCAAGGTATAAACGCCTGTCTTTTCGCCGGTACCGCTGCTGACAAAATATTCCCGCGCCTCACCGGATTCCGTTCCCGTTTCCTTTAAGGTAATCCGTCCGATATTGGCAGGATTGTCATCTACCGTTACCTTCACCGTATAGGTCAGATATTCCTGCTCGACTTCGAATTCATCGGCTCCGATAGTCAATACTTCGGATACGGCCTCTCTTCCCCCCGGTGCTTCCACAATGGGACGCAATGTAATATTACCGCTGGTGGTTTCTCCGATTGCAATGACCTCTCCCGGCTGATAGAAAGTAATATCTCCATCTGCCAGACTGGTACCGGAAGCAGAGGCATTCGGAATTGCGAATCCGCCTGTCTGTACCTGCCATCCTATGAAATATTCGGAATCACCGACCGCATAATCAGGTGCCGTAATCTGACTAACTGTGCCAAAGGTATAGCTCTGTGTTGCGTTTGATGTGGCTCCGGTAAAGGTCACATTGTATTTGGTTGTCGGAGCCCCGGTTGTCAAATAAGATGATGCCGTTGCAGCCGCTCCTGCAGAACCGCCGTTGCCGCCATAGCCACCCGTCGCTGAGGTTGTATTGCCACTTTTCGATTTTATCCAGGCAATTGCGCCAAGCCCGCCCGAAGTTACAGTTCCACTCTCAGAATATCGATCTCTGCCGCAACTACGGCCACCCTCACCGCCAAAATATGAGTCTGATGCATAGCTTCCACCGGTCCCACTTCCGGCTCCGGCTCCGGCTCCGCCGCCACCGGCACCTACATAGTAAGCACCCCAGATATACCCTGAAGAGCCACCGGCTCCTCCTGCTCCGCCACCGCCGCCACCGGTTCCGATGCTTGCTCCCGACAGGCCACCGCCGCCGCCACCGCCGCCGGCTCCTCCTGCCGCACCTCTGTCTACATCTCCTATTTTCCCGCCATATGACGTACCGCCGGAAGATCCGCCTGAACCGCCAGTGCCACCGGCTCCTCCTGTAGCTTGAATCGCAATACCGGTAGCCTTATACAGAGTTCCCATAGAATCAGCCCTGCTACCGTTTCCACCGCTCGTACCATAGTCACCGCTAATCCCCTCATCCTTATCTACGGATCTTGCGTATCCGCCGATTCCACAACTGGAGCTGCCGCTTCCGCCATTGGTACCAATACCGGCTCCGGCTCCGCCGCCTCCGGTTCCGCCATTGCCGCCGGCACCCAATGTATAGTTATCACTGGAACTACTATAAGAAGATCCGGCTCCATTCTTGCCATCTGTTCCGTCTCCGGCTCTACCTCCCTGTGCAACAACAGTACCTTTTCCTAAAAATACCAACTTGGAACCTGACGGCACCCAAATTCCGGCTCCGCCGCCGGTAGTCCCACTGCCGTTTTTACCTGTTGCTTTCAATGTAGAATTCTCCGGAATATAAATATAAACAGTTGCACCGGATGCAATTTTCAAGCCGCTGCCCCCATAAGTTGACAAACTATTATTGGTATAGGTAACCGTTGTCCCCGTAGGTACATAATAAACACCGCTGCTTAATTCTTTTCCGGTAGTACTTCCGGTCAAAACCTTCGCCCCATCGGTTGCTGCTGCAGCTTCGACTTCCACCGGTTGTGAAATCTGGCCTAAAACCAGAGTAAGTGCCATCGCAAAAACAGCCAGGAGTGCGATCATCCTGCCAAGTATTCTGAAATATGTAGTTTTACCATTTTTTCTTTTTCCTGTTTTGTACATGGATACCGCCCTCCTTTCTGCCTGATTTTATTTCTTGCCGTATCGGATCCTATTCTCCGTATACCGTAATCTGCATCGTATGTTCTACTCCGGCAACCGGCTTAACAACCACCTTTTCCTGTAAATACTCCTGCAACTGCGCCATTGTCACAGTATCCTTCAATTCCATAAGTACCGTTCCTTTTTCATTGAGATCAACAATACCCTCTGCAGCACCGGGCGTAAGCTTTTCATAAATACTGTCATCTAAGAAAATGATTTCATCGCATCCCGTTGTCTCAAAGACGACGGAGCCCATCGCTGCATCCTCAGAATATCCACTGATGGTCAGATTCGGCATGCGATAATAGCTGCCGTTTGACTTCAAAGTACCTGTTGCGTCTGTCTTGACATATCCGTTGATGAGGATACCGGGCTTTTCAAATTCTCCGTATAAAACCACCGATCCATGGATGATATTGTCAAACTGATATTCTGTCGTACAATCCTCTTGTGTACACCATCTTTTCAGTTCGACCGCTCCGTAATCGGGATCGGACGGACGCAAAGCAGTCAATCCGTCACGTACAACCTGATTGCAATAAGGAACCCATCCGCTTGCCGTCGGAATCATATATTTTACCGTATAGTAAACCAGGTCAATTGAATTAGAATTGCTATTTATTGTAAATTCTTCCGGATGAAGCGTTGTATCCACCTTTACGGCATAAGAAGCTTCACTGCCACCGGACGTATTTTTCAAAGTAAATTCATTAACATATACATTTCCGCTTCGCACCAGGCTGTAACTCTCGGTGCCGTTTGTCATGGTCACCTGCAATGTAAGAGCCGGAGCGCCGTCCAGCATCACCCCAACCGTCGCACGGTAAAACTCAGCCTGTGCCTCATAATTACCGTCCACAGCCGAAATGCTTTTGTGTACATTCTGTCCATTGACGTAGATATAATAAGAAACGGGTGTTGTTTTTTCGTCTTTTTGCATAATCTTGCTGTAATAGCCGGTTGTTCCGCTGCTTTCTTTATATTCCAGACTATCTATGATCGTACCGGCGGCATTGCAAAGTGTCACATTCGCATTGCTGACAGCACTGTCATAAACAAGTGCAAAGAGAAGTTCATAATAATCAATGGTAACGGAAGAATGCGGCTGAGCCGTTATGGTCTTACCCGTATCCTGATTACCCACATAAATACGATATTCGTTTTCTTCTCCTTCTTTCACAATCAGCTCCACGGTTCCGTTTGTATTGGTTCCCGTATATTTCACAGATCCGTTCTGACGAAGCGCAATGTCTCCCGGTTTTGAATTACTATTGTTATTTAATCTTGTGGTAATACGCAGGGTATCATATGCAATATCTCTGACAAGCGTATCGCCTGCGTCCATATTGCTTCCGCTATAGCTAAATGACATCGTTTCTCCGGTGTTCTCTCCATCAACCCAAATAGTATATGTACCGTTTGCCACTGTATCATTGCGATAAACGCCGTCTGTTCCGGTCAGTTCATATGCTACGGATCCGTACTGCAGGCTGACCATTCTGTCGTTCCATGGTTCCCCGTCCAGCGTCAGATTGATCACCGCCGTATTGGGCACATAGGTCACAACGTTTGCCACATTAGAGCTTAAACCGGAGCCATAGCTATTTGCAGCCCTGACACGGCAGTAATATGTTGTTCCGTTTCTCAGATTCTCAATGTGCGCCGTTGTTCCGGTGATTTTCTTATTATTGTACTCGCCCACAAAGGTATCAAATGTGGGAGATTCCGATACATCCAGATAATAGCAGGTCGCTCCCGATACCGCCGTCCAGTCGGCCGTAAATCCGGCTCCGTAAATATCCGAAGTCGCCGTAATGGTCGGTGCAGCCGGTGCATTTCCGTTTACGGCGCCCGTGACTGCATAGACACCGCAGTAAATACTCATTCCGCTTAGGGCTGTGGCAGAATCGTTGACACCGGCCAAAGTAAAGGTAACGGACTTTAATAATTTCTGAGAATTGGCATCAATTGTTGCTGACTGCAGAACCGGTCCTCCCGATGTACTGCCGTCATACTTACCGCTGGAGGTCAGAACACGCCTTACACCATTATATTTTTCCACGCCCGAAGTCCTGTCGGTATTGTACCAGTCATATAACCGATAAGTGGTTACATCGGTGGTGCCGTCCGTATAGGTCAGCGTTACCTTAAAGTTCGCATAGTTGCCGGCTCCGGGTCCGCCTGCCGTTCCCAGAACATATATTTTTTCATAAGCTCCATAGGTATCCAGATACATTGTTCTGCTGGGAGAAGAATTGGTAAGGCGGATACTGTCTTTTCCGTCATAGGCATAGTAGGAACTGCCGTTTGCCAGTTGATAGGGTACACTGCCAACCTGAAAAGAGCCGCTTGTGGGCAGACCACCGTTTGTATTTCTCCCTGCGGAATAGAAAGCCGCATAATTATCCAGACTTGCATAGCAGTAATTCTCTGTGGAACCCCAGATTGTATTCCCATTTAATGATGAAGAATGAATGCGAAGCGTCTCATACCTGTAATTTTCCGCCGCATTGACCACACAGACACCTGCAAACACAATTGCCGCCAGCACGATCCCGAGACAGGCAGTGCGCCTGCGCCTCGTATGTAACAGCTTACCGATATTCCGTTTTTCCTTTCCCGGTTTTGAATCTTTCATCCGCTTTTGCATACCTTTCTATCTTGTGAAAAGGGCATACTATCCCTTATAATCCATATTCTTCAATATTATAGCAAGCGTAGAGACACAAAAGAGACACACGGTCGAGCCGTATGTCTCTTTATGATATACCTTATGACGGATTACATTTTTATATTTCCAAATCTCCGTGTGTGATTTCACTCCATGTGTATTGTTCCATATATTCACCCCGGTAAGCATTAATGCCCTCCGCGCTTCCCCGCAGCCACTCATAATAGTCACATTTGACTTTGTCGGGAATAATTCCGATTTCTCCTCTTTTACGTGCCAGAATATGATCACAGTCATATTTTTTTAAGGTTGTAATCAGATCCGCACGCAGATTTTTCAAATAGGAAATGCGCGCCCCGGCATTTTCGTCATCTTCCCACAGGATGCCGATCAGTTCTCCGTTGGTACACATGGCACCATTTCTGTCCACCAGATATGCCAGCATTTCTTTTGTTTTCGTGTACTGAAATTTGACGGGTTTCCCGTCGATAAACACTTCAAAATTACCGAATGTCATGATACGGACTTTTTGGTCTTCCCCATGTTTTACCGGATGACGCAGATCCTCAATCTCCCTGCGTATCTTTTCCTCCGTAACCGGTTTCATAATATACCCGCTGGCATGAAGTTCAAACGCATCCTTTGTATACTGACTGTAACCGGTGGTAAATATAATATTGATCTCCGGTTTTTGCACTTTCAACGCTCTGGCCAATGCCACACCGCTGATCTCCGGCATTTCAATATCCAGAAAAGCAACCTGGCATCCGTTTTCCTTCACATACTCCAGTGCCGCTCTCCCACTGCGGAAGCCCTGCACCCGGGCATCGGGCACAACCTTGTTTATTCCCTCTATCAAGCCGTCCAATGCTATTTTTTCATCATCTACAGCAATTATTTCCATTTACATTTTCTCCTTCGGCACACGGATTTTTGCTACGGTACCTTTATCCTTTTCACCTTTTATCTCCAAAGTGGCCCGGCACATCTGCCACAGCCTGTTTCTGACATTTTCTATTCCGACATGACATCTTTGACCATCTGTGACTGCATTTTCATCATATCCGACACCATCGTCAGAAATCGTTACTTCAAAATAATCTCTGCACTCCTGCGTCGCGATTTTCACAGTTCCGCCCTCCGGTTTTTTCCCGATACCGTGTTTGACCGCATTCTCCACCAGAGGCTGCACAGTCAACGCAGGAATCAGAAAGTCTGTTGTTTCGATTTCATATTGGATATTCAGTCCCTCATCAAAGCGCATCTTTTCCAGCGAAAGATAAATGCGGACATGCTGCAATTCACGTTCAAAAGGTACCGCCGCGGCATAGGTAAGGGAATCCAGATTGGCACGCAGATAATCCGAAAAGTTACTGATTGCCTCTCTTGCTTTATCCGGGTCCTTTGCACACAGATGATAGATCGAATTCAGCGAATTATATAAAAAATGGGGCTGTATCTGGCTTAACATAATGGAGATCCGGTTGGAAGCCAGTTCCGCCTCCTGCTCCTTCAGTTTTCTTTCCTGCTCCATATATCCGATAATCCGGATAACTCCCGTCAGGATCACATACAGCAGAAAAGCGGACAGCGTAAATATAATCCCCGATGAATTTCCTTTTATATAGAAACTGATGACATCTGCCACACCGCCGATGGCACAAAGCACAAATAACCCCTCCGGCAGCCTGGAATGTTTCTCCTTTTTATGGGTGATGCACCAATGAGTCACCGACGCTATGAGCGCAGCCGCATACACAACCATCCATACATGTGTCACCCACAGATTTTCCCGCAGATCTGTCACATTCACAATCTGCATACCCAGAACAAACATATAAGAAATGATGCTGACCATGCAGATGATATCCAGAAACCGGTAGCGTTTTTGCTGAAACTGGGTCTGAACCGTCATAATGAGCGGCACTCCCGCCAGAGCCAGCATGATCAGGGAAATATAGGATAGCAAAATGGGGTTCTGAGGCATGAGCAAAGGCGAAAACCGCGTATCGGACAATTTCCATATTCCCAGTGTCAGCGAGAAAAGTCCCAAAAACACAAAACTGGCATCGAAAGCCTTCTTTCCTTTCCTTGCCCTGATGCAGTCCGAAACCGCAATCCCCAGAAATGCAACGCCTACAATCCATGCGATCAGGCTGACGATCAGCTGCGGCAGATCCGCTTGCAGACGCTCCCGATAGATCTGTGCCACAGAACCGATGAGCAGGTCTACCTGCCGATTGCGGACGCTTTCATAAACGGGCACCAGCTCCACCCGGACCTCTTTGCCGCTGTCAGAAGTTTGCAGCGGTACCGCCACCCAGTTGCTGCCGATTGTTTTTCCGATGCGCTGTTCTTCCCCAGGTCCGATGCTGTAGACCTGTTCCCCATCCAGATAAACATTGGCATAAGTGTGTACGATATAAAAAACAAGGGAGGTATCCCCCTGCGTAACCTCATTTAATTTCCATACAAATCCCCTCCTAATGCCAAGGGGCGCATCCGCATCCTCTATTTCCGTATATTCATAATTTCCGATCCGGACATAGCCGTCACTCTCCCGCTTATTGACCACGCGGACATTTTCGGACACGCCGATATAAACCAACAGTATTGCAGATACCACTACTGCTGCCACATATATTATCAGCGTCCAATTCAGCAAACGGTTTTTGCTTTCCATTCCAACCCCCCGTAACAGAAAAAATTCACAACATAAAATTATATTATTATATCACAAAAACAGACATAGAAGAGTCACATTTTGTATTTTGTCATGTCGCATTTCCGGCAAACTGCGTCATATACAGTTCATAGTATCTTCCACGCTGTTTCATCAGTTCCTCATGATTACCGGTTTCTACGATCCTGCCCGCATCCATGACCACGATGCAGTCCGCATCCTGAATGGTGGAAATGCGGTGGGCAATGATCAGGCTGGTCCGATCCTTCATCAGATTTACCATGGCATCCTGGATATGCTTTTCCGTACGGGTATCCACACTGGAGGTTGCCTCATCCAATATGAGAATGCGGGGATCTGCCAAAAAAGCCCTGGCAATGGACAAAAGCTGTCTCTGTCCCTGGGAAAGATTCTGCCCTCCTTCTGTCAGCATGGTATTCATCCCTTCCGGCAGATGCCGGATCATATCGGTACAATAACTCAATCTGACTGCCTGTTCCAGTTCTTCCTTTCCGGCTCCCGGATTGGAATATCGGATATTATTTTCCACCGTATCCGAAAACAGCACGGTATCCTGCAGCACGATCGCGATGTTTTTACGCAGATTATCACAGGAAATGTCTCTGATATCAATGCCGTCGATCCGGATCGTTCCGCTGTCCGGATGATAAAAACGCATCAGCAGATTGACAACTGTGGTCTTCCCGCTTCCGGTTGCTCCAACCAATGCAATCTTGTGACCCGCCCTGACATCAAAATCAAAGCCATGGAGCACTTCTTTGCCGGGCACATAGGAAAAATGCACGTTTTCAAAGGTTACCGTTCCTTTGGCATGATCGATTGTCTTATCTCCGCTTTGATCTTCGGAAGTTTCATCCATCAGTGCAAATACTCTCTCCGCACCGGCAATTGCCGTCTGTATCTGTCCGTAAATCTGCGCCAGCTCCTCAATAGGCCTTCCAAACTGCTTGGCATAGACGATAAAAGCGGAAATGGTCCCTACGGAGATCACGCCCTTGATCGCATAATATCCCCCGTAAGCCGCAATAATCACAAAACCGATATTGTTGATCACGTTCATGATCGGTCCCATGGAGCTACTGAGGGTTTCTGCTATGATTCCCGCCTTCGTCAGTTCATCCGATGTCTCACAGAAGCTTTTCATGACGGCATCCTGTCTGTTGTAGGCTACTACCGTTTTATAGCCTGTTACCATCTCTTCCACCGTTCCGTTGATCTCTCCCAAAAGCGCCTGCCTTTTGCGGAAAAACTTTTTCATAGCCAGCGAAAGACATTGTGTCGCCGCTATGGTCAGAACAACCGTGGCGCAAGACCGCCATGCCAGCTGCGGACAGATCCGGACCATCATGACAACCGTCCCGGTGATCGTCAGCACCCCGGACACCATGGAACTCATGGATTGGGACACCATATTGGAAATATTCTCCACATCATTGGTCATGCGGCTCATGATATCTCCGTGGGAATGGCGGTCCAAATAGGCAACGGGCAACCGGACCACCTTGCAGAATAAATCCTCCCGCAGTTTCTTCACAACCGCCTGACTCAGTTTCGCACTACAGATGCTTTGTATATATGTTACCAATCCGTGGATCACATATACGATCAGCATGACTGCAAGCACTTTTGTCAGTTCTTCAAATCTTCCCTGCGTGATCAGATCGATTGCTTTACTCTGCAGTCTGGGTGCATATACCATGCATCCCACAACGACTACAACAGCCGCCGTCAATGCTGCGATCAGCCTTCCCTGCTCACGGAAATAAGCGATCAGCCGCGTCACGGTTTCTCTCCCGTTGTCTGCCTTTTCATAAGTCATGGGACTTCTGGGTCCATGCATGCCCGGCAGCCTGTAATTTTGTATTTTTCCCTGCTGATCAGCCAACCTGCTCACCTCCGTCCCTTAACTGAGACTGATAAATCTCCCGATAAATTTCACAAGTTTCCAACAGTTCGTCATGGCTGTCACAGGCAACGACTCTGCCGTTCTCCATAACCGCAATCCGGTCCGCACCGCGGATGGACGCAATTCTCTGGGCAACAATGATCTTTGTCATATTGCCGTAATTTTCGGAAAGCATCCTGTATAAATCGGCTTCCGTCTTCAGATCCAGTGCGCTTGTGGCATCATCCATGATCAGGATCTCACTGTTGCGGATGATGGCGCGGCTGATGGCAAGCCTCTGTTTCTGACCTCCCGAAAGGCTCATTCCCTGTTGTGCGATCACCGTATCCATGCCATCCGGCAGCTTCCCGATAAATTCCCATGCCTGTGCCGTCCGTGCAGCTCTTTCCAATGCCCTGTCATCGGCATCGGGATTTCCCCACAAAATATTTTCCCTGACAGAAACGGAATAAATCTCACTCTTTTGCAAAGCGACGGAAACCTTGCTTCGCAGATCCTGCTTTGCATAATCCTTCACATTTTTTCCGTCTACCAGTACCTTTCCCTCCACAGCATCATAAAAACGGGGAATCAGATTGACAAGCGTGGATTTCCCACATCCGGTAGCTCCGATGATGCCGAGCGTTTCTCCCGGATATACGGTTAAACTGACATCCTTTAATACCGGCTCCCCGTTTCCGTTGGGATATGCAAACGATACATGTTCGAATCGGATTTCTCCCGGGCCTTTTTGGGTCACATCGCCTCCGGCAGCCGCTCCATCCCGCAGATCCTCCGGACATTCCAGCACTTCCCGGATTCTTTTTGCCGAAGCATTTCCCCGGGAAACGGTCTGAAAGATCATAACCGTTCTCATGACGGCATTTAATATCTGCGACAAATATGTGATCGCCGCCATGACGCTCCCGGGCGTGGCGCCCCCGCCTTCCACCAGAATACCGCCTACCTTGATCACAGCTACAACCGCAATATTCAGTATCACATTCATGATCGGTGTCATATAGGAAAATAACTCCAGCACCCTCAGCTGGGTTCCCACCAGGTCTTCATTGGCTTCACGAAACCGTTCCGTTTCATGTTCCTCCCGGACATAGGCTTTGACCACCCTGGCACCGGACACATTTTCCTGCATGACATGATTGACATGATCCAGTTTTGTCTGAAGCATACCAAACATCGGTCCTGATTTTTTCATAAAATAGATAACGCAGCCCATGATCGGCACAAACGCACAGAATACCACCGTTCCGAAACTTAAGTTTAAGGAAAGCATGCAGACAATACCGCCCGCAAACAGCAAGAATGTGCGGACAAATCCGCGGATGCTCATGGAGACCAGATTTTGTACCTGCGTAATATCATTGGTTACTCTCGTTACCAGAGATCCCGTAGAAAAACGATCTGTCTGTGCAAAGGAAAAGGACATAATCTTTGCAAAGGAATCTTTCCGCAAATCATTGCCGAAATTCTGGCTGCAAAGATTGGCAAATATGCCGGATACCACACCGCAAATGCCTCCGACTGCCACAAGACCGATCATCTGCAGTCCCGTGCGGAGCACCAGATCCATATCGCCGACTCCGCCGTTGTTCAGCCCCAGTACACCGTCATTGACGATCACACTCATAAGCCGCGGCTGCCAAAGGTCCATGACCACTTCTCCCACCATAAAAAGAGGTGTTAATATCAAAAATACCCAATACTTTTTTAAATAAGAAAACATTTGAGATACTCCTCGCTTTGTTTCATTATCGTTTCCAGATTTTTCAGATCTGTCATTACATCACCCGTCTCCATGGAATGATTTGCGCCCTCCGTAATATAAAGCCGCAATTTTCTTTCCTCACATTCTCTTTTCACTACGGCAGTCTCCACCCAGGGATCATCGGTTCCGTGAAACGCAATTCCTTCCTGCTTCACAAAAGGGAAGGTTTCTGCCACCGGTGTGTAGAAAATATTGTGTGTCTTGAAGCCATGTTTATCCGCATAAGCGGCAGCCACTGCGGTTCCGATGCTTTTGGAAATAAAAAGCAGATTGTCATATGCCGCAAAATCCACCTCGCCTAAGATTTCTTCCGTCTGTTTCATGGCAGCAAAAAAGGCCTCCTTCATCTTATCCGGAGAGCCTTTTACGCCCTTTGGAAAATTCCCGTAGGGGACTTCCGCTATTTCATAGCCGTAATTCTTTGCCAGTTTTTTGCTGTAATATAAAAGGGGCTTATCCGTATGATATCCGATCCCCGGAAAAATCACTGCAAGTTTCATTTCATTTTTTTCCTTTCTTCATCATCTTCATGATTTCTTTTACTTCAGGCTGCGGTATCAGGGATTCCGTAATTTTTTGCAAGGCGCGGTGATAGGTTGCATCATCCATCCTGTTATCCTGCAAAAACGCATATACGCTTGCCGGATAGCAGCAAAAGGCTTCCGCAACGGTCCACGCCGCAGCCATGGACGCATAATACCCGGAAAATTCCCGGTTCAGCGCACCCAGTATTCGTGCCAAATAGGTCCCCTCTTCTTCTGTTTCCGACACACAATCCGCATAGGAAACGGTACGGAGCCGTTTCTTATTCTTCCCATTGCCATCACATTTTAATAAATGCTGCATCATCATGATAATGCCCGACCGGATCTCAAATTCCCGATCCGAGTATAAATACGGCTGAATAAAATTCCACGTTTTTTCCCTGTCTGTCCGAAGCACATCCATTTTGGAAAACACACTGTCGCACACGGACCAGTTGTTGACTCTCGGAATAAAATCCGCAATATAGGGCAACATTTCGTCAATGGTTCCCTTTACATAGCTGATCATCATACCTCTCAGCATGATCTCCTCAAAATAAATATCCGCGGTCTCCCACTCTTCTTTCCAGTTACCCTTTGCCAGCTCCTTTGCCTTTTTTCTTAAAACCGGCAGGCGGATACCCAGCATATTGATATCTCCCGGAATCAGGCTCCCTGAAAATTCTCTATATTCTTCTTCGCTGTTTTCCAGCAGAAATGCCCGCGTTTCTTCCCTCATATGTTTCCTTCATATTTTTCTTTACATTTTTTCTTCGCATTTG
>JBJEJA010000022.1:12420-17688 GCA_051877575.1 Lachnospiraceae bacterium | reverse complement strand
TCAATGTTTATATCGTTATTTCAATCCGGTTTCCTTCCGGTCCTTCCACACAACTCTCATAATAACCGTCTCCGGTTGTCCTCGGACCGCTTATGATCCGAAAGCCGTCATTGTGCAGTTGTTCCGTCAATTCATCCACTTTTTCTTTGCTTCCTACGCTGAAAGCCACATGGGTAAATCCCATCTGTTCTTCCGCCGGGTTACAGTCCCCGAGCCCCGGCTTTGTCATGATTTCCAGCCGTCCTCCATCCTCGAAAGTCAGGAAGTAGGATTGGAACCCTGTTCTTTGATTATAATACTTTTCATTGGAAACGGCATCAAAATAATGTAAAAAAAATAATTTTGCCGCCTCTAAATCCCTGACATACAGAGCAATATGGTTTAATTTCATAGTCACTTCTCCATAGTTATTATTCTTTATACTGCAGGCATGCGACCGTCTGGGAAAAATCATTTCCCGGAACTCCCCAACGGACTCTGCTTTTGCCGCTTTTTTCTCCACTCTTTCAATACGGATAAATTCTTCTCGCACGGATTTTATCAGCCGGAGTATCCCGAAGCTCTCCAAGATCTTCAAGAATTTTTTTGCTTTCTTGCCCTTATTTCTTCTTTCTTGTCCTTGTTCCGCACTCTTCCGAGAGGTTTCGTGGGCATTTGGGGCTTTTTTCTGCTTTCTTGCCCTTATTTCGTGCTCTTCCAAGTGATTTTGTGGGCATATTTGGCTTTTTTCCTCTTTCTTGCCCTTGTTTCGCGCTTTTTCCTCTTTCTTGCCCTTATTTTGCGCTCTTCCGGGAGGTTTCGTGGGCATTTGGGGCTTTTTTTCTCTTTCTTGCCCTTATTTCGCGCTCTTCCGAGAGGTTTCGTGGGCATTTGGGGCTTTTTTCTGCTTTCTTGCCCTTATTTCGCGCTCTTCCGGGAGGTTTCGTGGGCATTTGGGGCTCTTTTCCTCTTTCTTGCCCTTGTTCCGCGCTCTTCAAAGAAGCTCAACAGACAAAAGTCCCGGCAAAGAAAGATTGCCGGAACTTTCATATTTCCAACCGGTAAGTCTATAAACAAAAGCAACAAACAGCCGCTTATTGCATAATATCATTGGCATCTATCGGGCTTTCTATCCTATTTCATATAAAAGCCTGAAAGTTTCATCTCTTTGTCAAAAGAAATGGTATAGGTAATGCTCGTATTCTCATAGGTAGCTGTCAGTTGTACAACTCCGATGGATTTTCCCATTTGGACAATTTCTGCGGTATAAGGATTTCCAAAAGAAATCAATTCGCCCCAATCTTCACCGAATAATGACCTAGCATCTCCCAGTTTCTCTTTTGTCATCACTTCTGCCATAGACTCCGTAGCGCACATTTCCTGAATGGCTGCGTAGTCTTCTTCATCAAAATAATCGATGACCGTTTCGGCACGCTCCACTATTTCTGCCTGATTATAATTTCCTTTCTTTTCAATGGGATAAGTCTTGGGAAGTGTATACCACGCCAACAAAACAATTACCGCAAGCACAGCCAGAATGATACACACTACTTTGGTTACTTTTCCTTTCTTCGCAGCTTTCATCTCGGCATCAGAGAAATTTTCATTAAATTCTGCCGCAACTGTATCCGGATTGCCCATACGTTCCATGATCTGTTCCATACTCTCACCGTTTTCCAAAGCAACCGCAATATCCGACTCCAGATCTTTGCGAATGTCCGCCTTTTTTCCTTTGGTACATTTTAATCTTTTTAGCACAGCCTTTATGTATTGTTCCTTGCTCATTTCCTGCCCTCCATCATCTTTGAAACCTGTCCGGAAAAATCCGCCCATAAAACTTCCAATTCTCTTAGCGCTTTTTTTCCGTCTGCTGTTATCATGTAATATTTTCTGGAAACTTCCTTTCCCTTCGGCACACTCCACCGGCTCTCCACATATCCGTCATCTTCCAGCCTGTATAAAATGGGATACAGTGTTCCTTCTTTCAAAATAAACATTTCACCGCTTTTTTCTCTCAGTTCACTGATCAGTTGATAGCCGTATTTCTCATCCCGCTCCAGCTGCTTTAAGACAAGCATCTCCAGAACACCCTTTTTCATCTGTTGCTCGTAGCGTCCCTTCAATTTACCACCCCCTTGTTTAGCATTACTAAATACATACTATAGCAATATTCTATTTCTGTCAACATATCCGAAACTGTCCGTTTATTCTTATTACTTTTTCTCCAAAATAAGAAAGGCTGCTCCGGCAAAAAACAGGAATCTGTTATCCGCCGCAGGCTGCCTTTTTTCTTTACTGAAAGCTTTCCCGCTCTCCTAATTTTTCAATTAAATGTTCCATTTCCCTTTTGGAAGTCACATTCCTTGCCTGCTGTATGACATCCTGCCTTTCTTCCTCACTCATTTTAGCGAAATTGTTCAGCGCCTTTTCATTTGCGGACATGGAAAATGTAAATCCCATCGGCATATCATTCTTTCCCATAAAATACCAACCTCTCTGTTTATTGTTGATATTAGTATGGACAGTTTTTGTACTCTTAAACATAGATTATACTCGTTTTTTCAATGATCTGAACTATCGCATATCTTCTTTTTTTGCAAAACGCAATTCAGGCTTCTTACTGCTTTTATCGCAAGCCTGTAAGAAGATCTGTAAAAAGCGATATAATAGCATAGTGCTCCTGCACACAAACCGATAATTCCCCAAAGACTCAACGAGAAAAATGCCATCACCATACATGCCAACAATATCAAATATAAAATCCAGGCAATCCCGGTTCCGTTGATTAAAAGCTCCATTTCATATTTTCCGTCCCATCTCGCCCTGCTTTTGCATGATACTTTCCAAAAATGGTTATCCTGACATATTTGGGGCAGTTCTTCTATTGCTTTTTTATTGACAGAGGGCTGTTGTGATATATATTTTCGATAAGGACATAGCATTAAAGTTGAAGAATTCCAATATAAATGATGATAAATCGGGATATTCTCATCATATCTTCTGATTGCCTTTTCAAAGGCTTCAGACCTGCCCTCTTTTACGTCTTGCAATACCGTTGTAAAGGATAGCCAATCTCCATTTTCATAGAAACAATCGATATCTATGTATGTGCAAGGAGGAAAACTATAACGAGACGCTACAGTATACTCATCATAGTAAACAGCCAAAAGCCCCTCTCTGGGAATCCTGCGACCCATGACAATGACAGATTGCTCTGTGCTGTATCCGAACAATTGCGGAATTTCTTCCACACCTTTTGTAAGCACATTATCCACCAATTCTTCTCCGATGCTGCTTTTTTTCTTTTTTCCATCCACAACATTATCCCATTCTTTTCCCACGCATCTGATTGTACCTTTCATATTACTTTTCCTTCCAATAACGCCCTACAGCCGTTTCTGCCTGTTCCTTATTCAAGGAAGCTTTCTCCATCAGCTTTTGAACAGCCTCTTCTTTTGTTCTTCCAAACTCCATACAAAGCGAGATGATTGTACAAACATTTGCTTCTGCATTTTGCTTCTGCACCGCTTCCAGTTTCTGCTGTGCTTCCGCTGTTTTTTGCTGTGCTTCCGCTGTTTTTCGCCGTTCTTCCTGTATGTCCATCTTTTCCATATTTTCAAATAAATACCCCATATGACGCTCCTTTACTTTTTCAACACACTGCTTTGCTTCTTCTTCAGGCACATTCATCTTCATACACAACGTCCAGATCGTTGACGCAATAATCTCTATAACCTGTTCCGGTGCATCTGTGACCATCTGATTAATCTTTTCCCGCGGCAAATCCAGAAATTCCTTAAAATCCTCTGCCTTCTGCACCTTGTTGATCAGCATCAGCAAGGACATCTCATCTTCTCTGGATAACAATTCTTCATTGGAATAATCATGGACCCCGATGAGTCGATATGTAAAATCCGGAATCATATCTGCAAAAAGCTCATTCATTATAATCCGGTCTTTTAAATGCAAATCTGCAGTCCACTTTTCTGCCCCTTCATAATATACAATCGGCAGGATCGGAGGATATCGGAAACTTTTGTTTCTGCTTATCCCTTCTTTCTGACGATTCATTTCCTTTTCGTAATCGTTCCAGATGCACACCATATACCGGAGGATCTGCATAGCCACATTATAATCCACCCGGCTCTTATGTTCAATTAAGGAAATTACATACATCGGCACTTCCGTTTCATTCATCCTGATTCGGATTTTCTTAACTGTATCTGCGTCAAATTCCGTCCCCATATAGGTGCGGAATCGTTCGGTAATATCCTCAATATCCTCCGGTTCTATGTTTTTAAGCAATTCCATATTAAGGTTATCTTTTAAGAACTGGCAGCATAAAAGCGGATCATGGAAAATCGTTTTGCTGTTAAGGTCTCTGGTATGATTCCCCTGTCCCACTCCCTTTTTCAATTTTTGAGTGGTTTCTTTTTTCTTATTCAGTTTTTTCATTCAGTTTCCTCCCATTTTGCATACTCCGCAAACAGGAGAAGCGCTTTTCGCCTGTTTGCATTTCTTTCTTCAATTGTTTGAAAAATTCGGCGAAAAGCCTTAGATTTTTGCTCCGACCGGAGCTTTTTGAAATGTTATATTGATAACAAGTATATGTTATCACATTATTGCGTTTGTTACAAGATGTAATTGCAATTCAGACTTTTTCTGTCATAATCACAAATCAGACTTTTTCTGTTTATACCGCAATCTTGCAGGCCAAGAAAGGGAGCGGCTTACACCACTCCAAGCACCTTTCCGATCCAATAAACCAATCCCAATCCCCAGCTTGTAAAAATACCATATAGGATAACCGGTCCCGCAATCGTAAAAATTTTTACTCCAACGCCAAAGACCTGCCCTTCCGTCTGGAATTCAATCGCCGGTGCACAAACCGAATTGGCAAAACCGGTAATCGGGACCAGGGCACCCGCCCCGCCGAAATTCGCAATGGGCTGATACAGGCTGAGCCCGGTCAGCAGGACGCTGAGCAAAATCAGCAATACCGAACACCATGTACCTGCCATTTCCTTATCCAGCCCCATGGCTTTTGCTCCTTCCAAAATTCCCTGTCCGATTGTGCAGATGATACCGCCCGTGATGAATGCTTTCAGCATCTGAAGCGGCAGATTATTCTGTGGTGTAACCTGTTTTACCAGCTCATCGTATTGTTTTTGTTTTTCCTGTTCCAACTCTTTTTTTGTCATAAATCAAATTCCCTTCCTTTTACCTGATGATTTGTCTCTGCTTCACTCTCTTACCGAGCTGATGATTCGTCTCTGCTTCACTCTCTTA
>JBJEJA010000022.1:0-12320 GCA_051877575.1 Lachnospiraceae bacterium | reverse complement strand
GTCTCTGCTTCACTCTCTTACCGAGCTGATGATTCGTCTCTGCTTCACTCTCTTATCAGGCTGCTGCCATCCCGCTGCTCTTACTGTATTCCCCGCAGGAAATATAACAATGCCCCTGACATTTTCCCGAAGGCAGCAGCAAGAATTGCAATGCCGATTCCCCATCTTAACCGGATTCTCCTTGCAAAGATTGGAATCGAATCCAGCATTTCCGCTATGGACAATGCAAGGCATCCAACAAAGCAGCCTGTAAAAAAACCTATGATGATTTCCGCGGGAATGCTGATATGCATCAGTATCAGCTTACTGTAGGGGTGCAGTTCCTCAAATACGCTGAATAACATCCCCGTGATGGTCCCGAATACAACACAGTCCTCATAAAACAAAATGTGATTCGCTGTATCGGTTCTTCCCGCAAATCTGGGCACCAGTCCCACAGCAATGAGTACGGTGAAAACCCCTGCCGCCGCCATTAATCCAAAAGATGCACCGGATATGATCAGCAGTCCGTATTTAAGGAGCGTCAATTTTATTGCCCTCCCTGTCCCAGGTTTCCGCCAACGTATTATTGACATCATCCTCATATTTTCTCATGGAAACTTCTATGGGCGTAGGATCGTGGGTGATCCTGCGCTTACCGATATGATTAAAGAACAAAATGATTCCCGCCGCCAATCCTACGGCATAGGCAATCTCAATGGTCAGCATTCCCGCCTCCTCATTTCCGGTTATCAGGGAAGAGATCTGTTCAAACACATCCCGGATCCCGATATCATTGTGAAATGCCATGATTGTAAATCCTGTGCCGAAAAAACTGATACAGGCCACAAAAATAACCTTTAAGATTTCCCATGCTTTGTTATGCCGGGGATTGGAAGAATACTCTATGATGACTTCGCCCGCCCCCAAAGGCACAACCGCCACCGTCGGAAATGCTTTTTCAATGCAGTTGATGATCATCAGCTGGCTGATCACCCTTCTGGTGCGATCCTCCGTAAAACGATAGACCTGAAGCTCCCGAATTTTTTCCACCAATTCCCTGTTCTTCCCGGTCACTTCCGCTACATCGCCCACCTCAATACCGCTTTGGGTGCTCTGCATTTTGGGACTTAAGTTCAAATAAATCATGTCAACCATCGTTCCATCTCCAAAGGCTTTTTAGATAGTTTTTCATAATTTGTCCAAAATATACAGAACTGTCATTTTTTAAATAAAATTTCTCCCAGCCGGTATTTTTACCATACAACGGCGATATGCGCCATCTCCAAAATCAGACCTCCCACAACGCCGCACAGATAAAGAAGCCCGATGACTCTCAGGTTGTCCTTTACATCTTCATTGACCCGGCAGAGGACAATCAGGCCGACTCCGGCTCCCACTAAAAGCCCGCTCATCATAGCGCCGAAGCTCATCATACCTTCCAGATATAACGTCGTAATGATTACGGATGCCGCACAGTTTGGTATCAGTCCGATTATACCTGCCAAAATAACACCGATTACCGGTTTATTTAAAACAAAATCTGCAATGCTGTCTTCTCCGATCATACCGAGGCAGACGTTCAAAATAAAGGAAATAAGCAATAAAAACATGAAAATGTGAAGGGTATGCTTACATGCGGATTTTAAAATACCGTCACTGCATTTGCATTGCTCATGTTCACAGATCTGGTCAATCTGAAAGCTTTCATCCGCATGGGGACGATCCGCATAAGCTCTGATCTTCTGATGTCTGCTCCAGACAAAATCCACCAGAAACCCCGCTGCCATGCCGATCACAACCTTTATGCCCACTATTTTTGCCATTGCGGACACCGGAGCCTGCTCCGAGATCAAAATCGGCAGCATCTCATCGGAGGTGGACAGATAAATGGCAATCAGCGTTCCCAGCGTAATAATTCTTCCGGCATAGAGATTGGAAGCTGCCGCCGAAAACCCGCATTGGGGAAACGCCCCGCAAAGGGAACCGAACAAAGGTCCGAATTTTCCGGACCTGCGGATGACATCCTTGGAATGCTCCCCCATCTTATGCTCCACATATTCCATGACCAGGTAAGTCAGAAACAGAAAAGGCAATATCTTAATACTATCCAAAACCGCATCTAAAATGCTGTCATAAATCAATTCCAACATGATCAAAACTCCTCTCAGCCTTTACACCTTACCTATATTCCGGGATTTTGTCAAGCTCTGCGGATTTTCCGTTTCCTGCATACATATTTTTCTGTTCTCCTATTCCTGCAATGCCAGTTTGCGGAGCTTTAGCAACGTCTTTTTTTCCTGTCTGCATACCTGCACCTGATTCATATGCAGCATCTGTGCGACCTCCGTCTGTGTCTTATCTTCAAAAAAGCGCAGGCGGATCATTTCCCGTTCCTTTCCGTCCAGTTGTTCCATCAACTGTTCCAGCAGCAGATGATCCAGAAGTTTTTCCTTTTCCGTATCCTGCGATCCTTTTGCCAGTCCTCCGCCGTTTCTCTCCTGCACCACCTTGTCCACCAGGTAAATTTCATTTCCATCCGACTGATATACGGTCTGATAAATGGATTCGATTTCCACATTGGCCTCCAGCGCCATGGCTATTTCTTCTTTTTCCAGACCGGTAGCCTTCTCCAGTTCTTCCATGGTAGGCTCCCTTCCGTATTCTCCCGTAAATGCCTCTGCAGCCTGTCGGATCCGGTAACCGTTTTCTTTGAGACTACGGGACACCTTGATCATACCGTCATCCCGTAAAAAACGTTTGATTTCTCCCGTGATCAACGGAACGGCATATGTGGAAAATTTCACTTCATACCCCGTATCAAACTGATCCACGGCTTTTACAAGCCCGATACATCCTATTTGAAATAAATCTTCTGCGTCATATCCCCTGTTCAGGAATCGCTTCACAATAAAATGAACCAATCCCAAATTGGATTCTATCAATGTATCTCTGGCATTTTTATCGCCCTTCTTCGCCTGTATCAACAATTGCGTCGTAGGGTCCATAGGCTACTGCCCGCCTATCTGTTTACTCATGTAAACGGTTGTACCTTTTCCCGGCTCCGATTCTACATATAATTCATCCATAAAGGCTTCCATAAAGGCAAATCCCATTCCGGAACGCTCCAGTTCCGGCTTGGTGGTAAACAGCGGTTCCATGGCCTTGCCGATATTCTCAATACCGACTCCCCAATCCTGTATTTTGATATGTAAACGCTTTCCCTTCAGATATGCCTCCAGGAGAATTTCTTTCTCTTTCCGTTCTGTCTCATATCCATGGATGATACTGTTTGTTACTGCCTCCGAAACAGCCGTCTTGACGTCATCCACCTCTTCCAGCACCGGATTCAGCTGCGTCATAAAAGCCGCAACGGCAACTCTGGCAAATCCTTCATTCTGGGGCAACGGCAAAAAAGTCAGTTTCATTCTGTTATCTGCCTGTTCCATATCCTCCTGCCACTGATTATTCCATACTTCATTCTGTTTCACCATCTTTTTCCTCCTAATCAACGATTTCTATCATATCTTTTAATCCGGAAAGCAGTAGTATTTTTCGAATGCGCGGATTCACATGCACCGCCATTACTTTTCCCCCAAAGCAGGCAACCTTTTTATAGCGTCCTGCAATGACTCCGATTCCGGAACTGTCCATAAACCGCGTTTTGGAAAAATCAAAGATGACGTGCTGCGCCTTTCCCATCAACAGGTACTCATCCGCACCTTCCCTGATGCTTTCCGCACTGTGATGATCCATTTCCTCCGGCATCGCAATTTTGAGGCAGTTATCCTTCACTGTAAAAATCTCTTCCATTTCTTCTCCTCCTTTTACCGTTTATAATATATCTGTTTTTCTTTTCACCATCCCCGGAGACAAGCTCACCCATGGTATTATTCGCAGCCGTCTCCCGGAATGAAAGCGCAAAAAAAGAGAACATACTTATGATGTCCTCTTTTGTAGATTTTATTCCTATATTGTCAAATTATATTAATCTTCTGTTCCCTGCTCATCATCCGGATTGCCCGTATTATTCACCGTGGCGGCATCGGCAATATTACGTTCTGCCATATCCGCATATTCGGAATCCGGGAAATTGAGCACCAACTGGTTATATAATTCGGATGCCTTATCTTTATTGCCCGCATCCTGGTAAGTCTCGGCCAGCGTATACAGAATCTCGGGATCATCGCTGTTGAAATACCACGCTTTTTCCAATATCAATACTGCATCGGAGTAATCGCCCTGGTTTTTCAGTGCCGTACCCTCTTTGAAACAGCTTTGAGCAATGTCTTCACCAACCTGCAGCATCAGTTCCTCATAAAGCCCCCTGTACGCTTCGGATGCTTCATTCTCTACATAAACCTTGTCGATTCCATACAGACTGTCCGAAATGGTCTCAAGATCCTCCGGATCGTTGATATAATTTCTGGCAGTTTCCAGCAATCCGTCCACCGTCTGCAAAGCACCGCCTTCTCCCGTAAAAGAGGTTAGCTGCTCCTGCAACTTGGTATTTTCATCGGTCAGCGCATCTACCCGCTGTTCCAGATCCGTAATCTCAGCTGTCTTTGCATCGGAATTTTCACTGATCCGTTTTAACTCTTCCGTTATTTCCGCTTTTGCCGACTGCACTTTCGACGGAACAACCAGAAAGAAACAGACAGCCAGACCGATCACAATCCCGATGAGGATATTGACAATCGTATTGGCTCCTACTATGGAATCGCCTGTATTTCTCGGCTGGATAATGGTTTCATTTCCGCTTTGGTAGGTAATGACATCTGCCGTATTTCCGTTTCTTTTTTTCTTCGAAACGGCTGTTTCGTCTCCCTCCAACATGAAGTTGACTTCTTTCAGATAACGGAGTGTTGTCGTATTGTTGACATCCACCTTGAGACATTTCTGCAAGACGCGCTGCGCCCGCTCCCACTCCTCATTGTTGATATACAAAAGTGCCAGCAACTGATGCGCCTTTACAAATCTGGGATTCAGGGAAACAACTTTCTTTAACTGTATGATCGCCAGATCATTGCTGTCTGCATAACAATAGGCCAGCGCCTGATTGTATTTTTTAACCGTCTGGTTAATGGTATCCAGCTGTGTCTGGTTGGACTGCACATCATTGATATAATCATCCGCAATATTTTTCTGCGGACGTATATTTTTACTGATGACCCATTCACTCAATGCCGCAACGGTTTCACCCATTTCAAAATATACAAGCCCCAGAAGATTTCTTGCTTCCACATGGTTCTTGTTGAACTTGAGTGCCTGCCGCAGACTGACAATCGCTCCGGACAGATCCCGCACTCCCGCCTTTGCCAATCCCTCGTTATAAAACTTATTGGCAATGTGCATAATCTTCTTATATAAAGTTACATCTGCGCCGCAACTCGTACAGAAATCCTTATCTGACAGTTCGCAGCCACATTGATAACATATCATGGCAATACTCCTATCCGTTCTGTACTATTTTTCTTCTTCCTTTGTTTCCTTAATCACATTTACCAGCAAATCAGCCATATCCGTCAGATCCTGATTGTATATGGCTTCCTCCGCCTGTTCGATTTCCAGGCTGGGATGAAATTTCTTCAATTCTTCCTCAAAGTTGATCATGATGCTTCCTCCTTAACACAGCCTTCATAGAGCCAATCAAATATAAAGAACCCACAATAAAGACTACATCCTCGGGATTTTTCCACCGAAGGCTCTGATTCAAGCCCTCCTCTGCCCCCTTTAAATAGCAGACCTCCCAGCAGTCATATTGGGAAAAATATGCTTTCAACGCTTCCATGGATGTCCCCCGGGCATCCTCCATTTCCACCGCCGCCACATAGGAAAATAAACCGCTTTCTCCCAGCATGGAAATCATCTGTCCGTAATCCTTATCTTCTACCGCCGAAAAACATAAGATCCGTTTTCCCGCAATCTCCATAGCACGAACCGACTGTAAAAAAGCCTCCATACCGTTTTCATTATGTGCCCCGTCAAAATAAACACCGGGAAAGACCTCTTCCATTCTGCCTTCCCATACCGTAGCCGCAATTGCGGCTCTTATTTCATCCTCTGACATAGGTGTCATGTTGTGTTTTTCTTCAAATATCTCAAAGGCGCGCAATGCCAGCGCCGCGTTTTCCACCTGATATAAAGCATTCGTGGACACAGTAAGACTAATATAATTATAATATCGGGATTTATAGGAAAAATCAATGCTTTTGTGTTTTATTTTTTCTACAGAATACTCCTTTTTTGTCAAGGGTACGGAAACGGCCTGCATTTTTATACATTTTTGCCCAATAACCGCAGAAACGCTTTTCTCCTTATCGGGAAATATGACACTTGTGCCATGTTTGATGATCCCTGCCTTTTCTTCCGCAATCTCCTCTTTGGTGTTTCCCAGATATTTGCAATGGTCCAGGCCGATGGATGTTATGATGCAGACATCTTTTTTCTCGAATACATTGGTTGCATCCATTCTGCCGCCCAGCCCGGTTTCCAATACGAGCACTTCCACCTGTTCTTTTTCAAAAATATACATGCCCATCAGAAACAGAAATTCAAAAAAAGTCGGATACGGCATGCCTTCCTTTCCGGCTTTATCGGCAGTCTCCTTGACAGCCTGAAAGCTTTGCATGAAAAGGGAATCATCAATGGCGTTTCCGTTGATCAGAAATCTCTCATGCATCGTTACCAGATGAGGAGAAATGAAGCCTCCGACCTTATATCCGTATGCTTTGCAGAGACTTTGCAGATAAGCGCAGACACTGCCTTTGCCGTTGGTCCCCGCCACATGGATTTTGGGAATCCCTTCCCCCGGGTTTCCCATTTTCTTTAACAGCTCCGCCGTATGTTCCAGGCTGTTCTTGGCCGTAAACTTGGGCAGCTCATACAAAAAATGCTCTGCCGCCTTATAATCCGTTATTTCTCTGTCCATCTTTTTTGCCGCTTTCCGTTATTTAGTCCGCTTTCCGCTAATTCTTTATGATCACACTTCCGGCAATCATTCCCGAAATATTGCGGTATTCCATATATACCGTATTATTTTCCACCGGCATCCGGCACTGATCGATACATATGACGCTTCCCTTATACAGATTGCCGTCGATCCGCACCTTAGCCCCTTTTGATCTTTCTATGTACTGCAGCACGGCAGCCAGCTTTTCCCGGTTGTCTGTCATTTTTTCATCCAGTTCCCGTTTCGTTTCCTTTAAAGCAAGAAGCTGTTTTTCCATAGAAGCCGAGATACTTCCCGTTGCCTTTACTTTTACCTCTATATTCTTGACATCGCACAGGAGCTTTTCCAATGCATGCTTTAAGCTTTCTTCCGCCTTCATCAGTTTCCGCTGCTTGATCATCACTTCCGGCAAAATCCCCGCATGTACGATCGTCTTTACTTCTACTTCATTTCCCAATTCCTTACACTCAATTCCCTTTGTGCCGTGGACATTGCCGCCGATCAGAGACCCTTTCTTGCCGGTCAGGATCACTTTCCCTTCCGCTTCGATCTGAGAATTCAAAATAATATTTGCTTCTACATTGCCTCCGGCTTTTACCTGGGTATGCTCGATAAAATCCGCATAAAGATTCCCTCTGCATACGATTTTTGCTTTTTGATTTCCCTGGATCCCGCGCTTGAGAATAATATCGCCTCCCGCTGTCAGATCCGCCGCTTCTACGGTACCTTCTATAGTCAGACTTTTTCCCGCACGGACAACCGTACCCGCTTCCACGTTTCCGGAGATCAATACATCCCCGTAAAACTCCACTTTTCCGATGATCTGATCCACATCTCCGCTGATCTGATGAATATTGTTTAAGGTAATTTTGCCGTCTTTAAATTCTACTTTTCCTTCCTGGGCAGCCAGATACACATTTTCATCCTCCGGATCACGCAACAGTCCCTTTCCCTGCAAAGGCGGAAGATCCTTGGCAACACCGATGGGAATCTCGAATCCCCTGACATCCCTGCCGGGCGTACCTGCTACCGAAGGGTGGTATTTTGCCAGAATCGCTCCTTCTTTTACATTATTGACCATATTCATGCTCTGATAATCCACGGACCCGTCTTCTCTGATCTTGGGATGTTTACTGCTGCCGTTGATGTCAAAAAAATACTCGTAATACCCATCTTTTCCTTCTATGGGGGCTATGTATTCCGCCACCTTGATTTCTCTTTCATATACTTTCTTTTTCGCCATGGCAATCAGGTTATCTTCGTTAATACCCGCAGTGACATCCTGTTCCTGTAAGAGTTCTATCAGTTCTTCCTTCGTATAAGCTTCCCCGTCCTCTTTTGGCATCAGATACAGCCATGCCTGCCGCTCATCTTCCGTTACCCTGACATAGGTTTTCGTCTTGTCATACAAATCAAAAAGGGAATCCCCTTCATCGACTCCATGAAAACCGTTTATCATGTTCTTATCATCTGTCATAGGGATTCCCTCCTTTGTTATTTCAATGTAGAAAGTCTGTTCTGTACCTGTTCCAACATCTGCGTATATTTTGCAAGCTTATTCTTCTCTTCTTCCACCTTCGCCGCCGGAGCCTTGCTGACAAACCGCTCGTTGTTCAGCATACCGTTGCTGCGGGCAATTTCCCCCTGTAAACGTGTTTCTTCCTTCTCCAGACGTTCGATTTCCTGCTTGATATCCACAAGCTCCGCAAAAGGCATATAGACAGTCGCATTCTCGATTACAACGCTGACCGCATCATCTGCAATGCCTGTTTTATCCCTCTGTACAATAACTTCGGAAGCATATGCAAGGGGTGCAAAGAACAGTTTTCCTTCTTCAAAGATGGATGCAACATCCGCCTTTTCGGTCACAACATATACCTGTGCCTTTCTGCTCGGAGGCACATTCATACCGGTACGTACATTCCGGATACCACGGATTGCCTCTTTCAATACCTCGATTTCTTTCTCTTCTTTATCAAATGCTCTGGCATCATCCGCAACCGGCCAGGAGGAGATCATAATGGATTCCTCTTCGGACTGCAGCGTACAGAAAATTTCCTCCGTAATGAACGGCATATAAGGATGAAGCAGTTTTAACGCATCGATCAGAACGGTTTTTAATGTATAAAGAGCCGCATTCTGACTGTCTGCATTGTCGCTGTTGTAAAGTCTCGGTTTTACCATTTCGATATACCAGTCGCAGAACTCGTCCCAGATAAAATCATATACTTTCTGAACCGCAATACCCAGCTCATACTTCTCCATATTGTCCGTTACTTCCCGAACCAGATTGTTCAGTTTGCTGATGATCCATTTATCCACAGGCTCCAGATGATCTTTGGCATCTGCCGGAATTTCCTTGCCTTCCATATTCATCATGATGAAACGGGAAGCATTCCATACTTTATTGGCAAAATTCCTGGAAGCCTCTACTCTCTCATAATAGAAACGCATGTCGTTGCCGGGTGCGTTACCGGTAATCAATGTCAGTCTCAATGCATCCGCACCATACTGATCAATGATCTCCAGCGGATCAATACCGTTTCCGAGGGATTTACTCATCTTACGTCCCTGGGAATCTCTGACAAGACCGTGGAACAAAACAGTCTTAAACGGTTTCTCTCCCATCTGCTCGTATCCCGAGAAGATCATGCGGATAACCCAGAAGAAAATGATATCATATCCGGTTACCAACACGTCTGTGGGATAGAAATACTCCAAATCCTCCGTTTTTTCCGGCCATCCCAATGTGGAGAAGGGCCATAAAGCCGATGAAAACCAGGTATCCAGTGTATCGGGATCCTGTGTAAAATGCGTGCATCCGCATTTCGGGCAAACCGCAGGCATTTCCTTGGCAACTACGGTTTCTCCGCATTCGTCGCAGTAATAAGCGGGAATCCGGTGTCCCCACCAAAGCTGTCTGGAAATACACCAATCGCGGATATTGTCGGTCCAGTTAAAATAGGTCTTCTGCATACGCTCGGGAACCAGCTTGATATCCCCGTTCTTGACAGCCTCCGCAGCGGGCTTGATCAGCTCATCCATCTTCACAAACCACTGTTCTTTTACCATAGGTTCTACGGTTGTTTTGCATCTGTCATGGGTTCCGACATTGTGGCTGTAATCCTCAATCTCAACCAGCAGTCCCTGTCTGTCCAGTTCCTCTACGATGGCCTTCCTTGCCTCGTAGCGGTCCATGCCTTCGTAAATGCCGCCGTTTGCATTGATGGTGGCATCGTCATTTAAAATATTGATAATCTCCAGATTGTGCCGTTTTCCGACCTCAAAGTCGTTGGGGTCATGACCGGGTGTAATCTTAACAACACCGGTACCGAATTCCATATCAACATAAGTATCCTCTACCACGGGGATCGGCTTGTTGACGATCGGAAGCCAGACCTGTCTGCCATGCAGATAGGTATATCTCTCATCATCGGGATGAACCGCAACTGCCGTATCACCCAGCATGGTCTCCGGTCTGGTCGTTGCAAATTCCAAAAATTCGGTTGTGCTCGGCTGTCCGTTTTCATCAACCAGCGGATATTTAATATGCCAGAAATGCCCCGCCTGATCCTCATACTCTACCTCTGCGTCGGAAATGGAGGTATTGCAGACAGGACACCAGTTGATAATCCTCGCTCCCTTATAGATCCATCCTTTTTCGTGCATCTTGCAGAAAACTTCGGTAACCGCCCGGTTGCAGCCTTCGTCCATGGTAAACCGTTCTCTGTCCCAGTCACAGGATGATCCCAGTTTCTTTAACTGCTCTATGATTCTTCCGCCGTACTCTTTCTTCCAGTCCCATGCCCGGTCCAGAAAGCCTTCTCTTCCAAGGTCATGTTTATCGATACCCTCTTCTTTTAACTTTTCAATGATCTTAACCTCCGTCGCAATGGACGCATGGTCTGTCCCCGGCTGCCACAGTGCATTATAGCCCTGCATTCTCTTGAAACGGATCAGAATATCCTGCATGGTATTGTCCAATGCATGCCCCATATGAAGCTGCCCCGTGATATTCGGTGGCGGCATCACAATGGTAAACGGTTTTTTGCTCCGATCCACTTCCGCATGAAAATATTTCTTTTCTACCCATTTTTGATAAATACGATCCTCCATCCCATGGGGATCATAGGTCTTTGCCAGTTCCTTACTCATGTTGTCATAACACTCCTTCTATGTTCTTTTTCTATTGGATCCGTTCTATCATCTCATAGCACATTCTGCCGTTGTGATAAGGGCATTTCCACGGCTCCACAATGGGCTTTCTGGTCGCCGGAACCGCATGCTCGTCCACTTCGGAAAGCCACTCGGAACCGGGGCGTTTATCCACCAGATTTTCCTTCACATATTCCCAGATTGCGGCTGAAGCATCGGCATAATCCGTCTTTCCGGGATCTTTTTGATATTCGTTGTAAAAACCGATCATGGCCTCACACTGTACCCACCAGATACGGAGCTGGTTGTCCACGCCGTTCTCATTTTCACAGACAAGGCTTTTGCCGTCGTATGCCAGATGAAATACATTCTGCGCTATATCTGCCGTCATGGATGCAATCTTTTCCACATAATCCGTCTCCAGGACACCGTCCAGCACTTCCAGTCCCCTGTCGATCAGCCACGCCGCTTCTATGTCGTGTCCGTAAGAATGCAGATCGATCAGGCTGGTATAAGAATCATCAAAAAATACTTCCAGTCTGTGTCTGTCCGGATTATAAACATCCTCATAAAAACGATCCAGAATCTCTTTTAACTTTTCTGCGACCTTTGGTTCTTTTGTCACACGATAAAGCTCCGTATAGGCTTCAAACACATGCAAAAGCGTGTTCATGGTTCTGGTGGCAATCACGCCGTTTTCTGAAAGCTTTTCATTGGACTCCGGTTTGAAATCCACGGTGAAAGCTTCCAGATAGCCGCCTTCATCCCTGCAGGTTCCTTCCACCAGATCAAACAGCTGAAATGCCAGTTCTTTCGCCTCGTCTTTGCCGCTTGCCTCATAATAGGAAGAAAGAGCATAAATTGCAAATGCCTGATTATAAGTATGCTTTGTGGAATCATAAACGCTGCCGTCATAGTTTAAAGACCAGTATACACCGCCGTTATCTTTATCAAAGCAATATTTTTTCATGAATTCGTAAGCGTGGTCCGCATAGGGAAGCAATTCTTTGTCTCCGAGACGGGTCACTCCGTTTGCAAAAAACCATAATATCCTGTTATTCAAAATACAGCCCTTCACGGCTTTCTTATCCAAATTCAGGTCAAAATCCAGCAGCCCGTAATAGCCGCCGAATTCTTCATCCTTTAATCCTTCCCAAAACGGAATGATCGTTGTATACAAATGATTTTTGATATCCTTCTTCAAATCCATGTAGCTCATATTATTTTCCTCGCT
>JBJEJA010000021.1:48668-52650 GCA_051877575.1 Lachnospiraceae bacterium | reverse complement strand
CTTACTTTGGCGAGACTTTGTGGGCATAATTTGACTTTTTGCTCTTTCTTGCCCTCTTTTCCCTCTTTATAAAAATCTTGGTGGGCAAAGATGGCTAATTTCCGCTTCGCAGCCAGAACCCCAACGCTTTCAGCTTTTCTTCGATTTGATCCAGCGTAGCTTCATTGTCTGCTTCTATGGTATGATAATGGACACCATTTGTCAGGATATTTAAGGGCTTTGCATTCCTGTCTTTGGTCTTTTCCACGTATGCAATGGCATCCTGGCGGTTATTGATGATCAGATCCACCATGATCTGTCCGTATATTTCATGTTCCACTACCACATCCAGGACTCTGCCGCCGCAATCCACGATTGCAAAAAACTCGTCCAGTATCTCTTCATCTTTATGGCAGACGCAGACGCTTCTTCTGACTTTGCCGGACTTGTGGTCATCAAATAACAGATACCCCTTATTGGTCGAGAGGATATTTTTATTCACGGCACGAAGCAGGGCAATGTCCTGCACAACTACCTGTCTACTGACATTCAACCGCTTTGCCAGTTCCGTTCCGGACAAGGGTGCCTGTTCATCTTTTAATATGGTTAAAATTTCCGTTCTTCTTTCTTCTGCATTCATTTTTATCACCGTTTTCAGACTTTTTGGATAAGTATAACATAAAAATTTTTTCAATCATAGAGCAATATATTTTCTTTACTTTTTGCTTTACCTATGCTATTCTGACTTTGTTGTAAAGTACAACACATATTATTTTCGGAGGTATCGACATGAACAAAGGTACAGTTAAATGGTTTAACAACCAGAAAGGTTACGGATTTATCTCTGACGAAGCAGGTAATGACGTATTCGTTCACTACTCAGGATTAAACATGGAAGGCTTCAAATCCTTAGAAGAAGGCGCTTCTGTTGAATTCGAAGTAGTTCAGGGCGAAAAAGGACCTCAGGCAGTCAACGTAACCAAGTTATAATCCTTGATTATAACATTTAATCAGTTTTTCGATGTGCCTTTTTAAATATAAATTTCTTGAGAAATTTGATTTGAATAAGCAGTATTGTTTTAACGGATTAAAAAAGAAGAGCTGTTGCATTTTTGCAGCAGCTCCTTTTTTTCTCCACATTTTCCTTTTAATGTAATGCCTTCCGATTTTTTAATATTCTTCCGCAATATCAATTTCCTGCTGTTCTTCTTCGATCGGCTGTTCAAAGCCCGGAGTATGATGCAGATACATCGCCCAATAACCGCATCCCACAATGCCGGCTCCGCCCACCAGATTTCCCAGTGTTACAGGAACCAGACATCCGAACAGAAAACCTGCGAAGTTCAATCCGACAGCTTCTATCTGATATTGTCCCGCAGCCAGTATTCCTGCGATACCGAAATAAATATCCGCAACACAATGCTCAAAGCCGCACAAGACAAAAACCATGACAGGCCAAAAGCTCATCAAAAGTTTTCCCGAAACCTTTTTTGCGGCAAAGGCGGCCCAGACGGCAATACATACCAATATATTGCACAGTATGCCTCTCATAAACGCTTCCGGGAACGTCTGGTTGACCCGAAACAGTGCCGCAGAAACCATTTTCTCCGCCAGTCTTCCGTCATACAATTCCGGGAGCCCGCTAAATACGACCAAAACTGCCACTAAAGCCGCTCCGATAAAGTTTCCGGCAAATACAAAAAACCAGTTTTTCAACATGGCCGGGACAGTAACTTTCTTTTCTAAAACTGAAATAATGATCAGATTATTTCCCGTGAAAAGTTCGCTGCCGGCAACCAACACCATGGCCATTCCTGCCGGAAATACACAGGCGCTGACAAGCCTTGCCACAGAGGGATTATCTATGGTAGCCGATGCAGTCGTCGCCGCAATACCGGCAAACCCGATATACATCCCTGCAAAAATGCCGAGAACCAGCATTTTAAACGCAGACAATTTCACTTTATGGATTCCTATTTCCACAAAATTTTTTGCTATTTCTAAAGGTGAATGCATAATAAATGCTCCTTTTCCGGTTTTATGAAATGTTTATGTCGTCTGACAGCGGAATTTTTTAAGAACACAGATCGCATATTCTTTCAAATTCCAGCTCTCCGCCAAACAGATCCAGTGCGCTTCCGATGGTCACGTTGATCCTGTTTTTCCCGAGACTGCGAAGCATTTCCAGGTCTTCGTAACTGTGTACGCCTCCGGCATAAGTGACAGGCAAACCATCATAGGAAGATAACATTTCCACCAGCTCCGTTTCAATTCCGCTGTTTTTTCCTTCCACATCAACCGCATGGATCAGATATTCGTCACAATAAACGGAAAGGGATTCAAGCAGATCCAAATCTACTTTTTCCGCACTTTTCTTCTGCCAGCGGTCGGTCATCACATAATATCCGTCTTCGTATTTTCTGGCACTCAGATCAAGGACAATATGCTCTTTTCCCACAGCCGCCTTCAACGCCTCCAGACGTTCTCTTCGTATCTCACCGTTTTGAAATACATAAGAAGTCACAATGACGTGAGACGCTCCGGCTTCAATGTATCCCGCCGCATTCTCTGCCGTTATCCCGCCACCCACCTGCATGCCGCCGGGGAATGCAGTCAATGCCGACAGTGCCTGCCGTTTTGTTTCCTCATAATAAGGGCTGTCTTTGGCATTTAATAAAATGATATGTCCGCCCTTTAAGCCGTGCTTTTGATAAAGCTTTGCATAATATGCTCCGTCTTTGACAGAAACATAATTCTCTTTTGCCGCGTTATCCGCATCAGACAAACTGCTGCCCACAATCTGCTTTACTTTTCCGTTATGTATGTCAATACAGGGTCTGAACTCCATTTTTTCTCTCCGTCTTCCATTTATTTTTAATCCTTTTCCCCTCTTTTTTCTGAAAAAATTTTTCTTGAGAATATTTTTTCTCAAAATGCACATAGTATTCACAGGCATTGAAAGGAGAATAAAATTATGAAAAAAACTCGATTTTTATTTACTGCCCTTTTAATCCTGATGCTCTTTAGCTTTACAGGCTGTGGCAGTACCAACAACAATGACAAAAACAATAATGCCGATTTAGCACAGGATGCTGATACGAATAACAACAATCAGAATCCTGGAAACAACGTTGACAACGCAACAGGTAACACAACGGATACCAACGGTAATCTGACAAACAACGGCAACAATGACAATCTGACAAACGGAAACACCAACGGCACCGTCGACAACAATGGCAATGATAACAACGGTGGCATCGTAAACGGTGTGACCGACGCTGTTGATGATGTCGGAAATGCAGCCGGAAATGTCATTCAGGATACCGGAGAAGCTGTTAAAGATGTTACCAATGACGTAACAAACGGTGTTGACAATACTGTGAACAACCGGTAGTCATCTTTGGCCTAAGACCGGGTATCTGCGTGGAAACTATACATCTTTTTCCACAATGATACCCTCTCGATAGGCTTCCAGAAGTTCTTCCAGCTGGTGAATGGATTCTCTTAATTCATCACCGATATCCGTATCTGCAACCCGCTGTCTGCTGAGTGCTGTTTCCACTATTATGGAATCCGAGAAAATATCCGACTCATTGCGGATCGCCGCGTCGGCCGATTCAAAAGGTTCATGAGAAACCAGACGCATACCGTAAGAGTTGGAAACCAGCGTATACCCCGCAATTCCCGTTTTACCCTGATATGCCTTGCTGAAACCGCCGTCGATGACCAGCAGTTTACCGCCGCATTTGATCGGCGACTCCCCGTTCTTTAACTCTACCGGCACATGCCCATTGACAATATGGGATTTTTCCGCATCCAGACCAAACTCTTCCAAAATTTTATTGACAATATCCTCTCTGTCATAAAGTCTGTAATAGGCATTTTTCTTTTCGTAATGGGTTTCTTTATCCGGCACAAAATAACGCTCGAAGGTTGTCATCTTGTCTTTGCCGAATACCGGAGACTTGGGTCCTGCCCAGATATACCAGATGATATCCTG
>JBJEJA010000021.1:0-48568 GCA_051877575.1 Lachnospiraceae bacterium | reverse complement strand
TCAATGGTAACCGTCTGATTCTCATAATCAATTTTATCCAGCAACAGTCTGTTTTCCATTTCAAATTCCGGTCTGCGCATGATGACCTGGCCTTCCAGCTTCATCTGGATAATGGTGATTGCCTTATGCATTTTCATGTCCAGACTCAGATCTTTGGTGTTGTAATTGGTATTATACTTGATGGAAAAAGCATCACAGTTTACGTCTTTATATTTTTCCAGCGCAAAAGTGGCCAGGGGAATCAGGTTGATGCCATATCCTTCCTCCAGCGTGTCCAGATTGCCGTATCTGGCAGACATCCGAATGACGGTGGCAATACATGCCAGCTGTCCGCTGGCAGCTCCCATCCAGACCACATCATGATTGCCCCACTGCACATCCACCGAATGATAGTGGCGCAAAGTATCCATGATAATATGCGGTCCCGGTCCTCTGTCGTAAACATCCCCGACAATATGGAGATGATCGATGACTAAGCGCTGCACCAGTTCACAAAGTGCCACGATAAATTCCGGTGCCCGCCCGATCCGGATAATGGTATGGACAATTTCGTTATAATATGCCTCTTTGTCCTGTACCTCTGCTTTTTCCGTGATCAGTTCCTCAATAATATAGGCAAAATCCTTGGGCAGAGCCTTCCGCACCTTGGATCTGGTATATTTGGAAGAAACGTGCTTGGTAATCTGTACCAGACGGTACAAAGTGATCTTGTACCAGTCTTCGATATTGTCCTCTTCCTTTAATACAATTTCCAGTTTTTCCTTGGGATAATAGATCAAAGTCGCCAGACTCTTTTTATCCTTATTGCTCAGGGTATTGCCAAACTCCTCATCAATTTTCCTTCTGACGGAGCCGGAACCGTTTTTCAATACATGATTAAACTGTTCATATTCTCCGTGAATATCCGTCAAAAAGTGTTCCGTCCCTTTGGGAAGGTTCAAAATTGAGGAAAGGTTGATAATCTCCGTGCTGGCAGCCGCAATGGTCGGATACTGCTTTGCCAGACTTTTTAAGTATTTTAATTCCAAAGTGTCCATCTTAATCCCCCGATGTTCTTATTTCTATGCCGATCTTTTGTTTTTTGTTGCCCTGTTGCTTTGCACTGACCTTACTGTGCGTCGATGACATGACTCATATTGTAAAGCCCCGCACCTTTCCCTTTTAAGAATTTTGCAGCCTGTACAGCACCTTTGCCGAATACGGCTCTGGAATATGCGGTATGGCTAAAGGTAATGACTTCATCCTCCCCCGCAAAGATCACATCATGATCTCCGACGATCGTGCCGCCTCTGACTGCGGAAATGCCGATTTCTTTTTTGGGGCGTGGCTCTCTTCTGCCGCTTCTGTCAAAAACATATTCATATTCATTGTCCAATTCTTCATTAATAGAATCAGCCAATGCTAACGCCGTTCCGCTGGGTGCATCCACTTTTCTCCTGTGATGCTTTTCCACAACCTCAATATCAAAGCCTGCAGGAGCTAAAATTGCCGTTGCTTCTTTTAATAACTTTAACAACATATTGATGCCCAGAGACATATTGGCAGACTTTAAAACAGCCGTCTGCTTGGAAGCCTCTTCCACCTTTGCAAGCTGCTCTTCCGATAATCCGGTGGTACACAGGACAACCGGCATTTTCTTTGCCACACACCAGTCTAAAAGTCCGTCCACACAACTGAAATGGGAAAAATCGATTACCGCATCCGCTTCCACATCACATTGATCAATGGAAGAAAAAACCGGAAAAGGATTTTCCCTGTTATCATTGATATCGACACCTGCCACAATTTCCGCTGCTTCATCAGCCGCAACCAGGTTACAGATCATCTGTCCCATCACACCGTTGCAGCCATGCATGATTATCCTTGTCATTTTGATTCTCCTTTTCAATATTTAGATTCTCTTTTAATTAACATAATATTATTTATGTAATCCAATTTATTTTTCTGTCATTACTTAATATATTATCATATATGCGAAAAAATAGGTAGAAAAAAGTAAAGGGAGAACGCCGTTTCTGTCCTCCCCCGCTTTTTTATATTCCTGCTTCGCAAGCTCATTATGAATAGTAACTCTGAGTTATAATATACCAAACTCTTTCATTGCTTTTTCCAAAACCGCCGCATGGGCATCTTCCATCTCGGTCAATGGACGACGAAGCGGTCCTGCCTGCAACCCCATCAAATTCATGGCTTTCTTTACCGGGATCGGATTGACCTCACAGAATAAGCCGTCAATAACGGGAATTGCTTTTAACTGTAAGTCGCGGCTTCCCTCCACATTGCCGTCAAAATACATCTGACAGATATCGTGAGTCTGTTTTGGCGCCACATTGGAAAGAACGGAAATCACACCTTTGCCTCCCAAAGAAAGGATCGGTACGATCTGATCATCATTACCGGAATATACATCCACATCTCCGTTTGCCATATGCATCAGCTTTGCAACGCCGGAAATATTGCCGGTTGCATCTTTCACACCTACGATGTTGGGAACTTCCCTGCAAAGGGTACAGATGGTTTCCGGTGCAATAAGCACCCCGCCGGTTCTGCCGGGGATATTGTAAAGAATGATCGGAAGGCTGACGCTTTCCGCGATCATTTTAAAGTGCTCCAGCAGACCTCTCTGTGTACATTTATTGTAATAAGGTGTTACCAGCAGCAAACCGTCGGCACCTGCTTTTTCGGCTTCCTGAGACAGATAGATGGCTGTCTCCGTACAATTGGAACCGGTTCCTGCGATAACCGGGATTCTCTTATTGACTTTCTCCACGCAATAGCGGATCACATCCAGATGCTCTTCATGTGTTAATGTAGATGCCTCTCCTGTGGTACCGCATACGATAATGGCATCGGTTCCGCCTGCGATCTGGCGCTCGATCTGATCGGCAAAAGCCTCATAGTTTACACTTCCGTCTTCGTGAAATGGTGTGACAATCGCTACACCTGCTCCTTTAAAAATTGACATATCTTTTTCCTCCTTATGCCCCATGGGTCTGCACTGCGGTTACATTATAAAAGCCGTTCACAGAGAGAGAACGGCTTAAAAATCCCATTTCCGATAGCTCCCCATCTTAATTGATGACAGTCATACAATTATTCATTGCATGCCCAAGGAAATATCTTCAGGTAATATTTCCTTTCGGCGTTTTTTCCTTTCACCATTCCTCTCCTGCTCCTTGACATCCGAATGAATACTGATAAAAAACGCAACCTCTATCTTTTCTTATAAATCGACACGCTTCGCGTATCTATGACTACAGAATAACACGCCCGACATTATTATGCAATAGGCATCGACTCAATTTTTGAAATCTCATCTGCCAGAGAAATCACTTCTTCTTTCAGCTGGATACCGGTCATAATGATCGTTGTATCTTCGTCCTTTGCAGACAGCAGGGTTTTTAAATCTTCTATGGTAATAATCCCCACATCCAGCAGTCCCAGCACTTCATCCAGAATCAACAAATCACAACCGCCCGTTGACAGGACCTTCTTTGCAAAATTAATACCATTGCGGATGTTCATGGTTTCATCTTCCTGTTGCTTGCTGGTCAGATCCGCATATTCCGTATCTGTCTTTTCAAAACAGAAAAATTTAATTTCCGGTTCCAACCTTCTCGTGAATTCATTTTCGGAAAGACCTCTTCCCTTCATAAACTGAATGACAATGACCTGTTTTCCTTCCGCCGCCGCATATAAGGCTTCGCCCAGTGCAGCAGGCGTTTTCCCGTGACCGTCACCGGTGTAAATATGAATTTTTCCTTTTTCCATCATGCACCTACTAAATAAATCAATACTTTCCTAATAAAAAACGAATTTTTATATGGAATACCTTTATATATCAAGATTGATGTATCATAGCACACTTTTTTCAATCTGGCAACTTCTAAACATTCACACAGCAGCCGATCATACCATTTCCTCTACGGGAATTTCTAATTTGCTGACGGATACTTCATATGCCACTCTTTTTTCCACCTGCTCTTCAGATAACTTTTTCATATATTCCCTGCTCTGTATCCTGCCGATGACCTTGCAGCGGCTTCCGACTTCAAATTCGTTGGCATATCTCGCGTTTCTCCCCCAGCTGATACAGGGTATGTAATCGCTTTTGCCGTAAGGGCGGTTAACTGCCAGCAGAATGTCTGCGATTTCCCTGCCCAGAGGTGTTTTGCGGTAAACCGGCTCTTTGCAGATAAACCCGTCCAGCTCGATGTGATTGGTCATCTCGCTGCGCTCTACCTCATCAATAAACTCCCAATCCCTGACAAATACGGATAAAACCAGCTTGTTCTTTTTCTCTTCGTGGCGGTTATAAGACCGGAACTGCCCGGACACTTTTACTTTCCATCCCCGGTAATCTTTTTTTACATCCAAAAGTCTCTCCGAAACCATCAGCGGAATCTGATCGGCACTTTCCGACAGCCTTGGAACGAGGATATCCACCATATAAAAGCCCTCTCCGTAAATCTCGTGACTAAAAGAAAATTCACTCACAATTTCTCCCATGACCGTCACTTTGTTGTTTTCATTCATCTTATCCATTTTTTTGTTCTCCCTTCTTACACAATAAAGAATTTTTTCCTGTCATGTATTACTATCATATTGCATTTGGAGCCAAAAATGTAAAAATTTTATCGTCAAATAATGCTAATTTCTTGCACAAATCGGTCATTTCGGCTGATATTTGCTTGCTTTTTGCCGAATATGTGGTAGACTAAAAACGTTTGTAATAAGTATTTTATCAGTATTTGTCAACAATATCTATGTTAGTTGCGAAAATGAGAGTCGAGGAGAATGATTATGAAAACAAAGAGAACCGATGTGAGAAATGTCGCTATTATTGCCCATGTAGATCACGGCAAAACCACTTTGGTAGATGAGTTGTTAAAACAGAGCGGCGTTTTCCGTGAAAATCAGGAAGTTGCGGAACGTGTCATGGACTCCAATGACATCGAACGTGAGCGGGGTATTACCATCCTTTCCAAAAATACGGCCATTACTTATAAAAACACAAAGATCAACATCATCGATACGCCCGGCCATGCCGACTTCGGCGGCGAGGTAGAACGTGTCCTGAAAATGGTAAACGGCGTTATCCTCGTGGTGGACGCTTTTGAAGGTGCCATGCCACAGACCAAATTCGTATTGAGAAAGGCATTGGAATTAAGTCTGCCCGTCATCGTCTGTGTCAATAAGATTGATCGTCCCGAAGCCAGACCCGCCGAGGTGGTGGATGAAGTTCTGGAATTGTTTATCGATCTGGAAGCAGACGAAAGCCAGTTGGATTGTCCTTTTGTATTTGCTTCCGCCAGAACCGGTACCGCAAGTCTGGATATGAACACGCCGGGAACCGACATGATTCCTTTATTTGATACGATCTTAGATTATATTCCCGCTCCCGAGGGTGATCCCGATGCGGGGACTCAGGTACTGATCAGTACCATAGATTACAATGAATATGTGGGCCGCATCGGTGTCGGCAAAGTGGACAACGGCACGATCAAAGTCAATCAGGATGTGGTTGTTGTCAACCACCATGAGCCTGACAAAATGCGTAAAGTAAAAGTTTCCAAGCTCTATGAATTCGACGGTCTGAATAAGGTAGAGGTTAAAGAAGCCGGTATCGGTTCCATCGTAGCCATTTCCGGTATTTCCGACATTCATATCGGTGATACCTTATGCTCACCGGAAGATGTAAAACCGATTCCGTTCCAGAAAATTTCAGAACCTACGATCGCCATGCATTTTATCGTCAATGACTCTCCTCTGGCGGGAACCGAGGGAAAATATGTGACCTCCCGTCACTTGAGAGACCGATTGTTCCGGGAATTGAATACCGACGTTTCCCTTCGTGTGGAAGAGACGGAAAACACCGATTCCTACAAAGTATCCGGCCGCGGTGAACTGCATCTTTCCGTATTGATTGAAAATATGCGCCGCGAAGGCTACGAATTTGCGGTCTCCAAAGCAGAGGTATTGTATAAAACCGATGAAAACGGCAAGAAATTAGAACCCATGGAATTGGCATATGTAGATGTCCCGGATGAATTTTCCGGTGCCGTCATCCAGAAGCTTTCTGCCAGAAAAGGCGAGCTTCTCAGTATGGGAACAGGCTCCGGCGGCTATACCAGACTGGAGTTTTCCATTCCATCCAGAGGCCTGATCGGATATCGCGGCGAGTTTATGACCGATACCAAAGGAAACGGCATCTTAAATACAACCTTTGACGGCTACGGTCCTTATAAGGGCGATCTGAACTATCGCAGCAACGGTTCCCTGATCGCTTTTGAGTCCGGTGAAGCAGTTACCTACGGCTTATTCAATGCACAGGAACGCGGTGCTCTGTTCATCAGTCCCGGTGAGAAGGTTTATGCCGGTATGGTCATCGGGGAAACCGGCAAGGCTGAAGATATTGAGATCAATGTATGTAAGACAAAGCATTTGACCAACACCCGTTCGTCCAGTGCAGATGACGCTTTGAAGCTGACCCCGCCCAAGGTGCTGAGTCTGGAACAGGCTCTGGATTTTATTGACACGGATGAGCTTTTGGAAGTAACACCGGACAGTCTGAGGATCAGAAAAAAAATATTGGATCCTACGTTACGAAAACGTGCCGGTTTCAAAAAATAAAGAGTTCAGCGGATGCATTTCCGCTGAACTCTTTATTTTCTATCTGTATTTATACATTTTTAAACCGATTCACTTCACTGCTCAGCTTAGCAGATATTTCCTGATTATTTTCCGTCTCCTGCTGAATCTGCGAAATGGATTCTACCAGACTGACTGCATTTTCCGCAACGCTGGTAACGCCTTTTGCACTTTCCTCCACCGCAATTGCAATATCGTTAATGCCTATATTCATGGATTGGATTGTCTCATTGATATCGCCCGTATTTTGGGAAAAATCGGTCAGGATGTCATTTACGCTGTCGGCATCTTTTTTATACTGCTCTACCACATCCACAAAGCCGTCATAATCCTTCATGACTTTTTCATCAATGAAACGCAACACACCTTCCGCATTTTGGGCAAGGCGCTCTACGGCTCCGGTCACCTGTATACTGATGCTTTGAATATTATTGGCCGTATTCCGGCTGTTATCTGCCAAAACCCTGATTTCATCCGCAACAACGGCAAATCCCTTCCCGGCTTCTCCGGCTCTTGCCGCCTCAATGGATGCATTCAATGCCAGCAGATTGGTCTGGCTTGTAATATTTAAGATTTGTCCCGTCAGTTCATTAATCTGTTCCACGCTGCGGCTTTCTTTCACGGCTGTTTCCAGTTCTTTGCGGATATCCACAATAATCTGCCCTGCGGATTCCTTACTTTCCACCGTGCTCTGATGCATATCCTGTGCTCTTTCCTTAATGTCATACACGAGGTTAACACCGTCATTTACCTTGTTCATCATCTGATTAACCTCTGCCAGAACGCTGTCACTACCCGTTGCAAGCTGTCCCAATGTCGCCGCTATTTCTTCCATGCTGGCAGACATCTCTTCCATGGCCGCCGATACACTTCCTGCACTCTCATTTGACTCATTGATTTCCCGGCGTACTGTTTCCACCGAAATCATCATCTGCTCAGATTCCTGTTTGAGTTTCTGCATGACTCTTTGCAACTGCTCCAAAAAGCCATTGATGCCTGCTGCCATTTGTCCGATCTCATCCTGTGTTTTTACCGGAATACGTTCCGTCAAATCACCCTCATCATTTTCAATTTTGCTGACAATCTGCTGCAGCAAAATGCCTGATTTCTTTGCCGGTTTTGCGATTGTAATCATAACAACAATAATTGTAATCACCAGTACAATCAGAAACAATACGATCAGCACTATCGTGAAATTACAGGTCTGATTGATTCTGGAAGTACTCTGCTCCTGAAGCAATTTCTGCCGTTCCATAACCAGCGTATTATATGCATCTTCCGCATTCTGCACCGGTGTCTTATGTCCCAGCATATCATCTATCATTGCCTTTACCGTATCATAATTTCCGTTCTCGGCTTCTGCCAGCAATTCCGTACAATAATCCGCAAAGTCCGCCATAGCGGCATCCCACGTCTCATATGCTGCAATAACATCCTGGTCGTTTGTATAGATGCAGAGATTTTCCATATTTTCCATTGCCGTATCCGCATCCGAAATACAGCTTCTCAATTTTCCCCGCATGATCTCGATATCTTCGGAATCCTGTTTAAAATAGCAGATATTGGCATATAACTGCATTTGCTGAAAGGCAATGGATGCCTCACTTTTCACTTCATTCATCTCAAGGTAAATATTTACCTTATTGTTATTCTCTTTAATAGATGACAATGCCATGATATTTATCATGATTGCCACCAGAAAAACCGCTCCCAAAACCGCCATCATAGCGATTACTTTGCGCCCGATACTGCCCTTCATACCTGTCTTCCCCCTTTTTTCTGCCGAATGACAGCCACTTTTCCGCTACACATATCGGCAATAAATCTATTTTTATCATACAATATGATAGCAAAAAAAAGCAATACTGTATTCCGAAAAAAGACAGTCGGAAAATCCGCTTTCTATGATGCCAGATCTTTTGTTTTATATCTTACACAAGCCGTCCCAAAGGAAACCAGTATTACAAAAGCGGCTATAAAAAGCATGGTTATGTTGATTTTCCCGTCGGTAAAAATATCTGCGGCATTGGCATAATAAAAGGGAGTGATATATTTCATATCCTCGATTGCGGGAATGATGCGGCACATCATGTCGACCGCAAACAGAAGAATGGAAATGCCAAGCCCGGCACCGATCATATTTCTTCTGGTAAATGCGGAAATCAGGAAACACACCGTTCCGATTTCAATCTGCATGATCAGCGCCGCCAGATGATACAGCATCATCTCTTTTCCGCCGATTTCCTCTCCCATGATGACAAATCCGAGAAGATACAGACCGATGCAGACCAGATTCAGTAACAGGATGTTTGTAATCAGCGCCAGATATTTTTGTACCGCAACACTTACTCTTCCGATGGGCAGTACATTTAAAAATTCGGAAGTATGTCCGGCTTCTTCCTTCGATAACATCCCGCTTCCCAGAATAGCTGCAAACATGGCGCCTCCCAGTCCGTGCATCATGGCAATTTCCGTGGCATAGTACCCTGTCAGCGTGGCAAGGCTCATTTTATCCATTCCGAGAGCGGTTGACATGGCACCCATATTGGAATAGGCATCTGCCATTCCTTTTATGGAGTCCTGCAGGCTGCCGTACAACAGGATACAGCCGAAACACATACCGCCTACACAGAGTGTCCAGATCAGAAGACTTTTCCAATTCATTTTCATTTCATGTCTGTATAGTATCATGCCTGTCCCTCCTCATAATAATGCATAAAGATTTCATCCAGCTCCGGTTCCTCAATGATAATATCCTCAATGTCATGGCCTGCAAAACCGGCAAACAGTTCATTCAGATTTCCTTTATATACAAAGTCTTCCTCTTTGCCGTCTTTAATCATCCGAATCCGCTTTGTATTTGTCTTTGTCAGATTTTCTACCGTATCGGTACAAATCAGTTTTCCGTCTTTGATAATTGCTGCATGACGGCAGTACTTTTTGATTTCCGAAAGCACATGGGAAGAAAGGAAACAGGTTGCACCCTGTTCGTTGTATTCCATGATGAGCTTAAAAAATTCCGCCTGCATCAACGGATCCAAGCCGCTGGTAGGCTCATCAAAAATAAAGAGCCGGGGCTTATGCTGCATGGCGCAGACAATGCTGACTTTTTTTCGGTTACCTAATGATAACTCTTCCATTTTCTTATTTCGATCCACCGCAAGGCGTTCGCAAAGCATCTCCGTTTCCTCTTTACAATCCCGCCCTCTCATATCCGCCGCAAACCGGATCACATCTTTTACTTTCATGGTCGGATAAAACATTGCCTCCGACGGCATATAACCGACCTCTCTCAAAATGTCCTTTTGTCTTGTTTTTACATCCATGCCCAGAATTTCGGCATTTCCCTCCTGAAATGCAATCAATCCCAAAATACTGCGGATTGTGGTGGATTTTCCGGCTCCGTTGGGCCCCAGAAACCCAAATATATCGCCCTTTTCCACATCAAGAGACAAATTCGTGACCCCTCTGTGTTTCCCGTAGTTTTTGGTCATGTTATGTATGGATATGGCAAATTCCTTCTTTTCCATCTGCTTCCCTCATCCTTTCTTATTTTTAAACTGCTCCAGTTCTTTGTTTAATTGTGCCGTATCAATATCCCGCTTAATTTTATATACAAAGAACACACAGATATAACAAAACAGCATATAGAAAAAATAAATTGCTGTTACGGTTACATTTCTGTCAAACCAACGCAGCAGATAACTGACTGCCGCATACAATGCCGAACACAGGAAAGAATACAACACTTCTCTTTTCCCCAGATGCTCCGATTCATCAAAGTTATTTAATAAGTATACCTGTATATACCCCATTACATAGGCTGTAAAGATCATCTCCGCCATCCATATGATACTGGCAAAAAAACTGCCCTGTATGATGCAGTAGAGAGAATAGAAAAAAAGAATTGTATAAAAATACAGACAGGCTTTAAATTCAATCCCTATTTCCGAAGATAAATATCTTTTAAATCCGTTCATGCCTTTTCCCCTTTCAGAATACTTCTTAATTCTTTTGCGTAGCGTCTGGATATAACCACATGTTCTCCGTTATCCATGGTAACATCAATCCTGTTTTCGGACATGCTTTTTAATTTTTCAATATGATAGATATTAAGTACCATAGACTTGCTGCATCTGAAGAAGCCTTCTCCCGCATACATTGCTTCACAAACCGCCAATGTCAGATTCGATTTGTACACTTCCTGCTCCGTATATAACCAAGTAATACCTTCCACACTTTCCGCATACAGTACCTTGCAGATATCAAGCACAAACTGATGACCTTCTTTGATTCCCATCAGTTTTTTCCCCTGCCCTTCCACATATCTGACAATGCCGTCAATATAACCCGTCATCTGTCTGTACTTAATAATAATTTCCTCATTATCATCATCAATCCGCTGTAACGTAATTTTCATTTCTGTTTCTCCACCCTACACATCCGCACGTTCGCATTTCCCTTTGCTATTTTTATATTATGTTTCCGTCGGAAAGGCAAGCCGTTTTCGGTAAGTTGCATTTTTTACCCGGTAACTTGCTCAAAAAAAGGACCGCAGGAGCGCTTCCTGCAGTCCTCTCTGTGTTTTTTACAGCTTAATTGCATAATCACTTTCATACATTTTCTTTGTTTCTTCCACCGTGTTATATTGTTCCCCGATACAAAATTCTTTGGACCATGTCATATAAAACGCCCACGGAACCCTGCTCTCCTTTAGCATATCCACATCCGGAATATAGCCCACCTCGCCCAATGCAGCCACTTTTTGATTCGTGGTATTGGCAATCAGTTCTTCATATTCTTCCTGATAGTCCGTCGGCTTCTTCTCCGTCAGGTAAATATCTCTGGAAATAACATCCACATATTCATCTCCCGGATATCCTTCCTTTGCCGGAGAATTCCAAACCCAGAGCAGATTGTTTAAGTGCTTTTGGTTTACATAATAATCAAACATCAGTTTATACAATTCTCTTCCGACGGCATCTCCTTTTGCGCCCCACCAGAACCATGTACCATCAGCCTCATGAAAAGGGCGGAACAAAATCGGTATATTTTCTTCCTGAAATTTCTTCAACTCTTCCGCAATCACATCCATATCGGAGTAAAATGCCTTTCTTTCCTCGGTTCCTTCTTCCAAAACCTTCCGTGCATCAAAATCCGTATGCTCTGCATAAAATGCTTTATCCCTGCCTCCGATGGGAGAAAACCAGTGAAAACACATGGCAACAATACCGTTTGTCTCCTTTGCCCACTTCAATGCCGTCTTCATGGTACCTTTGTTTTCTTCCACCTCGGTCAGACATGCCTCCGACGCATCTTCGTAATTGATGTTGGGAGAATAACCTAATAATTCAAAACCCTGAAGTTTCGGCGCATGCCCTGTCTTTTCTTTTATGTAAACCACTTCCTCCATGGGATTGGTCTGGGTATGCTGCCCGGTAATAATACCGTTACCTGCTACCTGATACAGATAATTCAATAATTCTTTTGCTTCTTTGGTTGCATTGGGATTTACTGGTTTCATTGTTTTATGTTCCTTTCATTAAAATATATTATGTCAACTTATATTCCCAATAATGCCGTCGCGATCTGAAAATAAATCAGCAGCGACAATGCATCTACGATGGTTGTAATAAACGGGCTTGCCATGACCGCCGGGTCAAAACCGATCTTTTTGGCGGCAAGCGGAAGCATACTGCCCACGATCTTTGCTATGAATACTGCTGCAATCAGTGTCAGACACACAACTGCCGAGACAGTCAGGCTTACCCTGTCAATCAGCATCAGTTTTATAAAATTCGCCGCCGCAAGCGTCACACCGCACAGTACGGAAACTCTGATTTCTTTCCAAAGCACCTTTAACGTATCCGAAAACTCAATTTCATTCAGGGAAAGTCCGCGGATAACCGTTACACTGGCCTGCCCTCCTGCATTCCCGCCGGTATCCATCAGCATCGGTATAAATGTGGTCAGCACCACATAGACGCTCAGCGCCTCTTCAAAAGACGCAATGATTTTCCCGGTAAAGGTAGCGGAGATCATCAAAAGCAGAAGCCACGGAATCCTCTTCTTCCAGATTTCAAAAACAGAAGTTTTCATATACGGCTTATCACTTGGTACGATAGCCGCCATCTTTTCCATATCCTCAGTTGCTTCTTCCTGTAAAATATCCACAACGTCATCGACGGTAATGATGCCCACCAGACGTTCTTCGTTATCTACAACCGGCATGGCCGTAAAGTCATATTTCTGGAATTGTCTGGCAACCTCCTCCTGATCCATCAGCGTATGGAGGCTGATGACGTTTTCATGCATGATATCCCCGATCTTCTCATCGGGATTTGTCAACAACAGGTAGCGGAGCGCAACCGTTCCCTTCAGTTTTCTCTGGTTATCCAGTACATAGCAAATATTGATCGTTTCCGAATCCACCCCGAGTTTTCGGATTCTCTCGATGGCCTGTGCAACGGTCTGCCGCTCTTTCAGATCCACAAACTCCACGGTCATAATACTGCCCGCAGAGTCCTCCGGATAACGCAGCAGATGATTGATATCCCGTCTGGTTTCCTGACTGGCGTTTGCCAACAGCTTTTTGACAATGTTGGCCGGCATCTCTTCCAAAAGGTCTGTGGCATCATCGGACATCAGATTATCGATGATGTTTCCGGCCTCTTTATCGGACAGGGATGTAATGATATACTGTTCCACTTCGATCGGCAGGTAAGAAAATATATCCGCAGCCATGTCCTTGGGCAGAATGCGGAAAACCTTCAGCTTCTGCTCTTCTTCCAATTCTTCGATCATGGCAGCAATATCGGCAACGTTTAAATCCGCCATCCATTCCCGCATTTTGACATATTGCTTTTTATTCAGATAATCCTTTAAGATTTCTAATCCTTCTTCAATTCTTTTTTCCATATTCTGACCTCACCTTCAACGGGAGCATAAAGAACTTCTTCCGCAGATTCCAACCGCACCTTTCCGCTTGTTATGTCAACCATTTTTTCCTCCACTTCTTTTTTCCGCTCCGTTGGGATCAAAATTGTCATAACAACCTGCTGCTCATAGATGCTATCCAGCATTTCCACCTGATTGGATGCAAACAGGTATTGCAGTTTGCCCACATCATTATAATCTGCGGTTATTTCCGCCTTTATTCCCTTATGTTTTTCAATGAGAACGCTGTTTGCGATCCCTTCTTTGACCGCGGCCTGATACGCCCTGACCAGTCCCCCGGTTCCCAGTAATGTTCCGCCAAAATATCTGGTTACCACAACGCATACATTTTTAATTCCCTCGCTCAAAAGCACCTCCAGCATCGGCTTCCCCGCCGTTCCCGAAGGCTCTCCGTCATCGGACGAATGCAGAATATCCACCGAATCGGCAATGATATATGCAGAACAGTTATGTCTGGCATCCCAATACTTTTTTTTGCAGGAAGCAATAAACGCTTCCGCTTCTTCTTTACTTGAAACAGCCGCTACCGTGGCGATAAAACGTGATTTCTTTTCAACCACTTCCCCCACACCGCCACGGTACACGGTCTTATCTATGTCTGTCATATATCATCACTCCCTTCATAAGCATCTGCATCAAAAAGATTTCCTATAGTATATTAACATAAGTCGGAATAAAAGTGTATAGAATTGTGAACAATCCTAGATATGGAATAATTTACTTTATTTTAGTCCCATATTTTGGTATAATGACGTATGTTAGGGAGGCTTTATTTATGAATTATAGTAAAAAAGGCATTCGTAAGAAACAGCAGCAGTTAAACTCCAAATCCACCAAATTCGGAAAGATGATACTGCTAACGTTTCTGAAAGCATTTTTAATATGCTGTCTCGGTGTTGTCATTTTAGCCGCTTGTCTGGGAATCGGTATGTTTAAAGGCATTCTGGCATCGGCACCGGATATTTCCAACCTGGATGTAACTCCGTCCGGCTATGCGACAATTGTCTATGATGCGGAAGGCAATCAGATTACGAAACTGGTATCTACCAATTCCAACCGAAGCTATGTGGGTATGGAATCCATTCCCCAGGATCTGGCCGATGCTTTTGTTGCCATCGAAGATGAGCGTTTTTATGAGCACAACGGCATTGACATCAAGGGAATTGCCCGGGCTGCGGTGGAAGGTATAAAAAACAAATTCCATTTTTCCCAGGGTGCTTCCACCATTACCCAGCAGCTTTTGAAAAACAATGTATTCGATGACTGGGTTACGGAAGAAAATATGGTAAACAAGTTCAAACGTAAATTCCAGGAACAGTATCTGGCTCTGGAGCTTGAAAAAAGGATGTCCAAAGAAGATATTCTGGAGCTTTACATGAACTCCATCAATCTGGGGCAGAATACACTCGGTGTTCAGGCCGCTTCCATGCGCTATTTCAACAAGCCCGTATCCGAGCTGAAGTTGTCGGAATGTGCGGTCATTGCGGCAATCACCCAGAATCCTACCAGATACAATCCGATTTCGCATCCGGAGAACAATAAAGACCGTCGCGATAAGGTTTTGGGAAATATGCTGGAACAGGGCTATATTACCGAAGCCGAATACGAAGAGGCTATGGCGGATGATGTTTATTCCCGCATCAAAACGGTAAACGAAACCATTGATAAGGACTCTGTCAACTCCTATTTCGTGGATGCACTGATCGACCAGGTTATCAACGATCTGATCGAGGAAAAGGGATATAACGAAACACAGGCTTACAATCTGGTATACAGCGGCGGCCTTCAAATTTATTCCACACAGGATCCTTCCATTCAGCGGATCTGTGATGATGTTTATCAAAACGAAGAAAATTATCCGTCCAATGTAAAATGGTACTTAAATTACGAGTTGACCGTTCAGACAGCCAACGACGAATACGTTAACCACAGTACGGAAATGCTGAAATCCTACTTTATGCAGAGCAATGCAAACTATGATCTGCTCTATTCTTCCCAGGATGATGCCTATGCAGATATTGAAGAATATAAGGCAGCTGTACTGGGTGCCGGTGATCAGGTTGAAGCCGAAACCATAACCCTGACACCCCAGCCGCAGGTCTCCATCACGGTAGAGGATCAGCATACCGGTTATATTGTAGCCTTAGTCGGCGGACGCGGTACCAAATCCGCCAGCCGTACTCTGAACAGAGCCACCAATGTGACAAGGCAGCCAGGATCTACTTTTAAGATTGTATCCACTTATGCTCCGGCTCTGGATAGTGCGGGAATGACGCTGGCAACCGTAGAATATGACGGTCCTTATAATTATGCAAACGGCAGACCGGTAAATAACTGGTATACGGGCTATAAAAATACAAACTGTTCTCTCCGTTATGGTATCGAACAGTCTTTAAACATCGTAGCTGTCAAAGTATTGACACAGATTACCCCGCAGCTCGGATTTGATTATCTGAAAAACTTCGGCTTTACGACTTTGGTTGACCGCAAAGAGATTACAAACTCGACAACCGGAGAAGTCGAAATTTATTCCGACATCCAGCAATCCCTTGCTTTGGGCGGCATCACGGACGGTGTTACCAATATGGAATTAAATGCAGCTTATGCCACGATTGCAAACGGCGGTACCTATATCGAACCCACACTGTATTCCCAGATCCTGGATCATGACGGCAACGTTTTATTAGACAGGACCGTACCGGAAACAAGACAGGTTATCAAAGAGACCACCGCTTACCTGTTAACAGATGCCATGGTTGATGTTGTTACCCAGGGAACCGGAGCATCCGTCAATTTCGGAAATATGGCAATCGCCGGCAAGACCGGAACGACTACCAGCTACAGAGACGTATGGTTCTCCGGTTTTACTCCTTATTATACTGCCACAACCTGGACCGGATATGATAACAATGAAGTTCTGAATAAAGATAACGGAGAACGAAATCTTTCCAAAAAACTATGGCGGGCTGTCATGAGTCAGATACACGAAGGACTTCCGAATGAGTCTTTCACCAGACCGAGCGGAATTGTAACCGCATCCGTATGCAGCCAGTCAGGGAAACTTCCCATTGCGGGACTATGTGATGTAAACGGATGTGTTGTAACGGAATTGTTTGCGGAAGGCACGGTTCCTACAGAGTATTGCGATGTACACTTCCAGGGCAATGTATGTATGGCAACGGGACTTCCCGCAACCGATACCTGTCCTTATAAAGTTCCGGGAGTCATTACACTTCCCAAGAGCGATGACGGTTCATCTGCCGTGACGGATATGTGTCCACATACCGCAGATTACTATATCAATAATCCCGGTGCTATGATCACGGACACTCAGGCAGCACAACAAAATGCCCTCAACGCTGCAAATGCAGCAGTACAACAAAACCAATCCGGGCAGCCGGATACCACCGAACAACAACCGTATCCGCCTTCAGATACCGACGATACAACCGTAACAGTCCCGACAGAATAAAAAGTAAAAGCGGCTGTGATATGAAACCAATCCATATCACAGCCGCTTTATTGATGATTTCTATTCTCCGAAAGCAATCAGCATCATATCTATGATGCCTTCCGCATGTATCCCTTCCAACACAAAATCATTCCCTTCCGAAAAATTCCAAAACGGCGAAGACCCTACCGGAATCAGATAAGTCATCGTCTCCTTTGTTTTCTCCTGCTTTTCCGACCCGTTTTCAAACACAAAGGAATGTTCTTCAGAATCCACATCACTCAAAAAAGTCATTCTTAACTGCCCATCTTCAACAGCATCCCGGGACACGACAATCTCAATAAAATCAATCCTGTTCCACTCCGCCAAATCTCCCGCTGCGACCTCAACGCTTCCGTCTTCTTTCTCTGAAATCTGTGTCTTCTCCAGATGAAACTGCTCCCTTTCTTCTCCAAGAACCGAGGGATTTGTTTCTGCGGAGCTTCCCCAGATATATGGAAGCATTCCCAGATATTCCTTATGGCAGACCAATCCCAAGCTTCTTTCTCCATCTGCCGCCTCTGGCAACAGCGTATCTCCATCCAGCAAATAAACCACATCTCCATAGACATAAGGCTGATATCCCATGCGGATCAATGCGCTATAAAAATCCATGGATCTCAGACTGACGGGAGCAAGATCAAACTGAATCAACGGGGTGATCAATATCAGATGCGGCCTTTCTTCTTCAATCAGTGCAATTGCCTTTTCCTGCATTTTTTGATTGCTGATATTATAAGCAGAAGTAAACGGAAGCACACTCTCTTTATCAAAAATCACATAATGAGATATTTTATTGGTAAGATCCAGATAACTTTCATCCTGCAGCTCCGCATCGAAAACCGTTTGGATATTTTTCAGACTATTTAAAGTACTGCCCTGTATAAAACCGGTTCCCAAAGCAGGCATATTTACGCTCTCGCCGGAGACATAGACAATCGGATCCTCCGTCTTCTTTCCCATGATCTCTACTTCCACAGAGGCAGGAACCGTCTCTGCCGCCATAGGCTCTCCCAAATCCGGCCAATACCCCCGCATCAGATAAATACCCATTCCGATACACAGCACCATTGCTCCCCACTGCATATTTTTCGAAATATTATTGTCCGCTGAAACAAGTCCCATATATACCACAATAAAGAAAAGTGCCAGTACAGCAAGCCTTGCTCCCTCATCATATCTGACGCATGCATAGTTACTGATTACCAACAGACAGGTAAACATGCTGACAAACAGGGATTTTCCTTTTTTACTTCCTTTCAATGCATAGATCAACGCAATAAGATAAGGCAGCAAAAAAGCAAACGTTTCAACGGGATGAAATTCGTCTCCGAAAACGGGAGTTCCATTCACATAAAGAGTTGTCCCCGCATTCTCTCCCAAAAATCTGAGTATCTGTAAAAACCAGGGAATATACGCAATTCCCATCACGAACAGCACACCATATGCCATAACAAATTGCCTTTTTTCTTTTTTCTCCCATTTAGAAAAAGTTCGGCATTTTGGTATGACATCCTTAACCATTCTCAACAATACTTCCGGCAAAAAAGCCACTGCCATAGAACTGCCGATGGACACATTCCAGGATATTCCCATAATACACAACAGCACCCACCACCAGAGAAAAGTCCTGCTGTCTTTCCTGACCCGGTCGCTGAGCAGAAGGAAGAAAGCAATAAAAAACAACAGGTATCTGACTCCCGCCTTCTGCACCAGAAACGGCATTGTCAAATAGATCATTCCCAACGCGGCATAACGGTTTTGGATACATATTCCCATGACCAATGCCAACAGGATTGCCATCAGAATGCCGGCGGCCTGTATCGCCGCATTCTGAGCGAAATAGCTTCCGTTAAAAAAGACCGCATTCACAAGGCTGTAAAAATAGTCGCATAACCCATGAATAGGATCAACATCAAAATAAGGGATTTTTCCGTAGGATAACAGCTGCTGCATGGGAAATGCCATTTCGCCGTTATGAAAAAAATCAACACTTAAGATTCCTTCCGGTGTTGCCGCAACACTTCCTGCTGCCAGCATCATCAAAGACGATAAATAAATTCCGTTTTTTCTTTTCCACACACATCTGAGCTGACAGAATAAAAAAAGCAAAAACAGAGCAATACAAAACCATTTCCATTTGGCGGAATAAAATAATTGTATCAATCCCTCTTCGGATTCATACCGATAATAAAAACGATAATAGCCCAGAAACTGAAACGGAAGGCAGATCTGGGAAAACCTTAGCAACCACTCCGCAAGCTTCTTTCCGTCCCTTCCGCTTACTTTCAGCCATATCATCACCCCGCAGGCGGTCACGAAAAGAGCCACAGACAGAATGACCGAAATCCCATACAGCATATCTCTGCGTCCCGGTATCGCACCTGCCGCTGCCGTTTCCAAAGCACGCGCAGACTCTATTCCCAGAAATGCCGCTATCAGAATCATTCCACATGTTTTCCATTCTTTCCTGTCCTTCTTTTTCTCCTCACTGATCTCTAAACCGTTTCGGGCATATCCCTGTATGTTTACAAGCGTATGTCTGATATATAAAAATACGCAAAAAAAGAAAGGGATTAACAGATAAAGCAGATAAAACAGTGTCAGATCCCCCTGCTTATTATAACCTTCCCATATACTTCCTCCTGCGACCAATTCATCATAAACGGGCCATTTTCCATACAGCACACCCCTCAAAAGCCATAAACTGCCTCCGGACATCAACAAACTAAAAAGGGCAGCGGCCAACGCTTCTGCCCAGTTAAAAATTTTCAGTTTTTCCGACAGTTTAAGAAAATCATATCTCATTTTCATTCTCCTGCATTCTCTTATATTCCGCATAAGTAAGCGGATAATCATCCTTAATCCATTTACGCAGCGTGGACTTCACTTCATTGACCTTAATCGGCTTGGAAATACAATCGGTAAATCCCAATTCTTCATATTCTTTCTTTGCTTCTTCTTTTGTATTGACCGTCATTAAGACAATCGGAAGATTCTGATAATATTCATCATCCAGATAACGCAGTTCCTTTACTGTTTCTATCCCGCTTTTTTCCGGCATCATCTGATCCATAAATACCAGTTGATACTCTTTCGTCTCCAAGAGTTCGATCGCCTTTGCACCGTTATCGGCACAGACAACCTGCACGCCCATGGAATTAAGGATTGCATCGATCAGCTTACAGCTCTCTTTGTTGTCATCCACAACCAGAACCCTGATCTTCTTACGAAACAGAGACATATTATTGACCCCTGCCGCTTCGCTTTGTATTTGATGCATTTCCTGAATCTGCTGTTCCCGCTTCTTCGCTATTGTCCGTTCATCCTCAACACGCTGCAACAGACAGATTCTGAACACAGCTTCTTCCGAATTGGACAAATCTTCAAAACTTCCTTTTAATTGTTCTATAATCTTCTGACTCAGATAATATCCCAGTGCGGCCTTGTTAACGGTAACCGCCGTAATATCGGTATATCCGCTGATACGCACGGCCAATGTAATGTTCTGGTTCTTCTTTGGCACAATCCCGCTGTTATAGGTTACCTCCATCTTGATTGCTGCCTCCGAACGATACATCAAAAGATCGGAACAAATATCGGATAATGCCTGTCTGACTTCCTCTTTTGCTCCGAATAATTTTACCGGAAGATTTTCATCCAATTCCAGTTCAAAATACTTGTTTTTTCCTTTTATCATTGCCAGCATATCTTTTTCTATGCCGCGAAACAGGCCCTCGACATCGTAGGTCACTTCCTGCAATACATGCTCCTGTTTTTCAACCTTTTCTTTTCCCGATACTGCTGTGAAATATTTGTTTTCTCCGGCATTCACTTCGCAATCTGCAATCAACCGTTCCACAAAACCGGCTCCGTAACACACAGCAAATGTAACCGCCAGAAATTCCAACGTAAATTTCAACAAAGTCAAATACACGGCACTTTCGTTATCGGCTCCCATACCGCCATTCGCCATACTCATCGCCCGATACAGGCAAACCGCAATCATCCCCAGATAGCAGAGAAGACACACCCGCTGAGTCAAGCGCTGGTTGCAGTAAACCAGACTGATCACGGGAACCAGCACATATACAATTGTCAGTTCCGCATAAGGATTCAGCGAAATCATCAGAAAAAGAATTTCCATAGAAAGTAACGTAACGGAGGTAATCATTTCTTCATTGTACAGTGCTTTATTACAAATATAGGGAAGCAGGCTCAAAACCAAAATTATGGCAATGACAATCGGCAGTTCTTTTTGCGAAGCGCACGAAAAACCTGCTGCCTGTAAGATTCCTATAATCGGTATCAGAAACAGAAATATCAAAATCAGTTTTGACAGCACCGTATTTGCTTTGATTGCAATTTTCTTCATTTTCTCGCCGGACACCCTGTTATTCCCCCAAATATGTACAGAATATAGTTAGGATAATTTTACCACAAGAAAAGAGGTTTGTAAAAGATTCCCTGTTCACAAATCCCTTATTTTTTCATATTATAATGAAAAAGCATAAGAAGTCTTCTTTTATGAACGATTGCTGCTCAAGCCTCTTTTTTCTGTCTGCGGTCGCATGCAGGCTGACCGACTGTCTGGAGGAAGACGAACTGACAATCCTGGCAGCCGATCTCATGACGCTTTCCGATATGATTACCGCTCTGCTTGCACGCCAATCGGCCTGCAAAAACGATCCGGCGGGCACGAATACCGGATCAACATAAAAATATTATTGGAATTGGGCGAGTAAATTGAACCCTATTTATACGAATAAAACATTGCTATATTATTGTTTCTATAATAACTGTAATATGTAATTCTTTCTCCTTTTGCTAATGGCAAAGATGAAGATATTTCCACCATATATATGTGTTTGTCTGCATCCGAAATATGGTGCCAGACATTTTTATTTACATACATCCTACACAAACTTAAGTTGCCCAGTCTGCTCTGATTCAATCCACATATTCTTGGTTCGTTCGCAACGGCACATTTCCCGAAGATTCGCTCATACCAGTGCTTCAGGAATCGACGGACACACTGCATTACCGCATCTTCTGACCTGCTCATTTCTCGGATATGTCTTGCCTGTATAATCATGGTCGATTATGTAATCATCTGGGAATCCTTGACATCCGTACAATTCCCTTGCCTCCGCATATATCCACGTATCATGTTGACTAATTGACCGGCAATGTTCCATTTACTGCCGGAATATTTTAATACTGATCTCATTCTCTTCAGGAACCGGGTACCCTTTATACGCGCTGGTCCGGCTCCATTCGGTCATTATTTGACATTACTTTTTTTTAACATTAAAATTAAAATAACTATTAGGTTGGGAGGCTATATATGCAAGTAACATACTCTTCAAAATATTTTCGAAACGCAGCAGATACAATTTCTTTTATATCCACAGAAATAGATGAATGTCCCATCTGTAAAAAAGCAATAAAACCCGTATTGTTAAATATGACTCATACAGAAAAATCTGCACCTTACACGTCTCATGGGCAATTCTTGTGTATGTCCTGTAAAGGAGTTTTTGTAGCAGACTATGGTGTAACTACCAATGCTACAGGCGGTTATAAATCATCAGACCCAACAAATATTGCACCAAATAGATTTGTTGAAATGCAATTTGATGAAAGTATCAAATTGCTCTCTCCGCAGTTTGTAAAAATATACAATCAAGCTCTTGCCGCAGAAACTTCCGGACTTGATGAAATCGCTGGTCTTGGATATAGAAAAGCTCTAGAATTTCTTATAAAGGACTTTGCAATTCATGAATATCCGGAAAATACAGAAACCATCAAAAAAATGTTGTTATCTCCATGCATTCAAAAATATATTGACGATGATCGTATCAAGACTTTAGCAGAGCGTTCTGTCTGGATTGGAAATGATGAAGCACATTATATTCGCAAACAGGAAGACCGTGATGTCAATGATATGAAATCCTTTATTAAGGCTACTGTATACTTTATCAGCATGGTTCTGATTACAGAAGACGCAGCTACGATTGCTCCGGCAAAATAGATTCCCTTATAACTTTTGCATCGTACTCAATTGTTGGAATGCAATGTCTGTATCCATCTCTGCAAAAAATTATCTTCTAGGTCCCAGTACTGAGCAGCTTCTCTTACTGGGTCTTTTTCTGTTCCAAGATCTCTTTTTTTGCCTTTGTTTCAATTACCTTTGCACTTTTTGTTTTATTTTGTCTAACAATAAATCATGCTCCTTTCTTGACATTTTTATCAAAATTGCTATAATTCCTATGTCGAAACACATAAAATTGTGTCGATAGGAAGTGGCGAAACTATCCTGATGACGACATGCCTAGTGACTAGTGCAACACTAAGTGGCGCAACATTGTTTCTTTCCTCTAAAAGGGAGGGATGTCCTATGAATAAACTGGAAACAATTACACAGATATTTAATTCTTTTGTATGTAATTTCTTGACTTTTATTGGGGTATGCGCCGCTACTTCCACTACCAAGATAACTTGCTGATGAGCTAGTGCAATTCTAGCGAATAGTGGAATGCACAGGCACCTTCGGGTGCCTTTTTTATTTCGTCTGCTACAGTGGTAATTCCATCTGTACAGTCAGAATGTCTTCCCTTCCTACACCTATGTAATCAAGCACTTTCCCCATCCATACTGCTCTCCTGTCTCTTTATCCGTAACACATTTTCGCATCCCAAATTCCCATTCTACCGGATTGTCTTCTCTCAGACGGTCAAATCTATGTGGTCATTCTTCAAAATGTATACCAAATCCACACATGGAACATCCAGTTCTTTGCGCTCTTGTCGTGCAGTAATCATCATTCTCATACTTCTTGATTTGTTCGTAAGCAGTAGGAATAATTGTTTCTAAAGGTTCATACGGTATTACATTTCCATCCTTATTTTTTGAGCAAGGCTGTTGATAATACAATTCCTCAAACAACTCTATATGATTGTTATACCATTCATCCATTTCATAGCTGTTATGTTCTTTTGCCCAGTCGTCACATGGTTTTTCTTTCAACCAATAGCAGCAATTGATTGCACGGCATTCTTCTGTAGGATGCTGTAGCATATCAATCTTTCCGGCAATCCTCTTACTAATAACCGGGAACCCGTACTCATCCAGAACTTCCACCTTGATTTTATACGACATAACCATTTCAATTCCTAATGCCTTAGGTACCCTCTGAATTCCTAAAGCTCTGTGAAATTCCGTATTCTTGATCAAATAATAATTGTCTCATTTTTTTCAAAAGAAACCTTGCGTGCCTTATTCCCGGGAATATTCCGTGCTCCTTTCTGTCGAATTAACAATTTTATTGCAATACGCATATCATATAGAAATATCATAAGGAGTAATTTCATATGAGTATGCCATGTATCGAATGCTCACACATTGATAAATGTTGTGCTGCATCAGCTCTTCTCCAGTCTATCGCGCTGGAAGAAACCGCAATCTCTCATATCCTGAATGCTGAAGGAGAAAAACTGCAAAAGGCAATATCCATCAGCTGTGATAAGAATGATTTGCTCGAAATCAACAAATCCGTTGAGAATATGGTTGATAAAATCACCAGTCTTGAGATTGTATTGAAATCCAAACTTGATTTAATCGCTCCAATCCTTGATGAATGTGAAAAAGAACCTCCCAAGGCAGAGTGATTATTGTAGGGCTTATGCCCTACATACATAGCTATCATAGTCTAAGTCCGTCTCCTCCGGGTAAATGAATTTGCCGCTTCTCATTCTCCAAAGACCACAAAAAAGCTCACGGTTTGATCGCCGCCATATTAAATACATACCGGCCGGATTTTATACTGTAGAACATTTTATAAATACAGACAAAGAAATGACGATTGACGTATGTCTTGCGGCCTATGGGACATTAAGACGTTCCGAAATATGTGCTTTAACTTCAAATGATATTGATTATAAAAACAATGTCATCCACATACACTCGGCGCTGGTTATGAATGACAAAAAAGAATTTGTTGAGAAAACTACTAAAACTTTATCGTCAGACAGATGCATAGATATGCATGCTATCGGTGTACCGGATGTCTACATTATGGAACGCGGCGGATGGCATTCAGATATCGTGTTAAAGAAAATTTATCGCGGATCCATGGAAGATTATAAAAAGAAATTTGTGGAAATGACAAATAATCACTTTGAAACAATGCAACACGAAATGCAACACAAAAAATAAAGAGCCTTGAAAATTAAGGCTCTTAATAAGCTGATAACGGGACTCGGACCCGTGACCTCCGCATTACCAATGCGACGCTCTACCACCTGAGCTATATCAGCCGGTTTTTACCACCGACGACTATTGTAGCATAGGCGGATTCGGTTTGTCAACTATTCTCTGAAGGCATCTTCAAAAACTTCCAGCTCAATACGATAGGCATCTTTTTCCATTACCAAATCTTCAATCTGCTTATCGATTTCCTTAACTTCTTCCTTCGTCTCATCCAGATGTTCTCTGATCAGCTTACTGCCCTTTTCCAAAAGATGATCATCCAGACATTTATTATATAAATCAATTTTGAATTTTAACTGTTCCTTATATTCTTTCTTTTCTTTGATCTGCTGCTCTACAGACTGGAAAGAAACTTTCAGCTCCTTATAAATTTCATTTTTCATCTTATTTTCTTTTTCCATGGTCTTCTCCCTTTCCCCTGCATTGTTTCTCAATACTGATGTATTATTTCATGCTGCCTGACGGCTCTGCAAACGGCATTCGCCCAATGCCGCTTTGTGCAAACACAAATGTCGCCGGGCTCATTATTACATATGCTTAAGCACGATTTGCTATGCCTGATCTTTTTATGCCTAAACAATCATTATTCTTCTACAGTATATCACAAGAGACTTTTTCTGCCTAGAGAAAAAAATCGGTTTCTGTCATTTTTTGTTCAAGGCTTTCCGTATTTTCGTCTTTACCCGGCTCAACGCATTATCCGTAGATTTTCCGTCTTTCCCCAGCAGTTTGGCAATTTCCACATATCCCATTCCTGTCATGGACAGTTCCAGTACCTGTTTTTCAAAAGGGCTCAGATCATTCTCGATGATTTTTTCGATATCTGCCACATTCTCCTGATCGATCAATATCTCTTCCGGATTGCGCTCCTTTTTGTTTTCCAGTGCATCGATCAATTCCGTCCCTTCTTCATCATGTCCCTGATAAATGGAGACATACGTATTCAAAGGACTGTGCTTCTTTCTGCCGGAAGCCTGCAGTGCCGTATACATCTGTCTGGTGACACATAGCTCTGCGAACGTATAAAAGCTTGCGTCTCTGCCGCTGTCATAATCCCTGACCGCCTTAAACAATCCAATCATACCCTCCTGGATCAGATCCTCCCTGTCTGCTCCCAGAATGAACATAGTGGATGCTTTGCTGCGTACCAGATTTTTATATTTATCCATCAGATATTCAATAATTTCTTTTTCCCCGTCCCTGGCACGGATGATCAATTCTTCATCCGCAACTCCTTCATATGCGTTCAATCTTTTTCCTCTCTGACTGTTACTCGTATCTGCCCTTGTTGTCTGCAATTTTATGTCAACCTATTGCAATCTCTGTCTGACAATCTCGTATGCCAGTACACCTGCCGCAACCGATGCGTTTAAAGAATCAATATCTCCCTTCATGGGAATTGCCGCAGTCATATCGCATTTTTCCTTTACCAGTCGGCTGACGCCCTCACCTTCGTTGCCGATTACCAACCCGATCGCCCCTTTCAGGTTCAGATCATACATTTTGGTTCCGTTCATATCCGCACAGACAAACCAAAGACCCTCTTTTTTTAATTCCTCAATGGTCTTTGCAATGTTTGTCACCTTTGCAACGGGAGTATAGTTCAAAGCACCCGCAGAGGTTCTGGCTACGGTGGCGGTCAACCCCACCGCTCTGTTTTTGGGAATAATCACGCCATGAGCACCCGCCAGATTGGCAGTTCGGATAATGGCACCCAGATTGTGGGGATCCTCAATGCCATCCAGAATAAAAACAAAGGGGTCTTCTCCCTTTACTCTTGCATTTTCCAGAATATCTTCCACTTCCGCATAAGAATAAGCAGCCACACCGGCAATGACTCCCTGATGCTTTCCTGTGGGAGACATCTGATCAAGGCGCTCCTTATCCACATATTTGACAATGGTATCATGCTTTTTTGCTTCCCTGCGGATTGTGGCCATGGGACCGTCCTGGCAGCCATCCAATATATAAAGCTTGTCTATCGTCTTGCCGGAGCGAAATGCTTCGATGACAGCATTTCTTCCTTCTATCAACAATTCTTCGTACGCCATAATAACTCCTTAAATTGTTATGTTAATCTTATCCAGACCCAGTTTTGTCAATTCCAACAGCCTGTCTTCTCTGCCGGACAAATACAAATATCCATAAAGCGCTTCCAGTCCTGTTGCTTTCCGGTACTCACCAATGCCGGCATTTTTCGCTACGGAATGGGATTTTGCATTGCGCCCTCTCTTATAGCATGCCAGTTCTTCTTCTGTCAGTTCGGGTAAAAGTGCCTCTGCCATTTGAGCCTGCACCTTGGCATTCACAATGGCGCTTTTTGATTTATGTAAACCTTCTGCCCTGCGATTCCCGCGCTCTACCACTATCGTTCTGATAATAATCTCAAAAACGCAGTCACCCATAAAAGCAAGGGCAAGAGGAGAATAGGTTCTGACATCTATCTCCTCACACCCGAAAGTCTCTTTGATCTTAGCAAGTAAACTTATGCTCTCTTCCATTTTACTCCTTCGCGGGTATCCTCTAAAATGATGCCCTTATTCAACAGCTCATCACGAATTTCATCGGCTCTTGCAAAGTTCTTTGCCTTTCTTGCCGCTGTACGCTCTTCGATCAGAGCCTCAATGTCCGCATCCAGCAATTCTTCCTTTTTATCGACTTCCAGTCCGCAGATGTCGCAAAGCATCTTTACTTCATCCAATAATGCCTGCAGAAATTCTTTGGAGTTGTCTGCACCCGCATTGGTATTGGTAAATTTGATCAATTCAAAAATTGCGGCAATGGCATCTGCCGTATTGAAATCATCGTCCATGGCATCATCAAATTTGGTTACATAGGCTTTTGCTTCCTCAAGCAGCGCTTTTTCCGCATCGTCCATCTCTTCCCTGCCCGAAACGCTCCATGCATACTTCAGATTTTCCACACCGGTAATAATACGGTCCAGTCCGTTCTTGGCAGCCTCCATCAGTTCGGCGCTGAAGTTCAACGGACTTCTGTAATGCGCCGACAGCATAAAGAATCGAAGCACCTGCAGATCGTATTTTTCACTGATATCGCGGACCGTAAAGAAATTGCCCAGAGATTTACTCATCTTTTTATTATCAATATTTAAAAAAGCATTATGCATCCAGTATTTGGAAAATTCCTTGCCGTTGGCCGCCTCCGACTGGGCAATTTCATTTTCATGATGAGGGAAAACCAGATCCTCTCCGCCTGCATGGATGTCGATCTGGTCGCCCAGATACTTCTTGCTCATAACGGAACATTCGATATGCCAGCCCGGCCGTCCCTGACACCAGGGAGACTCCCAATAGGGTTCTCCTTCTTTTTTGGGTTTCCACAAAACGAAATCCAGCGGATCTTCCTTCTGGTCTTCGCCGCTGACTAACAGGGAGCGGTTTCCGCCCTGCAGATCGTCCAGATTTTTATGGGAAAGCTTTCCATATTCTTTAAAGCTGCGGGTACGGAAATAAACGGTTCCGTCTTCTGCCACATATGCATGCCCTTTTTCGATCAATGTATTGATCATATCCAGCATACCGTCAATTTCCTCCGTTGCCTTCGGATGGGTCGTGGCGGGCTTGACATGCATCGCCTTCATATCCTTTTTGCATTCCTCGATATAACGCTCGCTGATGACGGAAGGATCCACGCCTTCCTCATTGGCAGCCTTGATGATCTTATCATCCACATCCGTAAAGTTGGAAACATAATTGACATCATAGCCTTTATGCTCCATATAACGACGGACCGTATCAAATACAATCATCGGTCTGGCATTGCCGATATGAATCAGATTGTATACGGTGGGACCGCAGACATACATTCTGACTTTACCTTCTTCGATCGGCACAAACTCTTCTTTTTTCTTTGTCAATGTGTTATAGATTTTCATGCTGTTTCTCCTCTTTATCTTTTATGTTATGTCAACCATTTTGCATTTTTCTTCCAGATGCTCCACTCTTTCCAGCAGCAATCGGTTACTCTCTCTCAGGTTCAGGAGTTCCTCCTTTACCGGGTCGGGCAGATGCACCTGATCCAGTTCATCCTGAGGCAGATTCACGTTGTTTCTCTTTACTACCCGTCCGGGAACGCCCACCACCGTGGAGTTGGGCGGTACTTCTTCCAGTACAACGCTTCCGGCACCGATTTTACTGTTGTCTCCGATGGTAAAAGATCCGAGCACCTTGGCACCCGCACTGATCATGACGTTGTTGCCGATGGTAGGATGTCTTTTGCCATGCTCCTTACCGGTTCCGCCCAGGGTCACCCCCTGATACAAGGTCACGTTATCACCGATAATGGTAGTTTCTCCGATAATGACTCCGTTTCCGTGATCGATAAAGAAACCGTTTCCGATCTGTGCACCGGGGTGAATTTCAATTCCCGTCTTGCGCGCGCCTCTCTGGGAGACCAGCCGTGCCCAAAAATAATGTTGTTTCAAATATAATTTGTGTGCCAGACGATAATGCATCATCACCTTGAAGCTGGGATACAAAAACACTTCCATATTGGAATGGATGGCAGGATCCCTCTCCTTGATGATACGTATCTCATCCTTGACACGCCTGATAAAACTCATATATTTCCCTTCTTTTTCGTAATATCTCCTGATAGCCCTTTGCATATACCGCCAATTTATATCTCATTCATAATTGCAATAAAAAACGTCTCCAATATTGCTATTAGAGACGAATAAATCCGCGGTTCCACTCTGATTTCGGCTATTGCCGACACCTTAATCCCTTAACGCGGGAAACGTATTCCGCTACCCAAAAGAATATTCCTCACAATTCTTTCATTCGCAAAATCAGCTCACGGATGCACTTCCGTATCATAGCCTGCCGGGAATGCTTTCAGCCGGTGACACTCCCTCTCTGATGCGTTTATAACACGTACTCTTTCCGGTCATTGCCTTTCTCTTTTTATAGAATATGCAAAAAAACGGGTTTTGTCAACTGATTTTATTGCTCTTTGATTTTTGCCGCCAGCTCTTCCAGATACATCCATCGCTCCATTTTTTCTTCCAGTGCCGTTTCTGCATTTTCCTTTTCCTCGTTAAGCTCTTTCAGTTTCACAAAATCTCTGGCATACTTTACCATATCCCCATCAATCTGCTCTATCTTTTCTTCTAAAGCTGCAATCTCCGTTTCTATGGTCTCATAATCCTTCTGCTCCTGATAGGTAAATTTCAGTTTTCTTTCCCGTCCGGCATTCCATTTCGGTTTTTCTCCGGCTCCGGCATTTGTTCTTTTCTCTCCCACAGATCCGCTCATACTCTCTGCAGACTGTTTCTCTAATAACAGCCTGTTCCGATAATCGGTATATCCGCCTTCGGACTGCCGCAGCCTTCCGTTTTCCTCAAAAATAAACATTCTGCCTACAATTCTGTCCAGAAAATAACGGTCGTGAGAAACAACCATGACGATTCCCGGAAAGTGATCCAGATAATCTTCAAGGATCGTCAACGTCGTAATATCCAGATCATTGGTGGGCTCGTCCAGGATCAGCACATTGGGTGCACCCATCAAAACCTTGCAAAGATACAGTCTCCGCCTTTGTCCGCCGGACAGCTTTCCCACCGGACCGTACTGATCTTCCCCCGCAAACAGAAATTTTTCCAGAAGTCTTGCCGCAGAGATCTTGCCGTCTTCCGTCTCCACATATTCCGCCACATCCCGGATATAATCGATAACCTTCTGATCCGGTTTCATCTCTTCATCGCTGATTTCCTGTGCAAAATATCCGATTTTGACGGTCTGACCGATTTCCACATATCCCGTATCGGGCATTACCTGCCCCATGATGATCTTCATCAATGTGGATTTGCCGCAGCCGTTGTGCCCCATGAAGCCCACACGATCATTTCTTAAAAACAAATAAGTGAAATCTTTGATCAGCACCTGATCTCCGTAAGCTTTACTGATATCGTGCAGCTCCACGGTTGTTTTGCCCAGTCTGCTTTTTACGCTTCCCAGCTCCACAGTGCCGTCCTTTGCCGCATCCGGCATACGGGAAAGTTGCTCAAACCGCTCCAAGCGCGCCTTCTGCTTGGTAGAACGGGCTCTTGCACCACGCTTTACCCACTCAAGTTCCGTCCGCAAAATGGAATGCCGCTTCCGATCCGATGCGGCAGCCATTTCTTCCCGCTCTGCCTTCAGTGAAAGATACCCTTCATAATTTGCTTCATAAGAATATATCCTGCCTTTATCCACTTCAATGATCCGGTTGCATACGCTGTCCAGAAAATACCGGTCATGAGTGATCATGATCAGAGAGCCTTTGAATTTCTTTAATGTATCCTCCAGCCAGTCCGCCATTTCCTGATCCAGATGGTTGGTGGGCTCATCCAACACCAGGATATCCGCCGGTGCCAGCAGTGTTCTGACCAGTGCCAGCCTTTTCCGTTCACCACCCGACAGTTGCCCGCAGGTCTGCCCGAAATCCACGACTCCCAGCCTTGTCAGCATAGCTTTTGCATCGCTTTCCTGATGCCCCGAGTCCCTTAAAACCGCATCGATCAGCGTATCCTCGTCCCGGAATACAGGATTTTGGGGAAGGTAAGAAATCACCTTCCCCTTTGCGCGGATGATGGTTCCGCTGTCCGGTTCGTCCACTCCCACGATCATCTTTAACAATGTGGATTTCCCCGTCCCGTTGATACCAAGGACGCCCGCCTTTTCGCCCTCCTGCAAAAAGAAGGATGCCCTGTCAAATATTTTTCTTTCTCCGTATGCTTTTGTGATCTCATCTACGGTAATGATATTCATTTCTGTATCCGCCTTTTGTCATACTCATTGCTGTCCGATTATCCAAGAAGTCCTTTGGCAGCAACATCATCCCATTCCGCTTTCCGGCTTTCGTACTGTTCCGAAATCCATGCCGCCGCTTCTTCTTTTCCCTCATTGGAATAGGGAAATTCTTTGGAAAGGATTTTTTCCGGTTCCGTCTTTGCAAAACACTTGGGTCCCGGCCACACATAAGCAATCAGGGTGGCATTCATCTTTTCCTCCACAGGAGCAAACTTCACATGCTTCATGGGATTGCGGTTGACCCGGTAATTCATGCCGCCGACGCTTCCGTAAAACGCCTCTCCGTATTCGTAATGTTCCAATAGATATAAATCTTTACTTTCTACTACCATCTTGTTCTCCATCAGCCCCTGTACCGACTCCATACACAGCATTTTCCTGCATGTTTTCTGCATTTACCTGTTTCTGTACCGTCATATCTGCAGACATTTTTTTCATTTTCTTTTTGCGTCTGATGCCTTTTACGATCATCACAACGGCAATGATCACAACTGCCCACACTACCAAATACGGCAGACGAATGATCAATCCGATTGCAAAATTGAGCAATCCGTTCCCTACTCCGTACAGACTCTCCATAAAGCCCGTGGCTATTTTTTCTCCGACGCTCTGCTCTTTGACAGGAGTCAGTTTTGTCACTTCATTGATATCCAAATACACCGTGCTGTAGGAAACCTTATTATCGTAAGTGCGAAGCTGGGATTCCATACTCTCTATCTGATAGCGGACTTCCGAAAGGCGGCTTTCCAATGTGATGATGTCCTCAATGCTCTCTGCCTGCTCCATCAATTCCAACAGACGGCTTTCTTCCGCCTGAAGTGCTTTTTTATGGCTTTCCATATCCACATACTGCAGGGTAATGTCCGTCACACTCTCATTACGGCTGATCACATTGGATACATCCGATACTGCCGATAAAAACTCATCCAGTTTTTCCGCAGGAATACGGATGGTCATGCTTGCGGTTCTGTCTGTTCTGCCATAATAACTGCTGCCGTTGTATGTATAACTGTTTTCAATATACCCGCCCAGGTTTTTGGTCCTGGCTTCCACGGTATTCAAAAGCTCGTCAAAAGTTTCCGTCTCCACTTCCATGTTGACATTCCGTATCAGCTTCCGGTCGCTCTCTGCCGCATTTTCTTCTACGGTTGTCTTTTGCGTTGACGTTCCTTCCTCCTCTACCGCTTCTTCCGCATAGATGTCATCGCTCAGATAATCGCTGCCCCCGGCATCATACGCAGCACTCTCTGCCATTTCGGTTTCTGCGTACTCCATCATGACCTCACTCTTGTTTGAGCCGCATCCCGTCATCAGAATTGCTGCGATTCCCAAAATCGCCGCTCTTTTCCATATACCTGTTCTTCTCTTCATATCCATTCCTCCCTGTGTTTATGTACTGCATTTTGCATAAACAGTTTCTTTCATAATATAGATACGTTTTGGAGCATATATATTTATGGAAAATCTCAAATCATTATTTTTACCGGTAAATTCTCCTCTCAAATTCATCGATCCGCATCGGTGAAGCATATAAAAATCCCTGGGCGATATCACACTTTGCACGAATCAGGAAATCCCGCTGTTTTGTGGTCTCCACACCTTCAGCCAATACTTTCATATTCATCTTCTTGGCCATATCGATAATATTCTCGATCATAGCCTGATTTTTAAAGCCTTCCTCTCCATCCATCTCTGAAACAATCTGTCTGTCCAGCTTTAATACATCCACATCCAGATCTTTGATCATATTCAGAGAGGAAAAGCCCAACCCGAAATTGTCTATGGAGGTAGTCAGACCGTTCTTTTTCAGTTCCTTAAAAAGCTCCATCATAATGGAATACTCTCTGTAATCCATGGTTTCCGTCAATTCAATCTCTATGTACTTCGGTTCTACGTCGTATTCCCGGAGAATTTCCATGATATCTTCTACCAATGTCTTGCTGTGAAGGTTCCAACCGGATAAATTGACCGAAATCCTGACCGGCTCCTCCCCACGTTTTTTCCATTGGGCAATCAGGTTGCATACCTGCCGCAGAATTTCAAAATCCAGCATACAGACGGCACCATCTTTTTCCAGCATGGGAATAAACCATTCGGGATTCACCACTTTGCCCTGATACTTCCATCTTGCCAGCGCCTCGGCACCGCAGATGCTTCCGTTACTCAGGTCGATTTTGGGCTGAAGATACGTGATAAACTTTCCATCCGCCATATTTTCCACAAACTCCTGGGCAACCTTTTTCTCATACAATATCCGCTCTGACAACTCCGGGGTATAATATACATATTCCTGTTTATAAATCTGCTTTGCTGCCTGTACCGCCGTAGAAATGGCTGTCATCACATCACTCATCTGCGTTACGGATGACTCGATTTCATAAATACCGCACACCGCCCCCAGATTGATCTGCTGCTTTCCGGCAGAGGTTTCCACCTCAACCATGACATCTTTTAAATATTGTAAAAAAGCTTTCGTACGGTCACGCCTGATCAATGCAACATAATTGTCACCGCCCAGCCTTGCAACCATCTCGTCCTCTATCAGAAAATCACATACCTGATGTGCATACTGGATCATAACAGAATCCCCACCCTGATAATCCACCATACGGTTGATATACTTGAAATTTCTGACATTAAAATAAAAAGCATCATATCTGGACAGTTTTCCTTTGGTAATCAGACGATTTCCATGGGCATAAAACGTCGTCAGATTGGGAATGCCCGTCAGTCCGTCCTCACTGATAACACGGGTAAACATCATGCTCGCTCTGGCTCTGCCGATAAACACAAACAATTGCTTTGCGACGAATTCCAGATCCTGTCTTTCCTGTCCGCTGTACTCATGTCCCCTGGGTGCATAGATCTCTATGGATGCTCTCCCGCCCAGCTCTGTCTCAAACTCCAGATAAACGCTCCCCTTTGTCTCCGTTTCACCGCATTGATACAAAATCATATTCCTTCTATCGCCATCCGGCATCATTCTGTTGGCAGGCGTATTCGTCCGGGCTTCCACCTTCCCGATGGGCAGTTCTTCCGCCAGATATCCTATAGCCTTACCGGATATTTCAAGACATTTTTTTAAATTGACCGGTGCCTCAAAAAGCGTGTTAAAAAAAGCAATCAACGCCGGATTGGCTATCCGGCTGTTCGTTTCTTTGATTTCCATACCCGATACCCCCTTTTACTTTTGTATTGCATTTCCAGAAGTACTTATATCATAGCATAAAAAGGCGGGATTGTCATTGTCCGGCGGCATTATTTAACCCGGGATTTCCTATACCTGTCTGATTTTCGGTTCAACTGCCTCAGACCTGACATTATGGGTCTGATTCTGGTTTTCCGGCTTCACCTTCTGCGTAATGCTGTTGAATTTTTCTTTGGATTTTTTCTGATTTTCTTTCTCACGTATTTCTTTATTCATAGTTTGTCACCTCGAAAATAGTATGAGACAAACAGACATAAATATGCAAAAAGCAGAGAAACTAAATCAAGTAAAAAGGAGGTGAAAATCTGAATCTTTATAAACACTTCTTACAAAAAATAATGTTGTTTGTATTATGCGGATATATCTATTGCTTTATTGAGTTAATCTATCGGGGCTATACGCACTATTCCATGTTTCTGCTAAGCGGTTTTCTGGGTGTATACTGCATTAATCTGCCTGATCATTTATATATTCACAAACCGGACTATATTTTGCGGGTACTGATTTCCACCGTTTTATGCACACTCGGCGAGGGCATCACCGGATTGATCGTCAATGTAAAGCTGGGACTAAATGTCTGGGATTACAGCGATCTGCCGTTTACGTTCTTCTGGGGACAGTGCAATGCGTTTTTTGTGCTTGCATGGGCTCTGATCATCGGGCTTGCAGGGATATTTTTCTGCGACGGCTACTGGTACTATGTCTGTGGAGAAAGGGAACAGCCGTATTACAAAATATTCGGCAAAGAATTTTTGAGACTTCCGGAAAGAAAAGCGAATGGAGCAAACGGATCTTCCGCTTTGCAGACAGCAAACAAACAATGAATACGAATTTCATTCAAAACAAAAAAGAACCACATCTGTGATGTGATTCTTTTTTTAGTAGCGAGAGGGGGATTTGAACCCTCGACACTACGGGTATGAACCGTATGCTCTAGCCAACTGAGCTATCTCGCCATATAAATGGGACCTATAGGGCTCGAACCTATGACCCTCTGCTTGTAAGGCAGATGCTCTCCCAGCTGAGCTAAGATCCCATTTCTAACCGGGCCGTTTTCACAACCCGCTTTGCTAGTATATAATGAGACAGGTAGGCTTGTCAAGTTTTTTCTTTGAAAATTTTACCGAAAATTTTATATATATTCTTCCGAAAACCTGACGTTTCCTAATTTGTCATCATTTCACACAGTCCTATCGGTAATAGACAATATAATATCCGAATACTTCTTGGGAAAACTCATCCGGCTCCACACCTTTTTCTCTTAATTTCTGTGGTAAATATTCGCTCTGTGCAATATAAATATCCGCATCCGTTATTTCAATCCCGTTCTTCTCTTCTCCCTCAGACAAATAGCGGTCATAAGCGAGACCGTCTCCGGAATCTGTCTGCGGAAGGGCATATACGTTATGCACTCCGTATAATTCTTCCATAAAAGCCGAAAATGCCATATTCCACTCACCGTACTGCGTGGAGATAACGATGTCGGTATCCGTCCCGTCATAAGCTTCCGTCAGCCGGTTCACCCGATCCAGCATCTGCATATTGTGAATGCATACTACAACATAGTTTTCGGTTGTAGCCAATATCTGACTATTGAATGCCAAATACAGAAACAGGGCGCTAATCCCGATGTGATACAAAACCGCGCTCCAATTCAATTGTTTAAAATACTCATAGGTAAAGATTACCACATAAATCAGAATGCCCGTAACACAGGGAAGCAGATAGCGCTCGTCCATGTTGCTTTTAGCATGCAGAATGCTTTGGGTTAAAATAAAATATAACGGTATCAACAGTTCACATACTCTTAAGAAAAACCATTGAGCTTTTTTCGGTTTGAATCTGACCGCCTGATAAATCCACATGGCCAGGCATAACAAGAATGTACACAGAAAAATCTTCAGATAAACGCTCAGACTTCCCGTCCAAATTTTCCATATCAGCTGACAATATTCTTTTACGGAAAAACTACTGTCAAGACCTGCGTATCCCGTCGAATCCACACCACAGTAAAACACAATCATACCGATGCCCGCCAGAAACAAGAGAACTGTATAAATCAGGATGCCTTGATACTTCCGAAAGACCTGCATATGTTCTTTGAGCGCAAACGCCTCACTCTTTCTCCACTCCATATAACACAAAAAGAAGACAACGACAGGTGCCAGCAGCAAAAACGATTCTTTCACTCCCATCATCAGAGTCAGGGAAATCAGGAAACAAATTTGGTTCCATCTGTCTGCATTTTCCCGGCAGCGGACAGCAAAAATAAGTGCCAGAAACAGAAAGATCATAGCCAACGGTTCCTGCGGTCCCAGTCGGAATATGACGACACACTGCGTCCCCAAAAAGCTCATGACGGAAAACAGAAGGGAAACATAAACATTGAGTTTCATCTTCCGGGCAAACAGATACATCAAAAAGGAACAAAAACCGATTTCGCAGGCTTTGAGCAAGTGCCATAAAATAATATGATTGCCGAAAAGAAATGATTCCATGACACGGAAGATCCAGTATACCGGACGAAAACGCAACTGCATATCAGCTGACATCCACGCGCACAAGGTATGAAATAACCCCTCTTCATTTATCATCGCATTCAGTCTGACGATCTCATGGTCATCTGCAAAATAGCATCCGCATATCAGAAGACCTGTTTTATATGCAAAAAAAACGGAAGAACCGATCAGTATAAAAAAGGCAATGACATCTGCCTTTGACATTTTCTTCCAATATTGTTTTATACGGCTAACTAAAGTTCTCATCCATGTTTCTCCGTTTCTATTCTGTATCTTACATATATTCATTCCGCATAGTGTTTTTTAGTATAACATTTTTTTATGTCATGAACAAGTTTCCTCTGTTACGATCGGTCAAGTTAGGTTATACTGTTATCAGTACCATGAAAAAGGATACAGAAAGGATTTTTATTATGAGAATCGGAATGGGTTATGATGTTCATAAATTAGTCGAAAACAGAGATTTGATTATCGGCGGCGTAAAGATCCCATACGAAAAGGGATTGTTGGGACATTCGGATGCGGATGTCCTGCTCCATGCCATTATGGATGCGCTATTAGGTGCTGCGGCTCTGGGAGATATCGGAAAGCATTTTCCTGATACCGATCCACAATATAAAGGAATTTCCAGCATCAGCCTGTTGAAAAAAACAGGTGCACTTTTGGAAGCGCATTGCTTTATTATTGAAAACATTGATGCAACGATCATCGCACAGCAGCCCAAAATGCGCCCTTATATTGATGAAATGCAAAAAAACATTGCAGATGCCCTGGGAATCGAAATAAATCAGGTTAACATAAAAGCTACTACCGAAGAAGGTCTGGGCTTTACCGGAACAGGAGAAGGCATTTCCTCTCAGGCTGTCTGTATGCTGGCAACTCCCTCCAGTTTAATGGATATGCAAGTTGACATAACATCAAGTGCAGTAACATCCGGCGGCTGCTCCTCCTGTCAGGGATGTCCGGGAAATCAAAAACAATAAATTTATTTCTTTCAGAAAAGGTGACAATGATGCAGAAAATAAATGATACCGGTAAAAATCATCCGTCAGAAAATTATGAGCCCGATTGTCTGAAAGGCAGAGATGTTCTCGCCACCCGCCCTCTCTGGGAAGAGGTCTTTTCCGAAGACAGCACTGCTTTTATTGACTATTATTTTCAAAAGAAAGCGCCGTCCAATGTTACATTTGTCTATCGGCTGCTTTCTTCCGGCGAAATTGTTTCCATGGTGCATCTGACACCTTATAAAATGACCATAGGCACACAGACTGTTCCAACCTATTATATCGTCGGTGTTGCCACGAAGGCTTCCCACCGGCACAGAGGATTAATGGCGGCTTTGTTGAAAGAGGCCTTCTCCTATGCTGAGAGCCAAAATTGTCCTTTTGTTTTTTTAATGCCTGCCGATCCGGCCATTTATGAACCTTTCGGTTTTTCCTATATCTATTCCAGAACACAGTATGATACCGCTTCGCTAATTACCGGAAATGAAGTTTACATAAAATCTTTTCCCGTAAAAGAGCTGTCCATACAATGTCTCAAATCCTTTGCTCCGCCTGATGTTTTATCCGCTCTGTCGGATTTTGCCAATGCAGCACTTTCAGAACAGTTTGACTATTATCTTACCCGGACGCCGGAATATTACGAAACTCTTCTGGCTGAATTAGAGAGCGAAAACGGCTGTATCTATGTATTTACCCTGCATGGCCGCATGGAAGGCTATTTTTTATACGCCAAGGAGCAGGAAACCCCTTTTATTCAGGAGTTGCTTTTCTCCCGCAGGTTTCAGACATATCTGCGGTCGCATGCAGATGTTATGTCAACTCTTTTCCCTGTGCCGATTCCAGAAAAAAAGCCCATCATCATGGCTAAAAACCTTTCTGTTCCCAACCACGATCATGCGCCTTTTGCACTTTCTTTACCGGAAATACATGATTATGTAAACTATTTTTCCACTCACAAAGGAATGATCAACGAAATTGTCTGATCAAAACATTTAAAACTTGTTCAACTCCAGATCATCATCTTCCGTATTTTCGATTTTTTTAATGATGACATCATAACTTACCCGGTCATTGACGACCACCGTAACGGTATCTCCCACTTTATGCCCCAGAAGTGCTTTTCCCATGGGGGATTCATTGCTGATCAGCCCTTTGAGGGAATTTCCTCTTACAGTCGTGACAATGCGGTATACTTCCTCCGAATGGTCATCGGCAAATTCCACGGTCACCGTATTGTTGATTCCGACCTCGTCTGCCGCGGACTCATCGGATACCACAACCGCGGTCCGTATCATCCTCTCCAAATAGCGGATGCGGCTCTCGTTCTTATTCTTTTCCTTTTTTGCCGCATGGTACTCAAAGTTTTCACTCAGGTCACCATGAGCACGCGCTTCCTTCACATGCTCCAGCAGTTCTTTCCGGACAGTTACCTTGCGGTACTCAATCTCCTCCTGCATTTTCTCTATATCTTTCTGTGTCAACTCATTGTGCATGATCCGTCACTCCTATTCCACAACCAAAACAGCCATTCCACCGCATGCATCCTCCGTCGGTCCTGCCGCCCGGATTTCGTTTTCCGAATTTCATTTTCCGGATTTCATTTTTCGGATCGCATCATTTTCAATGACGCATTCACAATGCTCCTTGATAAATAAAATCTGCTCTTCCCTTTCGGAAACAAAATGTCCGTATTCGTAAGCCGTCAGATAAACGCCTGCCAGCGTTTCCACGGATACCGCTTTTCTTTCCACGATCAGATAGTAAGTTCCGTGATCTTCATCCTTGTAGAGACTGCTGCCGATACTTTCCGGCATCTCCACAACCTCAGCATAACGAAGCACATCCGCGGCACAATCAAAAGCAAAGATCTTATGTTCCAGATCACTTTTTCCCGCTCCGCTTCCTTCCGCTGTTTCTGCCCGGTAATCGGCGGGCTTTTTCCGCGGTTCAACAGAATTGCCGGCAGCCATACTTTTCTCCACTTCTTTATGTATATTATCCATAAATCTGCCAAAGAAATCTGCCTGCTCTTTCGGTGAACTCTTTTCCACTTTCTCCATAACATCATCGGGAATTTCCACTCCCGCACTCTTTTTCAGGCTCTGCAAAATAGACTTCAGATCCAGCTGGGGTTTTTCCGTCAAAAAGATTGCGATTCCTTTATCAGGGATCGGTGCAATCTGAAGAGAGGTCAAAGGTCCTTCCGGTCTGTAATCCACTTCAATTTCCGCCTGTTTGACAATTTCATGGAGAAACTCCATGGCATTCTCTGTCCTTGTAAAAAAATCTTCGATTGATACGTCATATTGATCCATGTCTTCTTCACTGATCAGACATTTGATCATATGGTCATTTACTCTGATAAATTCCATTCCATCACATCCGCTCCGGTGCTGAAAATCCCAAAACATCAATACAGGTTTCGAGAATTTCCTTTGTTAATTTCAACAGTGCAATATATCCGGCCTGCTTTTCTTCATTTTCCTCCTGTAAAATCTTTGTTTCATGATAAAAATGATTAAATGCATTTGCCAGATCATAAATATAGGCGCAGACTTTGTGGGGGGCCATTTCCTCCCATGCATTCTGCATCATGGAAATAAAGCCTGCCAGAGCCAGCATCAGTTCTTTTTCCGCTTCGCCCTGCGGTATTCCGATGGCAGTATCCTCCACACGCTTGCCCATGGCCGTATATTTATTCAAAATAGATTTGATACGGACAATGGTATACAGGATATACGGACCTGTATCTCCCTCAAAGGAAGTAAATCTGTCCACATCAAAGATATAGTCTTTACTCGCCTGATTGCTCAGATCCCCGTATTTTACCGCTGCAAGGGCAACAACCTTAGCCGTCTGCCTTGCCTCTTCCTCCGGCACTTCATGGTTGCTGATAATCTTTTGATACATCTGCTCGTTGATATCGTTCAACAGGCTTTCCAGCCTCATGACGCCGCCCTGACGGGTTTTGAAAGGTTTTCCGTCCTTTCCGTTCATGGTGCCGAAACCGATAAAAGTCAGACCCGTTTCCGGTTTTACCAGCTTTGTCTTTCTGGCACAGCGGAACACCTGGGTAAAATAAAGCTCCTGACGCTTATCCACCACATAGATGATATGGTCGGGATTGATCTTTTCCATTCTTTCCTGAATGGTAGCCAGATCGGTGGTATTGTATAAAGAAGCCCCGTCGCTCTTTAAGATCATGCATGGCGGGATTTCCTTGGTATCGGTCTCCTCTTTTACATCAACCACAAGCGCCCCCTCGGATTCATGGGCATAACCTTCTCTCTTCATATATTCAACCATTCCGGGAATCACATCATGGACATCGGACTCCCCTTTCCACAGGTCAAACTCCACATTCAGATTCTCATAATTTTTCTTCAGATCGGCGACGGAAACCGCAATAATATGATTCCACAATGCACGGTATCCCCTGACACCGTTTTGCAGCTTGAAGGTTGCCTCCATTGCTTTTTCCTTGTATGCCGGATCTTCCTTGGATTTACCGCTGGCAGTGGGATAGATTTCTTCCAGCTCGGAAATCGTAAAGGGAGCTTCTTCCGGGTATTCGCCGGTAAAACTCTCATCAAAATACGGCAGCTCGGGCTTTCTCTCCTGCAATTCCGTAATGATCAGCCCCATCTGCAGTCCCCAGTCACCCAGATGGATATCACCGATAACCTCATGTCCGTTATAACGGGCAATGCGCTTGATGCTTTCGCCGATGACCGCGGAACGGAGATGTCCCACATGCAAAGGTTTTGCCACATTGGGCCCGCCGTAATCAATGACGATTTTTTGGGGCTTCTCCGGTGCCGGAAGTCCGAACTTATCGCTCGCTTCCATTCCACGCAGATAATCTGCAATAAACGCACCGCTCAATTTAATATTTAAAAATCCGGGATTCACCGCTTCCACGCCGGCAAATACCTTGCTGTCCGTACATTTTGCCGCTACATCATCGGCAATCATGATCGGCGCTTTATGATATACCTTTGCTCCTGCCATGGCACCGTTGCACTGATACTCGCAAAGATCCGGTCTGTTGGAGACGGTAACTTTGCCCAATTCCCGGTCATATCCCGCAGCCTCAAAAGCATCTTTCATCTCTTTTGAAATCACATCCAATAATTTATCCATGTTCCACCTCATTCCGGCTGAAAATACAGCCGCAGTAATTTTGTCTGTACAGATCATATTCCTTAGATAACTCTATGGAACGCTGATAGCCGTTTTTCTTTTTAAAATCGGAGGGTAAAAATGCCACCCCGGCCGCTTTTCCCGCAGCCTCACCGATCACATTCAGCCGTTCCGCATTTTTCAGGGGGCTGATTGTCAAGGTCGTCGTAAAATAATCATAATCTCCTTTTGCCGCCAGCAGTGCCGCCTCTCTCAAACGGATACCGAAACAGATCCCGCATCGTTCTCCGCCTTCCGGATCCTGCTCATGCCCTCTGACAGCCTGCAAAAATACTTCCGGATCATAATCGCCTTCCACAAAGGCAATCGGATATCTGCATCTGCCTCCGGCGTTAAACGCATCCACCAGACGTTTCTGTTCCGCCACTCTTTTCCGATATTCATCCGACTCCGTAATATTCGGATTATAATAAAAAACCGTAATGGCAAAATATTCGCTTAAATATTCCAGCACATAACTGCTGCACGGTGCACAGCAGCAATGAAGGAAAAGACGCTTCCCCCGGATCTCCGGCTCTTCTAATATCCGTTCCAGTTGTAATTGATAATTCTGTTTCATAATCTTATGCGCTTTCTTTACAGTAAAGCTCTACAAATTTTTCTGCCGGTATGGGTTTTGAATAATAATACCCCTGTACATAGCGGCAGCCGATCTGCTGCAACATTTCCACCTGTTCCTTGGTTTCCACGCCCTCACAGATAACGCGGATGCCAAGACCGTCCGCCATCTCAATGATCTTACGCAGAATCCATGTGGAAGACTCGGAAGTAATGGATTCGCTGAAAAATTCCTTATCAATCTTCAGTACATCAAAAGGGAAATCCTTTAACATATTCAGCGAAGAATATCCGGAACCGAAATCATCCATGGAAAGCAGAACTTCCCGTGCCTTCAGCTCATTCAAAATGGATATCATCTTATCCCGCTCCGTAAAGAATACGGTCTCCGTGATCTCCAGTTCTATATATCCTTTGGGAATATCATACCTTTTCAACATCTCACTGATCCTGCTGATATAGGCAGGATTGTGTAAAAGCAGTCTCGACTGATTGACCGAGATCGGATAAATGGGTTTCCCTGCATTTAACTGTTCCCTGATCAACTGACATGCCATTTCCAGCATATGAATATCCAGCTGCTCTACGAAACCGTTCTTTTCAAACACGGGAACAAAATCGGACGGATAAACCATGGAACCGTCTGCCTTAATCCAACGCACAAGTGCCTCTCCTCCATAAAGCTTATCCTCTCTGATATCCCACTTGGGCTGGATAAACATCTTAAACTCATTGTTAAATAATGCGGTTTCCATTTCCGATTCAATCTTATCTACCTTACGCATATCGCTGACAAGCTTATCGGAATAAAATGCAACACACTCTTTCTCTTCTCCGGTCAGATTTTTTCTCGCCACATTTGCTTTATCAATAATCAGGGAGACATCATATTCCTTATTTTTAATCTGATATACACCGCGTTTAAATTTGATCGGATACCGAATGCCGATATCCAGTGCTCTGGCATTTACTTTATCTGTAAAAACAAAAAACCGCTCTTCCAGATCCTGAGTGTTTTTGGTTAACATAACAAACTGATCCGCATTCATGCGAACACATAATTCTTTTCCGTAAAAGATCGCCGACGCCTCTTCTACGATAATTTTTAAAAGCTGATCCGCCCTCACATGACCGTACGCCTCATTGATATACCGGAAATTGGATACATCAAAGCGATGGACCAAAAACGGCATGCCCTGATACTTATACAAGGTTTCCGAAGCAAATTCTTTGAAATAATTCAGATTTTTTCCTCCGGTAATCTCATCATCAAAAGCAAGTCTGGTAATGAGCTGGCTTGTCGAAGAGTTGTGCTTATATGCCAGAAATACCAGAAGCGCCATTGCAAGAATCATAATGGCACAGGATGCCACACTTCCGATAATGATCGTATTTTCAACCTCATTGAAAACATCATCCGTATACATGGAAATAATATTCAGCTGCGGCAGTGACTCCACTGAGGCAAAGGAATAAAAATATCTCTCCTTTGCTTCGCCGGCTGTCTGTATCCTGCCTTCCCTGATATCGTCACTGAATATCATCTGCCTGAATTCCGATATTTGTCCGTTATCCACCTTCCAATACTTGGACATGTAGTCATAAATCGTTTCATAGCGTTCCGGCTGATCCTGTAAATTCGTAAAATAGCAATCCAGTATCACACCGTTTTTATCCACGACAATTACGTCACCGATTTCTTTCAGATAAGAAAAAGAATCCCCGTCCAGAATATCCGTACAGGACTTCAATCCCACAATAAAACCGTTTCTTTCATCGCCGCTTTTTACCACATCGACAAACAAAAGCAGAAATTCATCCCCGGCCTGTTTAAAATCATCGGTCACATAGACCCGGCTTTCCCTGATCTGATCCATCTGCTGCCTCTGGCTGTCGGTAATCTGCGTTTTCCAGCCGTCATCGTAATAAATGACCCCTTCCTCTGAAATGTAAGTGATCTTCTTAAAATCATTGATCGGCTTGTATTTTTTCAGTATCTGATACACCTGCGAATCCGAAAGCGTGCTTCTCTGCCTGTCTCCCATTTCACCGGCAACAATACTGATCACTCCCTGTGTACTGACGACTTCATCGGAAAGCATCTGGGATGCCACCTCGAGCTGGGCTCCCAACTGTTGGTTGATTTCTTCCTCCAGACTTTTCCGCAAATCGCTGATGTGGACAATACACGTCACAAGACAGATGACGAATACAATCACACCCACCAGCACAATCGGCTTTATGAATTTATCCTTTCCCTTCTTTTCCTTCAGCATTCATCTGCTCCCCAAGCATTATTTATCGCTCTATACCCCAAAAATATCTTTTACCTGATCAGATCGTAGCGATATCGATCAAATTCAGTTTTTCTTTCTTTCCGTTTTCAAGACTGGTTAAAAGTGCATTGGCCGTATCCAGACTGGTCAGACAGTTGACACCGGTCTCAATGGCGGTTCTTCTGATCAGGAAACCGTCTCTGGATTTATCACGACCCTGCGTAGGCGTATCGATGACCAGATCGATCTTGTGCCCCAGCAAAAGGTCCATAACCGTCGGAGATTCCTGTTGGATCTTGTTTACCTTTCTTGCTGCCACACCGGCTTCCTTTAAAGCATTTGCCGTTGACCTTGTTGCATAGATGGTGTAACCCAGTTTCTCAAAGCGGCGGCCAATTTCGATTGCCTCTCCTTTGTCCGCATCCTTTACGGTAATGATGATCTGTTTGTGTTTCGGCAGATCGATCCCCGCTCCGAGGAAGGCTTTATACAATGCCTCATCAAAAGATTGTGCGATACCGAGACACTCGCCGGTAGATTTCATTTCCGGTCCCAGGCTGATTTCCGCTCCGCGTATCTTTTCAAAGGAGAATACGGGCATCTTGATGGCAAAATAATCTGCCGCAGGCTGTAAGCCCGGCTCGTAACCCAGATCCCTGATTTTTTTGCCGATGATCACCTCGGTGGCCAGATCCACAATCGGGATGCCCGTCACTTTGCTGATATAAGGAACGGTTCTGGAAGAACGGGGATTTACCTCAATCACGTAAACCTCATCTCCCACCGCAATAAACTGAATGTTGATCAGACCCACAACATGCAATGCCTTTGCCAGTCTTCTGGAATATTCCGCAATGGTCTCCCGAACCTTGTCACTGATGGTCGGTGCCGGATAGACGGAAATACTGTCACCGGAATGGACACCGGTTCGTTCGATATGCTCCATGATACCCGGAATGAGAATATCGGTTCCGTCACATACCGCATCCACTTCCAGTTCTTTTCCCATCAGATATTTATCTACCAGAATCGGATGCTCCTGGGCATACTGGTTGATCACTGCCATAAACTCTTCGATTTCCGCATCATTTAAAGCGATCTGCATACCCTGTCCGCCAAGTACATAAGAAGGACGGACAAGCACCGGATAACCAAGCCTGTTGGCAACCGCTTTCGCTTCCTCAGCCGTAAAGACAGTACCGCCTGCCGCTCTCGGAATCTCCGTTTCCTCCAGTATCTTATCAAACAACTCTCTATCCTCTGCGGCATCCACATCCTCCGCTTTGGTTCCCAAAATCGGAACACCCATCTTCATCAGGCTTTCCGTCAGCTTAATGGCTGTCTGACCGCCAAACTGTACCACCGCGCCGTCGGGTTTTTCCAGTCTGACAATATTTTCCACATCCTCGGGAGTCAGCGGCTCAAAATACAGTTTATCCGCAATATCAAAGTCGGTACTTACGGTTTCCGGATTGTTGTTGACAATGATCGTCTCATACCCGGCTTTGGAAAATGCCCATGTGGCATGTACGGAGCAGTAATCGAATTCCACACCCTGACCGATACGGATCGGACCGGAGCCCAAGACCAGCACCTTCTTTTCGGGGTGGGTCTCTTCCGCTTCGTTTTCACTGCCGAATACGGAATAATAATAAGGGGTAGCAGCGGCAAACTCTGCCGCACAGGTATCAACCATCTTAAATGCTGCGATGATATTGTTATCATAACGCATCTGTTTGATCTTTGCTTCGGAAATTCCGGTCAGACGGCTGATCACATTATCCGGAAACTCAATTCTCTTTGCTTCCTTTAACAGTTCTACGGTAAGCGGCCCCTTCTTTAAAGCCTGTTCCATCTCTACCAGAATGGCGATTTTATCAATAAACCATTTGTCCACCATGGTAATCTGATGGATTGTATCATAATCAACGCCCTTACGGATTGCCTCTGCGATCACAAAGATTCTCTGGTCATCCACGATCTTCAGACGATCCACCAGTTCTTCCGCGTTCAACTCCGAAAAATCATAACTTAACAGGCAATCCACGTGCTGTTCCAGAGAACGGAGGGCTTTCATCAGCGCCCCTTCAAAGTTATTGCAGATACTCATAACCTCGCCGGTTGCCTTCATCTGGGTCGTCAGTGTCCTCTTGGCTGTAATAAATTTATCAAAAGGCAGTCTCGGCAGCTTGACCACACAGTAATCCAGTGTGGGCTCAAAGCTTGCATACGTCTTGCCCGTAATGGCATTTTTGATCTCATCCAGCGTGTAACCCAGTGCGATCTTTGCCGCAACCTTGGCGATGGGATATCCCGTTGCCTTGGAAGCCAGTGCGGAAGAACGGCTTACACGGGGATTTACTTCAATGACACAATATTCAAAACTGGTGGGATGCAGCGCAAACTGTACATTACATCCGCCGGTGATCTGCAATTCATCGATAATATTCAACGCTGCGGTACGAAGCATCTGATACTCTTTGTCCCCCAGCGTCTGGGACGGTGCCACTACGATACTGTCACCGGTGTGCACGCCTACCGGATCGATGTTTTCCATGTTACATACGGTAATGCAGTTGCCCGCACTGTCGCGCATAACCTCGTACTCGATTTCCTTCC